>JBBDXA010000236.1:0-12609 GCA_040902585.1 Phycisphaeraceae bacterium
CGTCGTAATAATTGGGCACCTGCGGTTCTTCGTGCAGTTCCTGGCCTACGCCGTGCCCTACAAAGTTTTTCACCACGCCGTAGCCGCTGCGCTCGGCGTAATTCTGCATCAACCGGGCGATCTGGCTCCACTTGCGGCCGGGCTTGATGTTCTGGATCGCAAGGTCCAGCACGTGCCTCGTCGCGTCGCAGAGCTTTCTCGTCTTGGCGTCGACGTTCCCAACCAGGATCGTCGTCGCCGAGTCGCCGCACCAGCCGTCCAGGAGCACACCGCAGTCGATACTGACGATGTCACCGTCTTTCACAATCACGTCTTCGCTCGGAATGCCATGCACCACCTCATCGTTCAGGCTGATGCACAGGTTTCCGGGAAACGGCGGCACGCCTGTCGTGCTCGACGGGTAGTTCTTAAACAACCCGATGGCACCGGCATTCGTGTACACTTCGCAAGCCTGCCTGTCGATCTCCACCGTGCTGATGCCCGGTTTGCAGATCTCGTGACAGAGTTTCAGAACCTGATACACCAAACGACCGGCGGCCCGCATTCTTTCGACTTCGTCCGCGGCCTTGAGGGTGATCTTGTTCCTGCGTTTGGTCTTCAACATTTCGTCCGCCTGGGCCGGGCGGTCGAGACCCGGCAGTTTATCCAAAATTCGCAGCGTTGTCTAACTGTCTTACTCCCCTCCCTCTTAGGGAGGGGTTGGGGGAGGGTCAGGCGTCCAGCAAGAAAAGGTCAACCATCTCGTTCGTTGGCTCGACCCTCCCCTGGCCCCTCCCTAAGAGGGAGGGGAATATCAAACCTACCCGCCTCGCGCGCCTCTGATCCTTGGCCCCTTCCCGCCGCCGCCGGAGCCGAGGAAGCCCTGGTAGTTGCGCATCAGCAGGTTGGCCTCGATGCGCTGGACAAAGTCGAGCATGACGCTGACGGTGATCAGCAGGCCCGTGCCGCCGAGGAATGCCGAGACTTCGTAGCGGATGTTAAAGGCATGAGCAATGATGTTGGGAATGACGGCGATGACCGCGAGGAAGCTGGCACCGACATAGGTGATGCGTTCCATGACGGTTTCCAAGTACTCCGCCGTGCGCGGCCCGGGGCGAAGGCCGGGGATAAAGCTGCCGTGATCGCGAAGCTGGGTAGCCATTTCCTTGGGCTGAAACTGAACGGTGGTCCAGAAGTACGCGAAGAAGTAGATCAGGCCCACGTAGAGCATGATGTACAGGAAGCCGCCGCCCATGGAGAAGTTGCGGTTGAGGAACTGCACAAAGCCGGAATCGGGCCACATGCTGCTCATCCAGCCGAGGATCAGCGACGGGAACATCATCAGGGCCGAGGCGAAGATGATGGGCATGACGCCGCCGTGATTAACGCGCAACGGGAGGTAGCTTTTCTGGCCGCCGTAGACGCGCCGGCCGCGGGTGTGCTTGGCCTGCTGAATCGGGATGCGCCGCTGGCCCTGGGTGATGATAATCGAGCCGGCCACAACCAGGATGAACGCGGCGACGAGGAAGAGCACCTTCATCGGGCCGAAGGAGTTGGCATCGCCGCCGGTCAGGTCGAAGTTGCCGGCGATGTATCCGATGGCATCATCCATGCGGGCGAGTATGCCTGCCGTAATAATCAGCGACATGCCGTTGCCGATGCCGTACTTGTCGATCTGCTCACCCAGCCACATCAGGAACACGGTGCCCGCGGTAAGTCCCAGCACGCCGCACAGCCAGAAGCTGATCGTGCCGCTCCACTCGGCGTAGACGTGGTGCTGGCTCTGCATGAAGCTCATCCAGAAAACGCCCTGCACGATACATAAGCCGACGGTCGCATAGCGCGTCCACTCGTTGATCTTCTGCTGGCCTGCCGCGCCTTCCTTCTTCAGGTGCTGAAGCGAGGGGAGCACGGTCGCCAGGAGCTGGAAGATGATGGCCGCGGAAATGTACGGCATGACGCCCAGGCCGAAGATCGTGCTCTGGGAGAGATTGCCGCCGGTGAAGATGCCCATGAACTGGATGATGTTGCCTGCCGCCCCGCCGGAGGCCTTCTCGGCCCAGTCGGCGAGCTGCTTCTGATCGACGCCCGGCAACGGGATAAAGAACCCGATGCGGTAGATGACCAGCATCCCGATCGTGAACAGGAGCTTGTTGCGAAGCTCCTTGATCTTCCACATGTTTAGAAAAGCGTTGAGCATGGTTTTTTCGAGCTTTGAGCTTGGAGCGATGAGCGATGAGCTTTAAACCAGAGTCGCGAGCAGCGAGCGGCCTTTCGGCTCATAGCTCATCGCTCACGGCTCAAAGCTCACTCCGCCACAGTCGTCTTGCCGCCGGCCTTTTCGATCTTCTCGATCGCCGACTTGGAGAACGCCGCGGCTGTCACGTTGAACTTCTTCTTCGTCTCCCCGCCGCCGAGGATCTTCACCGCGGTCTTGGCGCGGTGCAGAAGGCCGACCTTCACCAGCATCTCGGGGTTGATCTCCGCGCCGTCTTCAAAAAAGCCGTCGAGATCGCCGACGTTGACCGCGACGTACTCGACGCGGAACTTGAAGTTGCTGAAACCGACCTTCGGAATGCGGCGGAAGAACGGATTGCTGCCGCCTTCACGGCTGGCGCGGACCGAGCCGCCGAATCCGGAGCGAGCGCCCGCACCCTTCTGGCCGCGGCCGCAGGTCTTACCGTGGCCGCTGGCGATGCCGCGCCCGACGCGCTTGCGCTTCTTGTAGCGGCCGGTCTTTTCGGTGACTTCATGGATCATCATGGCAATGCACTCGCGGCAGGGGTCAGGGGGCAGGGGTCAGGGGTCAGGAGTCAGGGGTCAGGGGTCAGTTTTGGTGGCCTGGGCAAGCTTCGAGGACTGCGCTTGACCATGCCGCCCCTCTTCAGGCGGCGCCGCCCTCGGCGGGAGCTTCGGTCGTCGCAGGAGTCGTGGGTGCGGCAGCTTCGCCGCCGGCGGCGCCTTCATCGCGACGTCGGCTGCGACCGCGACCTCCGCCACCCTTGCCGCCGCCGCCCTTCACGCCGACCTTGTTCACCGGGCCCTTGACCTTGTCAGCGGAAACCACAGCGCGGGGAGCATACTTGCGGCCCAGTTCCAGGGTGCGATCCACATCCGTATCTTCCAGTTCGACGCCGCGGATGCGGGCGACCTGGTCTTTCGTTCGCAGGGAGCGAAGGCCTTCGAGGGCAGCCTTCACGAGGTTCTTCTGATTGGTCGAGCCGAACGCTTTCGTCAGGCAGTCATGCACGCCGGTCATTTCAAGGACCGCACGCACCGTCGCACCGGCGATAACGCCCGTACCGGGAGCGGCAGGCAACATCTTCACGATCGACGCACCGAAGCGGGCCGTCACGGCGTGAGGCAGTGTGCCTTCCTGGAGCGGAATGGTGAACAGGGCCTTGCGGGCGTTCTTCTGGGCCTTCTCGATGGCGGCGGGCACACCCGGTGCCTTGCCGTAACCGATGCCGACCTTGCCGCGCCGGTCGCCGACGACGACCAGGGCGCTGAAGCTGAAGCGCCGGCCGCCCTTGACCACCGCCGCGGTACGGTAGATGCCGACCGTGGTGGATTCCAGTTCTGAAGATTCGTCGATGCGTTCTGCCATTTTTGGGCTTTCATTTAGCGGTGGCTTGCCCACCGTCATGCGAACAACTGTCCACGGTCCACCGGGCAAGCCCGGTGCTATATCAAAACTTGAGACCACCTTCGCGGGCACCGTCCGCCAGGGCCTTGACGCGGCCGTGGTAGCGGAAACCGTTGCGATCGAAACAGACCAGCGCGATGCCCGCGGCCTTGGCCTTCTCGGCGATGTCCTTGCCGATCGCCGTGGCGACGGACTTGTTGCCGCCGGTCGCACTGGCCGCGACGCTGCTGGCCGACGCGAGGGTCTTGCCCGTCGTGTCGTCGATGATCTGCGCGTAAATGTGTTTGACGGATCGGAACACGCTCAAGCGCGGACGCTCGGTCGTGCCATGGACCGCCTTGCGCACGCGAATCTTGCGGCGAGCACGGCGAATGTTTTTGAGAACGCTGGTTTTCATGGCCGATGTCCTGAGTCCTGAGTCCTGAGTCCTGAGTCCTGGGTCCTGAGTCCTGGGTCTAATGTCCAATGTCTTTCGACTCAGGACTCAGGACCCAGCACTCAGGACCGCCTCTTACGCTCCGCCGCCGGCGAACTGCTTGCCTTGCTTGCGGATGATGATTTCGTCGGAGTACTTGATGCCCTTGCCGTTGTAAGGTTCGGGCGGACGCTGCGAACGCACCTTGGCGGCGAGGAGGCCCACGGCCTGCTTGTCCGCTCCGGTGATGGTCATCTTATTCTGAACGATGGCGACGGTCACTCCCGCGGGAATGGCCACTTCGCGCACGTCGGCATAGCCGACGTTGAGCTTGATAAGCTTGTTGCCTTGCACGGACATTGACCAGCCGACGCCGACGAGTTCCAGTTCCCGCTTGAAGCCTTCGCTCACGCCCACGACCATGTTCTGAATCAGGGCGCGGGTGGTGCCGTGCAGGGCGCGGTCCATCCGGGCGTCACTCTTGCGAGTGACGACAATCTTGTTGCCATCGACCTTGACCTCCACCTGGGGCTTGTGGATGAAGGTGAGTTTGGTCTTCGCGCCTTCGATGGTGATGACGCGGTTGCTGACCGACGCCTTCACGCTGGCGGGCAGAGTCACGGGTTGTTTGCCGATGCGGGACATTTGAAACCTCGAAGGAGTCAGGGGTCAGGGGTCAGGAGTCAGGAGTCAGGGGTCGGAAGTCGGCAATTGCTGACTGCTGACTCCTGTCCCCTGACTCCTTGCTTTATTCGACGGTGCAGATCAGCTCGCCGCCGACCTTTTCGCTGCGGGCCTTGCGATCGCTCAGGACGCCGCGGGGCGTGGAGACGATGGCGATGCCCATGCCGGCCATAGGCCTTGGGATTTCATTGACGCCGACGTACACGCGCTTGCCGGGCTTGCTCTCGCGTTTGAGAACGCTGAAGGTCGGTTCGCCGCGCGGGCCGTAGCGAAGCTCGAGGCGAAGAATGCCCTGGCGGCCGTCCTCGATCACGTGGAAGGCACCGATGTAGCCTTCGTCCTTGAGGACCTGGGCAATGCCGCGGCAGATCTTGCTGTTGAGACAATTCACAGTCGCAGCCTTGTTACGGGCGGCGTTGCGGACGCGAGTCAACATGTCGGCGATGGTGTCGCTTAACGACATTCAGGTGCTCCAATAGTGCGGTCTTGAGTGTGCTGTGAGCTTTGAGCTATGAGCTTTGAGCCAGAGGCTGCGAGCGGCACCAGTTTTCGTCTGGCTCATCGCTCAAAGCTCTTAGCTCATGGCCCCTTACCACGAGGCCTTACGCATGCCGGGGATCTTGCCTTCCAGCGCCAGCTCGCGGAGCTTGAGGCGGGAGAGCTTGAACTTGCGGTACACGCTGCGGCTGCGGCCGGTGAGGGCACACAGGCTGCGAATGCGCGTCGGGCTCGCATCACGCGGCAGCTTCTGCAAGCCCGCGTAATCCTTCGCCTTCTTGAGCTGCAAACGCAGCTCGGCGTATTTGGCGACGGTCGCCTTGATCCGGTTGTTGCGTTCTACTGTCGATTTACAGGACATATTCGGATCCTCAAAAGTTTCTGATTCAATCCCTTGGCCCTTGGCCCTGCTTCCCTCAGCCCTTCGCTCAGCTTGCCTTCGGGGCGTGGTGGCCGGGCGTCTCTTCGGGGCGGACGAACGGCATGCCCATCTCGCGGAGGAGGAACAGGGATTTCTCATCCGTGCTGTTCGTGAAAACGATGGCCACGTTCAGGCCGTGGATGTACTCGGCGGCCGCCATGTCGACTTCAGGAAAAATACCCTGCTCGTTGACGCCGAAGGCGTAGTTGCCGCGACCGTCGAAGCTGGTGTCCTTGACGCCGCGAAAGTCCTTGATGCGGGGAATCGCCAGGCTGACGAGCCGATCGAAGAACTCCCACATGCGGTCGCCGCGGAGCGTGACCCGGCAGCCGTTCTCGTAGCCGGCGCGAACCTTGAAGTTCGCGACCGACTTCTTGGCGATGGTCATGACCGGCTTCTGCCCGGTGATGACGGTCAGGTCTTTGATGACCTGTTCCTTGTGCTTGGGGTTGAGCTTCGTGCCTTCAAGGCTCTTGCCCAGGCCGACCTGCACAACGATCTTGTCAAAGCGCGGCAGAGCCATCGGGTTCTTGATCCCGAACTGCTCTTTCACTTTGGGAGCGACTTCGCTCTGATATTTGGTCTTCATTCGCGGGGTCATGGGAGGAGTCCTGAGTCCTGAGTCTTGGGTCCTGAGTCCTGGGTCCTGAGTCTTGGGTCCTGGGTTCTGGGTCTTGAGTCCTGGGTCTGTTGTCTTTCGACTCAGGACTCAGGACCTGCCCTTTGACTCAGGACTTTCTCGCCTTGTGCAACGGCTGGCCGATCTGCTGGCCGTTGCTCGCCGCCACGCGGATCTTGGTGCCGTCGTCCTTGGTTACAAAACGCACGCGCGTCGGCTTGCCGTTGACCACCGGCAGGACGTTGGACATGTGAATCGACATCTCGCGATCCACCGTGCCGCCCTGGGGGTTCTGCTGGCTGGGACGAACGTGCTTGCGGCGGACATTCACGCCCTGCACCACCACGCGCTCATCCTTCGTGATCACGCGCAGGATGACGCCCTGACGACCTTTGTCGTCACCTGCAATCACCTGCACCAGGTCGCCTTTTCTTACGTGTCGGGGCATGGGTCGATCCAATGGGCCAAGGGCCAGGGGCCAGGGGCCAAGGGGTAAATCAATTCAATGCAACCTTCGGGAGAGAGTCATGAGCAGGTTTTACCCTTGGCCCTTGGCCCTCATCCCTTGGCCCTTCCTCAAACCACTTCGGCCGCGAGGGAGACGATCTTCATGAAGTTCTTCTCGCGGAGTTCACGGGCCACGGCACCGAAGATGCGCGTGCCGCGGGGATTGCCGTCGTCATCGATCAGCACCACGGCTGAACGATCGAACTTGATGTAGCTGCCGTCGGCACGGCGAATCGGCTTGGCGGTCCGAACGACCACGGCCTTGACGACCGTGCCGGCCTTGATGTCGCCGCCGGGCAGCGCCTTCTTGACCGAGCAGACGACCGTATCACCGACGGTGGCCATGCGGCGGGTGAAACGACCTCTGCGGGTCGTACCGCCCTTGACGCGGATGACGTAGGCGATTTTCGCGCCGCTGTTGTCAGCGACATCAACTCTTGATTCTGACTGAAGCATGGTGTTGCTCTATTTCTAAGTGCGAAGCCGCAAGCGGCGGTTCAGTCGCCCTGGCGGGCCTTTTCCAGGACGCGTACGAGGCGCCAGCTTTTGGTCTTGCTGACCGGGCGGCAGTTGGCGATCTCCACGCGATCACCCTCCTGGCTTTCGTTCTTTTCATCGTGTACGTGATACCGGCTGGTGCGGCGCAGGTACTTGCCGTACTTGGCGTGCATCACGCTGAAGTCGATCTCGACCGTGCGGGTCTTGTCACGCTTGGCTTTGGTGACCACGCCGATCTTGGTGGCCAGCGCGTTACGTTCGGTTGGGGTGGCGGTGTCAGCCATGGATTACGCCTGTTCCTTATTAGCGCCGGCGGCGGCGGCCTTCTTGATCTGGCGGGAACGCTGCTCGGTCAGCACGCGGGCGATGTCACGCCGCATGTTGCCCAACTGCTTGGGGTTCTCCAGCTTTTCCGTCACGGCCTGGGACCGCAGGTCGAAAAGCTGGCGACGGAGACGGTCGTACTCGACGCCGATCTCTTCGTCATTCATCTTGTGGATTTCGTTGGCCTTCATTGCGTTACTCTCTAATCAATCAACCACGGATTTCACGGATGGCACGGATGGTGTGAATCCGATTTCAGTTTTTCTTATCAGTGTGATCCGTGCGATCCGTGGTAAGTCATTGCCAAGCCGCAAGCGGCATCAGGCGCGGCGGCGTTCGACGAAGCGGCAGCGGAACGGCATCTTGTGGGCGACGCGGGTGAACGCTTCGACCGCCAGGTTGCGGGGCACGCCGCTGATCTCGAACAGGATCGTGCCGGGCTTGACGACGGCCGCCCAGTATTCGGGCTCCGCCTTGCCGGTACCCATTCGCGTTTCCAGCGGCTTCTTGCTGATCGGCTTGTCCGGGAAGACGCGGACGAACAGCTTGCCTTCACGGGCGACGTACTGACGGGCAGCCATACGACCGGCTTCGATGGTGCGGGCCGGGAGCCAGCCGCCGGTGGTGGCCTGGATGCCGTACTCGCCGAAGGCGACGTAGTTGCCGCGCGTCGCGTTGCCCTTCATCTTGCCGCGCTGCTGCTTGCGGAACTTCACTCTTTTGGGCATTAAAGCCATAGGTCACGTCCTCGTTGCATTCGTTGCTAAGCCGCAAGCGGCACTTATCGGCGGCCACGGGCGCGGGGTCGTGCGCCGGCTGCCTTGCTTTCCACGTCGGCTTCGGTCACGGCGCCGAACATACCCTTGAACACATACACCTTGATGCCGATCACGCCGTAGGTCGTGTAGCTCTGGGCCACGCCGTATTCGACGTTGGCTTGAAGCGTCTGGAGCGGAACCGAGCCCATACGCGTTTCTTCCGTGCGGCTCATCTCGTGTCCGCCCAGGCGGCCTGCGAGCAGGATCTTCACGCCTTTGGCGCCGGCGGCCATCGCGGCCTCGGCCTTCATCTTCATCACGCGGCGGAAGCCCGCACGCTTGATGAGCTGCTCGGCGATCGACTCGGCGATCAGCTTCGCATCGATGTCCGGCTGGGTGATCTCGATGCAGTTGACGACGACGTTGCGGCCGGTCATTTCCTGAAGCACCGCGGTCAGCTCTTCAATGCTCTGGCCCTTGGGTCCGATGACCAGGCCGGGGCGAGCCGTGCGGATGATCACTTTCAATTCTTCGCGCGTGCGCTCGATGTGGATGTCAGCGACGGCGGCGTATGGGGGGTTGCGATTCAAACGCCGATCGATGAAATTCCGGATCTTCTGATCTTCGATCAGCAGATCGCCATAGAGCGCCTTGGGGGCAAACCACCTGCTGCGATGAGCTTCGGTGATGCCGACGCGGAAGCCGAATGGATGTACTTTTTGTCCCATGAGTCAATCTCGGAGGGCCAAGGGCCAGGGGCCAAGGGCCAAGGGTCTTTATTCGTGAGTCTTCAGCGGTCTATCGAATCCTTATTGGTTGAACGTCTGCTTCTTCTCCATCCCTTGGCCCTTGGCCCTACGCCCTTGGCCCTTTTACTTCGCGTCCACTCCGACGGTAATGTGGCTGGTGCGTTTCTTGATGGCGTGCGCACGGCCGCGGTCTTTGGGTTGAAAACGTTTCATCGTCGGGCCCGAGTCCACGCGGGCATCGGTGACGACGAGCGTACGCAGATCCACCTCGGCCTGATCAGCGCCCGCCTGGGCGGCGAGCAGGGCCTGGCGGATGAAGACCGCGGCGCGACGCTTGGACAGATCGAGGATCGCCATCGCCTCGGCGACGGGCTTGCCGTAGATCATCTTGATCACGGGGCGCACCTTCGTCGGGCTGATTCGAGCGCCGCGGTGAATGTTGGTGAAACGAGCCATTGTCTACTCCGTTGAGCTTTGAGCTATCAGCTATGAGCTTTGAGCTATGAGCCAGAGTCTTGCTTGAGCACACTCTGGCTCAAGGCTCATAGCTCTTCGCTCATAGCTCTATCAAACCGCGCCGGTCGAACGCTGGGCCTTGGTGCCCGCGGTGTGCATGCGGAACATACGCGTCGGGCTGAACTCGCCCAGCTTGTGTCCGACCATGTCTTCGGTCGTGAACACGTTGTGAAAAATCTTGCCGTTGTGAACCAGGAACGTGTGACCCACAAACTCAGGCACAATCGTGCAGGCGCGGGACCACGTCTTGATGGGTTCCTTGCGGCCCATCTGGTTAAGCTTCTCCACCTTGCGGTAGAGCTTCTCGTCAACAAACGGGCCTTTTTTAGTGCTTCGTGCCATTTTGAGCCTTGAGCTAAGAGCTATGAGTCATGAGTGGTCAAACCGATTCAGAGAACCTTGAGGTATTGAGATCTGAGTGCGGAGCCTCTTCTGGCTCAAAGCTCAAAGCTCATGGCTCAAAGCTCTCACACCGTCAACTGTCCGAACCGCTTGCTGAAGCGGCGGCGGATGATTCGCTTGCTCGAAGGCAGCTTCGGCTTGCGGGTCTTGCCGCCCTTGGCGTGTACGCCCGTCGGGCCGCACGGGGGACGGTTCTTCTTGGAACGCCCCGAACCGCCGCCCAGCGGATGATCGTTGTGGTTCCTCGCCATGCCGCGGTTCTTCGGGCGGCGGCCCAGGTGCCGGTTGCGGCCGGCCTTGCCGAGCTTCACGTGCTGGTGGTCGGTGTTGCCGACCTGTCCGATCGTAGCGCGACAGTTGAGGGAGACCTGGCGGATTTCACCGGAGGGAAACACGAGCGTCGCCCAGCCGGCTTCCTTATTGGTCAGGCGGGCATAGGTGCCTGCGGAGCGGCAGAGTTGGCCGCCGCGACCGGGGAGAAGTTCGACATTGTGAACTTCAAGACCGGAGGGGATAAACGCCAGCGGCATCGCGTTGCCGACCTTGGGCTCAACCGCGGTGCTGCCGGACTCGACCGTGTGGCCGTCGGTCAGGCCGACGGGCGAAAGGATGTATCGCTTTTCGCCGTCCGCGTATTCGAGCAGGGCAATGTGGCAGGTGCGGTTGGGATCGTATTCGATGCCGATGACCTTGGCCGCCACACCGTCCTTGGTTCGCTTGAAGTCGATCTTGCGGTAGCGCCGCTTGGCACCGCCGCCGCGGCACTGCACGGTGATCTTGCCGCTGTTGTTGCGACCGCTGCCGCGGATCTTCTTGGACAGCAGCGACTTCTCGGGCTTCTTCTTGGTCACCTCGGCGTTGGTATTCACCGACGCGTTGCGACGCCCTGCGCTGGTTTTTTTGTAGATGCGAATCGGCATGGCAAACCTTTTGGGTTCCGGGTTCAGGGTTCAGAGTTCAGGGTTCAGGATTCCAACCCGGAACCCGGAACCCTCAACATGGATCAGAACAAATCAATCGAGTCTTCAGCGTGAATCTGAACGGTGGCCTTTTTCCAGTCGGGCGTCCGCGCCTGACCGAACTTGTTTCGGAAGTAAACACCCTTGCGCACCTGCGTGCGGACTTTCAGCACGCGGACCTTATATAGATCCTGGATCGCATCCTTGATCTGCGTGCGGGTGGCGTTGATGTCCACCAGGAAACTGTAGCGATTCAGGGGCAGGCCGGTCGCCTTGCCGCGAACGCGCAGGTGCTGGGCTTCCCACGTGCCCTTTTCGGTCACCAGCGGGCGCTTCACGATATGGATGGAATCTCGTGTAGACGGCGTCATGTTTATTCAGCCTCCGTGTTGGCATCGCCGCCGTTGACCTGGGCCGCGACCCGGCCGAGCCAGCCTTCGAGCGTCGCCTTGTCCACCAGCAGGTAGCGATGATTGAGCAGATCGAACGCGTTGAGGCGATCGACCTGCGTCACGCTGACGCGGTGGGCGTTCTCGGCTGACTTGGCTTCGTTTCCCCGGGTGTCGCTGAGGGCGACCAGGCAGGAGCGATCAATCTTCAGAGCAGCGAGCAGTGAACTGAACTCTTTGGTCGAGGGTTTGTCGAACTTGAAGCTTTCGACGAGCTTGACTTCGTTGTCCACGACCTTGGCGAGCAGGGCGTTGCGATTGGCCAGGCGGCGCATCTTGGCCGGCATGTCTTTGCGCCAACTGTGCGGCTTCTTGGAGTGGGCGTGAGCACCGTGGCGGAGGATGGGGCTTTTCTTGTCGCCGCGGCGGGCGTTGCCGGTGTGCTTTTGCTTATAGAGCTTGCGGGTCGATCCGGAGACTTCGTGGCGGTTCTTCGTTTTGGATGCGCCCAGTCGGTTGTTGGCGTGAATCCGGACGAAGGCCTGCTTCAAAAGGCCGTGGCGCACTTCGCCGCCGAGCAGCGCTTCATCGATCTGGAGCGTGCCGACCTGCGTGCCTTGCGAGTTGTGTACTGGGACTTCGATCATTGTTGAGCCTTGAGCTAGGAGCTTTGAGCCTTGAGCTAAAACTCGCCTTTCGGTCACAGGCGGTCGCGCCTGGTTATTTCACGCCAATCTGTGGTGCCGTCGTAGTATCTTGCTGGGAAGCGATGAGCCTTTAGCTTTGAGCCTTGAGCCAATCCGATTCTGGCTCACAGCTCATTGCTCACCGCTCATAGCTCCGCCTGACTTACGACGCCTTGGCCTTTGCGGCCTTGCTCTTATAGAGCCTGATGGCCTCCCTGATAAACACGATGCTGCCGACGGATCCGGGCACCGGGCCCTTCACCAGCAGCAGGTTCTTACCTTTGTCCGCCAGTACCACGTCGATGCTGCGGACCGTGATGCGGGCATCACCCAGATGGCCCGGCATGCCGTGACCCTTCTTGGGGCGACCCGAGTAACCGCGGTTCGTGGCGCGACCGGCGATCGAGCCGCCGGAGCGATGCTTGCGTTCCACGCCGTGCGATGCGGGCATGCCTTTGAAGCCCCATCGCTTCATGACGCCCGCGAAGCCCTTACCTTTGCTGGTGCCGATGACATCGACGAATTTGATCTTCTCAAAGGTCTCAACGCCCACCTGCTG
>JBBDXA010000237.1:0-12523 GCA_040902585.1 Phycisphaeraceae bacterium
CGGCTTTGTGGATATACTCCCGTCATGCATCGCCTCGATCTGCTTCGCGCCAACATTCAGAAGGTTTACTTCGGCAACCAGTCGGCGGTCGAGAAGATCATCATTTGCCTCCTGGCGCGCGGGCATGTGCTCATCGAAGATGTGCCGGGCGTGGGCAAGACGATTCTCGCCATGGCTCTTTCGCGCAGCCTGGATTGTTCGATGACGCGCATTCAGCTCACGCCGGACCTGGTGCCCAGCGATGTCCTGGGCGTGACAGTGTGGGACCAGCAGCAGAAGGAATTCGTCTTCAAACCCGGGCCGATTTTTTCGAATATCGTGCTGGCCGATGAGATCAACCGCACGACGCCGCGCACGCAGTCGGCGTTGCTTGAGGCGATGAATGAAGGGCAGGTCTCGCTCGATGGCACGACGCGCAAGCTGGTGCAGCCGTTCATCGTGCTGGCGACGCAGAATCCGTTTGAATTTGAAGGCACGTACTTTCTGCCTGAGAGTCAGCTCGATCGTTTTCTCATGCGTCTGCACCTGGGCTACCCGAGCCCCGAAGATGAAGCCCGCATGTTGACGATCAACCCTTCGCGCACGACGCTGAACGAGCTGAAGCCGGCGATGACATCGAGCGATCTGATCGAGCTTCAGGAAAAGGTGAACCAGGTGCGGATCGACCCGGCCCTGGTGAATTACATCGTGAGCATAGTCACCGCGACGCGCGGGCATGATCAGCTTCAGATCGGCGTTTCGCCGCGCGGGGCGCTGGCGCTGACGCAGGCTGCCAAGGCGACCGCGATGCTGCATCGGCGCGACTACGTGACGCCGGAGGACATCATTTCGAATGTCATCCCGGTGTGTGCCCATCGCGTGATCAGCAAGAATTACATGCACGATGCCGATGGCAGCGCGACGCACCGCATCATGAAACAGGTCCTGGAGACGGTGCCGAGTCCGGTGTGAAGGGAATTGCGGATTGCGGATTGCGGATCGAGGATTGAATACAAGGTGCCACGGCTCGACGAGGCTTTGCGAGGAGACCCGTGCGAAGGTTACGAACGCCGCGGGCGCACATGGTCCAGCTCCGCACACTGCGCTTGACCATGCCACCAAAGCAGATCACACGCCACACGCCACACATCCCCACCCGATTGTGCCGATAATGGAAGGCATGCATCCACGGATCGCCCCTTCGAAGCCCGTTGCCGCGCCGGCTCCTTCGCCGGTGCCTGAGGCGGTTATCTGGACCACGTGGGTGCTGCGCATCGCCATCGCCCTGCAATGCGTCGGCATGGCCCTGCCGATGGTCACGCATCAGACGCCTTCACCGCTCAACGAATACCTGCTCAATCACCAGGGCGTCGAAGATGCGACCGCTGGCATGATCGATCAAGTCACCGGCTTCGCGATGTTCGGCATCGCCGTCGTTGTGCTCGTCTTTCCCATCTCGCCGATCGTCCTTCTCGTCGCCGCGTGGGCCGGCGTCACAGCCTGGGCCACGCAGATGAACGAAGGCGATGCGTTCGCCTTCGTCGCCGTGCCTGCGCAGGCGGTGCGCTTCATCGCGCCGCTCGCCCTTGTCCTGCTCCTCGCCTGGCCCGGGCATTATGCCCGCGCCGCCTGGCGCCAGCACGGCGCGATGTGGCTTCTTCGACTCGCCGCTGCCGTCGTCTTCATCGCGCATGGCTATGAAGCTTTCGCGCTCAACCCGCGATTCATCGACTACATTCTCCACAGCGGACAGTTCTTCTTCGCCACCACCTTTCCGCAGCAGACTGCCGAGTGGCTGCTGCGACTGATCGGCGTGCAGGATGTGATTCTCGCGGTCGCCCTCATCGGCGCCTGGCCGAATGTGAAGCATCGCCGCAGTTCCTGGCGCATCGGCCATCGGGTCATCGTCGGCCTCGTCGCAGCCATCAGCGTGTATCAACTCGAACGCTTCCGTGAACCGCGCCTCTTCGTCGATTGGATTGCCGGTGAACTCTCGCATTGGCTGGCGATGCCTGTGGCCGGCGATGCGTTGGTTCTCCTTCTCGCCGTCGCGGCCGGGCTAGTCGCCATGTCCTGCGTCGTTCACTGGCGCGGCCTGATCATCTACATGGCCTGCTGGGGCCTTATCACTGCTGCCGCCCGCGTCATTGACGGCGGCTTCGTTCGCATCGATGAAATGCTCATCCGCGCCTGCAACGCGGCCGCGCCGCTGGCGGTGCTGCTGCTCGTGCAACACTTTTCGCAAACAGAATCAGCCGCGGCAACGAACGGCGCGAAGAAGAAGCGACCGACCGCCCCCGGCACTCCCGGTGCGTCAGGCATCTCCGGCCTGCCCTCCCGCCCCGCGCCCCGGCCTTCGCAGGTCACGATTCACAGCGAAGAAAGCACCCAGCCCGCTGCCCCGCGACGCCCTATCTGATTTCGAGCATCTTCGACTATCCTGTGGGGATGCTGATGCACACCTCCCGCACTCATCCGTCTCATCCTTCACCGCGCCGCCTTTGCGTCGCCCTGTTGCTCGTCGTCTGCTTCAGCGGCTTGCACCTCGCCGCCGCGCACGGCGCGAATGCCGAGAGTGACATCCGCCACGTGCGCGTCATCTGGCACGAGCAGCCCGCCACCAGCGCGGTCATCTCCTGGACCAGCACCACCGCCAAAGGCGATTTTCTCGTCCGCTTCGGCCCGCAGTCCGCCACCGGCAAGCTCAACCAGTACCCGAGCCAGGTCGCGGCCAAGGTGAATGATCAGTTCGTCATCACCCGCTCCAATGAGAAAGAGAAACTCAAGGATGTGTGTTACCACCACGCCGTGCTCACCGGCCTGAAGCCTTCGACGCGGTACTACTTCACCGTCATCGATCAGGGCCAGGCGAGTGATGAGTTCTCCTTTATCACCGCGCCGGCTGACGATCGCGACTTCAGCATTCTCTTCGGCGGCGATTCCAAAGGCGACGGCACCGCGGAGAAGGACATCGCAGGCATGATCCGCGAGTTCATCGAGAAGGATGAAAACATCATCGCCCTCGCCCACGGCGGCGACTACCTCAACAGCGGCGACAGCCTCGAGCAATGGCTCGGCGCGCTCGACGGTCTGGAACGCTACGCCACCAGCGATAACCGCCTGCTCCCCATCATCCCCACCCGCGGCAACCACGATCGCGGCGCTCTCTTTCAGCAGGTCTTCAACTTCCCCGGCGGCAAACGCGACAGCTACTACACCACGCAGCTCGCGCCCGCCATCGCCCTCATCACGCTCAACACCGAATTGAGCACGGCGGGCGATCAGCGCCTCTGGCTCGACGCGGAACTCGCGAAGGTGCGCGCGAAGAATCGCTGGGTGCTCGCGCAGTACCATCGCCCCGCATGGCCCGCCGTGAAAAAGCCCAGCAGCGCGCTGAAGGATTTCGTGCCGCTGTTCGAGCAGCATGATGTCGATCTCGTTCTCGAAGCCGACGGTCACGTCATCAAACGCACGCCGCCGATCCGCGATGGCAAGGTCGATCCCACCGGCGTGGTCTACCTCGGCGAAGGCGGCCTCGGTGTGCCGCAGCGCAAGCCCGATGTCACCCGCTGGTATCTGAAAGAGCCCGGCATGGCGGCGGCGGGGCATCACATCATGAAGATCAATTTCTCACCCGCTTCGATCCAGACGCAGTTCATCCTCCTCGACGGCCGCCGGGTGCTCGATGAGGCGATGCTCAAGCCCCGCGCGAAGTATGCGAAATAAGAGCAAACTTTCAAAGACAAAAGCTCCAAGTCTCAAACAAGCTCCAATTCAAAACCTCAAATCGAAAAGCGAACACCAAAGCCCACGCACTCCCGTGCGTGGGCTTTGGTGTCCACAGTTGCATTTGAGTTTTGTGCTTTGGACCTTGTTTGAGATTTGGATCTTTTGTCTTTGAGATTTCTCCCTCAATACCCTTTCGCCTCCACCTTCCCCCCGCCAAACTCCAGATTCACAATCAAATACCGCAGCGCATCACACGCATGGTCCGGCCCTTCCTTCTTCGGATTCACCTCCTGCGGCTTGTCGGGATCGAAGCGATAGTTCTCCAGCGATTCGATCAGCCGCTTGCACCTCGGATCGATCCGCAGCGTGCCGCGGTCCAGCCGCCTGCGGATCATCTCGATGCCGACGCTGATGCGCGAGCCCACCGCCCGCACCCGGTAGCCGCGCTTGCGCACCAGGTCGATGTCGCTCTTGCCGGTCTGCCGATTGCAGCTCGCACCGCTCGGATCGACGCCGATCCACACAGGCCTGGGCCAGCCGCGCTCGTCGATCTGCACCAGATTCTGATCCATCGTCAGTCCCTCAGCCGCGTACTCATCGACCACTTCGACGATCAGCTCTTCGCGCTCACACTGGCGGCGCGACTTGCCCTTCGGTGCGTGTAAGCGGGCCCAGAGCATCACCAGCGGATCGCGGATGCCGAAGTCCATCCCGCCGACAAGCTGCATCTCCGGCTCAGGCAGCCGTGAGCCGGCCGGCGTCAGCACGCGCCGCAGCGGCCGGTCTTCGGGAAGGCGATGCGAGTCGCTGGTCATCGCCGCGCCGTGTGTACGATCGCCGCCGCCCGGACTCGTGAGCATCACATGCCTGCCGCCGGGCATCGGATCGAACATGGGATACACCGCGCTCTGCACACTCGGCCGCCGGCACATCATCTCCGCCGCCCACGTGCTGTCACTGGTGCGATGCCAGTGCGCGATCACATCATCCACCGGCATGAAACCGTCCGCCTCCTTGGCCCGGCCCCGGCAGTCGGTGTGAATCGGACACGTCTCGCACGGCCGCGCGGAAGGGCAGCGCTCGATCACATCCAGCACCGACCAGCGGATGAGCTTCACGCTTTCTGCTTCCTTCGCGCGGTCGATCAAGCGGCTCATCGGACCGACCGTCTTGTGCATCGTCGAGATCGCCTCGATCGACCCGCGCACGAACCGCTCGCCGCAGGCGCCCGACCGCGGCATGAGCTGCACCGCGCGCCAGATGTGTTCCTGAAATTCGTCCACCTCATCGCAGCGGAGCTTGTGAACGTGATGCCCGCGCACACTGCGCGGCGACTGCGTCAGCACCCGCGCCTCGCTCCCGTTGACCAGCTTCACCCGCCGCTGCGTCGGCTCCGCCGCCAGCAGCCGCGCGAGCGCACGCGGTTGAAACAGGCGCGTGAGATGTTCGAACATCCGGCTGGACTGCTCCATGCTCCCGCCCAGAATGCAGATGGAAATGCCCGGCTTGAAGATGAGATCCAGCAGTGTGGCGACGGCCCCGAGCAGCGTCTTCCCGCCGCCGCGACTCGCCCAGACGATCAGATCGCGCCCCGATGCGCCATCCTCAAAGAACGCATGGGTAAGGTAATCCATCGGGGCCTGATTGCCCGTCACGATGGGCACCCGCGGAATCTGCAACCCCAGGGCACGATGCACAAAGCGATGCAGATCGTCCGTCGTGCGCGGCACGAGTTTCAGTAGGGTGTGAAGGCAATGAGGCGGCTTGGCAGCAGGCGATGACATGGGGACTCCCGGGTCAAGTGCGTGAAGTAATGAAGAAGGGAAACAGTGCGGTCGAGCGATGTGAAGGGATCGAAGCGGAAAGCAAGCGTCACGCCTCTGACTCTCCTTCATTACGCGCGACCACCTTGCCGCTCGGCGCGTTCGCAACGCCATACAGAAGCTCCCGCAGCTCCTCGATCGGCGATTCCTCTTCAGGCGCCGCGCTCGCTTCACTCTCCTGCGACGCGGTGCGCTTCATCTCCACGCGCAGCAGATCGACACAGGCCTTGCGCTTCAAATCGGGATCGACTTTCTCGTCGGTTTCCTGCGGGCTGATGAATCCAAAAAGCGTGGACGCGGCATTGACGCGATAGCGCGAGAGCATGAACTGGGTCTGCACGTCCGCCAGCACCAGCAGCCCCTCGGCTTGCCGGCGAGTCTCGGGATCGAGGGCGAAGCGAGAAAGGTCGATCAGATCGAGCCGGTATTTTTTTGAAAGGGTCACCGGGTCGGCTTCAGTGTTCATGAGATCCTGAAGAATCTGAAGGCGAACTTTCAGAGAGATGGTGCGATTCATGATGAACTCCGCAAAGGCGAATGGGAGAGAGGAACGAAGTGATGACGTGGTGATCTGAAATGATTCAACCTTCAAAGCCCACGGACTCGGGTCCGTGGGGCCGCCCCACCTCGACAAGCCGCATGAGCGCAGCCTCCCGCGAACCGCCCATGCGGCGCAGACATGCATCCAGCACTTTGCGCTGAGCGGACAACAGAAAGAAATGCACCGCGACCGGCAATTCATCCAGAGATCGCGGCCCGCGCGGCGAAGAGGGCGGCGATGCAAGCTCCAGCAGCGCCTTCAGATCGCGGGCCTGCTCCGGCAGCCGGCTCGCCATCGCCTGCAGATCATCCGCCAGCCGCTCGCGCATCCGCTTCAGGAGCGCCGCCCGCTTGTAAGGATCATCGTGCCCCTGCAGGCGGTTGAGCGTCGCCAGCAGCAGCTCCGCTTCCGCATCATCGACATCCCACACCACGCAGCGAGCCACGCGATGCTTCAATCGCCGGAGCACTTCCACGCGATGATGACCATCGAGAATCTGAAAGCTCATCACCGCAGTTGTCTCCGTGCCGCTTGCGCCTTCGCGCGGGGCAGCGCGGACAATCACAGGCGGATAACGCCCGCTGCGCTCGATGTGAGCCGCGAGCTTCTTCAATAGCGGCTCGCTCATCACGTTGCTGTTCAGCGGATGCGCTATGAGCGACGACAGGGGAGTGGATCGAATGTTCATGTCAGCCTCCCAGGCAAAAAAGAAACAGGAGCGGTGAAAGAGATGAAGAAAGCCAGGCGATCACGAACGGACATGCACGTAGTACACCGGCTCCAGCAGCAGCCTTTGCCGCGCCGAGCGCAGGATCGTGGGCAGATCACCGTCAGCCCCGCGCGAGCGCCCGACCGTCTGCCGATGCCAGCGTGAGAACTCCGCGACGATGAACCGCTTGTCGGTGGCAGGCATGGCTTCGATGCGCGCGATAAGCGACGAGGGCAGTGCAAGGTCAGCTCCATCAAGCCCGACGCGCGCAATCGCATCGATAAGCCTGCGGTCGAAGGCATGCGGCGGTCGAAGATGAGCCGTCATGCCCGCCCGCTCGAAGAACGGATTCACGTGCCCCATCGCAGCGAACGCTTCGGTCACCGGCGTCGTCGCCGAGGCCAGCGCCGCGCGCACCAGCCGAACCGCCAGCCCCAGCCCGCGCCACTGCGGATGCACCACGACCCGGCTGATACAGCGAATTTCCCGGTTCAAAACCGCCGCCCGCGCCTTCAGATCACGAATCGATCCGAACCGCTCGTGCAGCGCCCAGTCGCGCAGCGAACTGTTCAAGGGCGGCAACGATTCCACCAACACCCCAGCCGCTTGCGGCTTCGCATCGCACGATCCGAAGCGCGCGGCAAGCGCAGGTGTGGCGTGCTCCAGCACAAGCACGCGAGTCATCGTCGCCGGCCTCGACGCCCGGTAGTGATGCTCCGACAAGGCCTCGTAGTCACGCGCATCACCACCGCGAAGGCGTAGCGAAGACTCGAGCGTCTGGCCGGGCAGCGAAGTGAAACGCGCGGAAAGTGGCGGGAAGGTGTTCATCGCGTCAGCACCTCCAGCTTCTCACCCAGGTGTTTGATCACGAGAACATTCGGCTCCAGGTGTTCCAGCAGATCATCGTGCGTCGTCGCGGCAACGAAGCACACCGGCACCGTCGAGTGCGAGACCCACTTGCGGATGTTTCGTGCGACGATCGCGGCCGTGAGGCGATCGAGCGTTGCGGCGAACTCGTCGGCAAGGATGATGTTCAGCGTGTCCGTCGTCGGCGTGTCAGGTGATGCCCGCTCGATCATCGACATCACCTGCGCGAGCCGCAGACGGTAGCGCTGACCATCGGAAAGCTCGCAAGGTCTGCGCAGCATCACGAACGCATCGTTGAGCCCGGCCAGACTCAACCATCGTGTCACCATCGCAAGGCTCGCATCGGCTTCATCACCAGCACCGGCATCGAGGCAATCCACCAGCGGTCGATCCGGCAGCGGCGGCAGGTCATCAAATGGGAGCACGCGACCTTGATCCGCCTTCGCGCAGGCCTTTGCGATCAGGTGGAGAAGGGTGCTCTTGCCGCTGCCGCTGGGCCCGGTGACGAAGACGATCTGACCGCCATCAAGCGAAAGGTCCGTCGGCGGCACGACGGCGATTGATCGCTCCTCATCAATACCCAGACCGAACATCCCGGCGACGCGAAGGACGCGCGGCGAAGGCTGGACGTGGGTGTGCCTCGAACATTTCAGATGCACATGCATGGCAGGACTCCGCAAAAAAGAGCGGGAGAAGAAAAAATTCACTGAATGGTGAACCGTTCAAAGGGCGGGGAAAGGTGGGGGCGATGTCAGAAGAAAGGAGAGGTGGCAGGCGAGGAGGAGGGCGGGGGAGCCGGGGGAGCCGGGGGGAGCCGGTGCCGCGTCAGAGCTGCGACAGAGCCTGGACTCTTGCGAAGGACTGGCGGACCTGATGCAGGCTCAGGCCCAGGCGGGCGGCGGCATCCCGCTGGGAGAGGCCTTCGAATACGACAAGGCAGGCGACCCGGCGTGTGGGCTTGTCCAGGAGATCGGCATGGGTGATGAGGAAGGAGAACAGCGGCAACTCGATGCGAATCAGCAGGTTGCGGATATGCCGGTAGACGCGGGTTCGTGGCCAGTGGGCCTGGCGGGCGATGTCCTCGATGCGCAGGCCGTGCTCGTAGACCTGTCGCAGGAGGAAGGCGTCGGCGGCCGGCAGATGCTCGGCGCGGGCGAGGATCGATTCGACCTGCCGCCGCCGGGGAACCGTCGCCCCGCGCTGCCTGTGATCGAGCATTTCAACGGATTGGACGGGCGAGGGGCTTGCGGGCATGTTCAACTCCTATTAAACTGATCCCGACAGGTTCACCGCACAGTATAACAGAAACCGGACCGATGTTCAACACTTATTGAACAACGCCGAACGCGAGGGATTTATGCAGACCGTCGGACAGATCGTGCGCGACAGGCGCGAGAGGCTGGGGCTGACGCTGGCGGCGCTGGCGGCGCAGATCGGCTCGACCAAGAGCTACCTCTCCATGATCGAGAACCACCGCGTCGCCAATCCGCCTTCGGACTCATTGCTTGTCGCGCTGGAGCGGGCGCTGGGCGTGACCGGTGGCGAACTCATCCGGGCCGCGGCCTGGCAGAACCTGCCGGGTGCCGTGAAGCAGGACCTGGTGGAAGTGACCGACGCCGCCCGCCAGGGCCGGGAACTGGCGCGCTGGTTGAAAGCCGCCACCAGCCGGCGCAGCGACGGCGCGAAGAATCTGGATGAGCTGCACCGCACCGGCAAGCTGGCGCGGAAGGTCAATGCGCTGCTCGGCGAAACGGCCACCACGCCCAAGGGCAAGCGCGGCGCGAAGCAGGCGGGCGATATCGTCGCCACCATCGGCGTGCGCCAGCAGGCTCCGCTGATCAATCGCGTCAGTGCCGGCTACCCGCGCGATTTCACCGACCTGGATTACCCCCGGCAGATCGCGGATGAATACGTGGCCGCGCCGGGCGTGACCGATCCTGACGCCTTCGCGGCTCGCGTGGTGGGCGATTCCATGCTGCCGGAGTACAAGGAGGGCGATATCGTGGTCTTCAGCCCGGCCGCGACCGTGTCGGACGGCAGCGACTGTTTCGTGCGTCTGGAGCCGGACCACGAGACCACGTTCAAACGAGTATTTTTTGAAGTGCCCGTGAAGAAGAGTGCGGAACAGGGCGTGCGTTTGCAGCCTTTGAATCCGAAGTATCCGCCGCGCGTGTTGCCGCGTTCGGAAGTGTCGGGCCTGTATCGGGCGGTGTGGCGGTTCTCGCCGCTGATGTGATGTCGAAGCGATGCGCGAATGTCGTCGCGTCAGGCGACCTGCTTGACTTCCTTCACCGCCTGGCTGACGACGTAGATGCGCTGGTTGTTGCTCTCCGGGTCAGCCGGAAAAATGAAGAATCCCTGGTTGCTCAGATCGAAGTTCATGCTGTGGCCGAGCATGGTTTCGCCGTCGCGAAACTGGATCTGAAGTCGGGTGCCCATCGCGTTGCGTCCATCGACGAATTCTTTCGACTCGCGGTAGTCGGGTTTGCCGGCAAAATCGTGAACGACGAAGACGGCCTTCAGATCCTGAATCTGAACACTGACAGCCTTGGCCTGCGATTCATCGGCGGGCATCAGGTGAAACGACGGCATCTCCGGGCTGAAATTATCCGTCGTGCCCTTCAAAAGGCGACCGTCGTTGTATCGAGCGATGATCTTGATCTTGGCCATGTGATCCTTCCTTGCGACGCGAGGAGCCGCCCCTGTTGGCGGACCGGCGTGCAAGGCGCTTATCGGCACTTCAGAGCAGCGGGTTGAGCAAAGGTCGAACGCAGACATTGCTCGTCCGCGCAAATGGACAAGGGTTGTCGAGGCGTCGTCTCACGCCTTCACCTTCAGCAACTTGCATGCGTCCTCGTACCCCGGCGCCTTCGTGCCGTACTCGCTTGCCGTGACCCGCGCCAGCGCGACGATCTGCCGCCAGCGGAAGGCGCGTCGCGTCGCGGCGAATTCATCGGTGGTCGTGCGGTAGTACTTCTCGGCGTGCAGCGCGCCGTCTTCACTGGTGGCGTACTTCAGAAGCACATCGAGAATCGCGCGCGATTCGAAGCCCTGTTCGCCGTAACGATGGGCCGCGGCACAGGCCTGGGCCTGGTTGTTCTCGCGGATCGCGCCGTCCAGTTCGCGCAGCAGACCGGGAGCGTCTTTCGCCGCGATCTTCTCAAGATTTTCGCTGTCGGGTTGCGGTTGCCACTCGAGGAACTTTCCGCCCCGACTGATGCGGTCGTGCGCCACCTGGTAGCCCGCGAGGATGAGGGCCGCACAGGCATTGCGAGGGTTCGCGGCGGCGGCGATGTGGCGCCAGGCATGGGCCGAGTCGCAGGCATGGACGCCGATCGAATCGCCATGCACGCTGCCGACGGGTTTGTTGTCGCTGGTCTGTCCCTTCACCCGACCGACATCGCGGAGCACGAGTTGATTGGCTGCGAGTGAAATCGCTTCGCCGATCGATGCCTGCGAGAAGCCCTCCGCCAGCGCGCCCGCCACCGCGTCAGCCGCCTGCGCGGGCGATGAGGAGAAGATCATCTGGCTCATGCGATCGATCCACGCATCATCCGCCTTCCGGTCGCCCGGTTTCATCGCCAGCAGCTTGTATTGATCCAGCAGCTTCGGCAGGAGTTCGCGCGATTCGTTGTAGTGCTTGCTCGCCCACTCCTGATTGCGCACGCAGTAGCGCAGCGATTGCCGGAGCATGGTGACCGCGTGTTCCTTGCCGACAAGCTGAAGCATGTCCCATGCGCGGTGCGCCAGCACGACGCGGTGTACCTCGGGCGCTTCCTCGACGGTGATCATCAGATCGTTGAAGGCTTCGTCCGCCGAGCGTGCCGCAATCGTGGCGAGCGTTCTTTCCGCCGCGCCGCGGTCGCGCTTGTGAACGAGGGCGCGCAGATCCTGCGCGCCGCTGCCGGCAGGGGCGTCCGGCGCGACCGCTTCCATGGCGTCGATCCTGTCCCCGCCCTTGTGATGCAACTGTTTTGCGTTGCGGTAGATGACCTTCAGCACCGGCAGGGCCCGACGGTCCGAGGGCAGTTGCCCGGCCATCGCATACGACGGCGACAGGGCCATGAGCGTGTGGAAGCCGACGTAATCTTCCCCGCCAAAGGCCCGCGCGTTGGCGAGTGCCGCAGCCGCGACGCAGTCCTTGAGCGACGTGCCGCTTTCCAGCATCGACACGACCTTGGGCAGGAGCTTGTCGGGCGGCGTCTCCTGCATGAGCCGCACCAGCGGTTCGAGTTTGCCGAAGGTCAGCGAAAGTGCGTCCTTGTCCGATTCGCCGGCGAGGGCCCCGGTCAAGCCGAGATCGAACGCGAGGCTGCCCACGCTGGCCAAGAGCATGCCCTGGCCCACTTGAGAGAGGAAGTCACGTCGGGAAGCTGTCATGATGTGGCTCCTGAGAGGTTTCGACGGTTGCACCTGGAGTCGTCACGCTGGGAAATGAAAGGAGGCGCGACGACTATTGGGATGACCTCGTTGAACTCGAGTCAGATTGAATGGCCTGCTCGATGGAACTGATCAAACGCTTTTCGATCGGCGCTTGCTTCCGTTCAAAGGCTCCACCGCGGTCACATGGAGCAAAGAACAAATCCTGAACTCGGCGGGAACACCATCCTTCAAGTCGGTTCCGACCAGCATGTCGGACCGCGTCAGCATCGCCAGTTCAGGATGACGCACCTCGTACTTCTGGCCGCTTGACATCACCAACCGGAATGGTTGGAACGGACGCCGTGTCAGCAGCTCGCGGAACGTTTGAATCGTCATGGCGTTATTCTAGCCTCGGACGTGCCGCCAAAGAAGCAATAAGTACGATCACTCCCCGCGTGGGCGTGCCCATCTTCTGTGGCGGGTGCCATCGGGTGCCATGGGTAAGCGGAGTCT
>JBBDXA010000238.1:0-32796 GCA_040902585.1 Phycisphaeraceae bacterium
CGCGCGCCGCCGCGCGCAAGTCGGAAAGCAGGCCCACCGATCCGACAGGCGTTGGTGCGTTCAATCCCGCCGCGGCGATAGAGGAACCCAAAGCGAAGCCGAAGCCGGCAAGGATCAAGGCGCCCGCGGCCGCGCCTGTTTCCACGCCTGTTCCCGCGACGGCCCAGGAGCCGAAACCGCGCCGACAGAAGCCTCACGCGCCGCAGCATGCCGCTCGGCCGTCGCCTCACACTGAAACACAGGGCACCCCCTCCGCGCCTGCGGCCGCGCGCTCGCGCAAGCCGCTGTTCATCGCCGGCGGCGCGGGACTGGTCGCACTCGTCATCGTCGCCGTCATGATCTTCAGCGGCGGCGGAACAAACACCCCATCGCCGAACGGAGATAACAACACCGGCAACAACTCACAGGCAAACGCACAGACCAGCAACCCGAACAACACACCGGCAAACAACACCCCTGCCGCCGGCACCGGTAACAACACGACCGTTGGCGCAACGGAAGGCACGGTCAAAATCGATGGCTTGCAATCTGTTTCGATCAAGCCCGTGAACGTCGGCGCGGCAACTAACCGCACGGCAGACCTGGCGATACCAGCCGATGTGAAATTCGCCATTGAGCCCGCCACGCGCATCAGCGCCGCCGATGCCGCCACGGTCGCCGGCGAGTTGGCCAAGGTTCCGGAACTGCTGCCTGCCGGTGAAACGCAGAACGTCGCGAAGTGGATGACGGCCGTGGCCTACGCCGTCGCGGGTGACAAGGCCAAAGCGAAGGCCGCGCTGCCTGCCGGCTCGCCGCCGCTGTCTCGGGCGCTGGTAGAAGTGGAACTCGGGGCTGCCTATTTGCGCGCGGGCAACCGCCCGGCTGCGCAGGCCGCCGCGCAGGACGCGCTGGCCGCGGCCAAGGAGCCGGTCCCGCCGGGCCAGCGCGGCCCCGACGCCAGGCTCGTCCTCAGTTCGCTGGCGGATCTGTATCGTCAACTTGGGTTGGACACGTCGCCGGTTGACGCACTGACCGGCCCCGTCAACCCGCGCGACGCCGGGCAAGCTCAATTGCTCTCGCTGCAGGCGAGCCTCGTTCGCGGCGACGCTGCCGACGCGATGAAGATCGCCCAAACCATGCCCGCCGCCGAGCGCCGTCCGTTCCTGTTCTGGCTCGCCCAGAAGCAGGAAGACCGCGACGACAAACCCGCAGCGGCCGCGCTTTACTTCATGTCGCTTCGCGATCAGCAGACTGAGCGCGATCCTGCCTCCGACGGGCGATTCTCGTTTGACTATCTCACGCATGGCGCGATTGCCGGGCTGATCCGCTGCGGAGCGCGTTCGGCGGCGATCGACCAGGTGCTGGCGATCTCGCCGCGGCAGGAGCGGCGGCAGGCTTACCTGGAGATGGTCGTCAGGATGCTGTGTGAACAGGGCGATTTCGCCGCCGCGATCACGGCCGCGACCCTCGGCGGCAACCTCATGCTCACGGCCGAGGCGCAGATGGAAGCCGGTCTCCGCGCCGACGCGGCCGAGAGTCTGCGGCGGGTCCTCGCCGCCCTGCCCTCGTCGCCGCCGGTATCGCCCGACCCGCGCGTGCAGATGGCCGCACCTCAGCAGCGCACCCAACTGCTGCGCACACTGGCGCAGCTTCAAATCAAGGCCGGCGACGGAGCCGGCGCCGCGGCGACACTCGACCGGCTCACCGCCGACTGGCCTCTGGCACCCAAGGCTGACGGCTACGTGCAAAACAGTGCCACCTACCAATGGACGTACCGCAATGCCGCTCAGCTCTACGCCGCCGCGGGCCGGCTCGACAAGGCCACGGAGCGGCTCGATTCCGTGGTGGCGCTCAACAAGTGGAACGCCCAGGGTCTGATGAAGAACAACCCGCGGGCCGATGTCGCTGCGTTCACGCCGACCGAAGGTCCCGACCGCGCCACATCACTGGTGCTGGGCGAGTATGCCGCGTTTCTATATCGCGCCAACCGCAAGGAAGAGGCGGCCGCTCACTTCGACAAGGCCATCGCGATGGAACTGGAAGCGGTCGAGGCGGCCCGCCTTGCCCGGCCGGCCAATGCCTTCCGCATTCCCAACGATCGCGGTCCGATGTCCTACATGCTGCTGATCGGCAAGGCCCGCGTCGAAAGCGGCGACATCGCCGGGCTGATCGCCATGTACCAGCGGCCCAAGGTCGCCGCGCTGGGCAGCTACAACGGCAACAGCCCCATGGGCGAGCTGCTGGATGCCGCCGAGAGCGTCGCCATCACGCTTGCGAAAGGCAATCAGTTCGCGCTGGCGCTTCAGGTCGCCGACAACCACCACGATGCGCGCATGACCATCGCCGGCATCTGTCGCGAGAAGAGCGATCACGCCGGCGTGCTTCGGTCGCTCGTATTCAATCGCCTGGGGATGGAAGGTGATTCCGACGATGCCGCGACCACGCCGTTGTTGCGCTGGCTTGCCGAAGCGGGCGCGAAGGCTGATCTGGCCGTCGTGCAGGAATACGTTGAAGCCGCGAACGGTTATGGCCTTCGTCTCATCGCCATCGCCCGCGCCGAGGGGGGCGACAGGGCCGGCGCCCGCAAGCTGCTGGAACAGGGACTCGAACAGGCTGCGATGCAGGATCGGCAAATGCGACAGGTGCAACTCGTCGGTGCCCTGCGAAAGATCGGGGAAGCGGAATTCGCCGATGTGGTGCAGAAGGTGATCGATGAATCGCCCAGCAAGTTCGGCGGCGTGATCTACGGAGGCGACGGCCCCATCGACGGGCACGACAACGGCGCCGTCATGCGCGTCACTCTCGCCGACCTTTCCAGCGCCGTCCGCGCCGGCCAGAATGCTCAGTCGCAGGAGAAGCGGAATCACTGTGTCGAAGCGATTCAGATCGCGGGCATGCTGATTCAGCCGGCCCGGACTGAATATGATCCCCGTTACTTCCGCGGCTCGGGTCAGAACGCCGGCATGATCCAGCAGATCGAGCGCCGCTGGGCCAACATGGAGCGTCCGCCGGCACAGCTTGCGACGGATGCCGCGCAGGGGCCGGACCGCATGGTGAAGCTTGCCCGCGAACTGATCGAGTACCGCCGACAAACGCAGTACGCGATTCCCACGTCGCTGCAGGACCTGGCGACCGTGCGCAAGCTCGATCTTGCCGGGCTTACGGACAACGACGCCGGCAGCATTGAACTCGTTCAAGGTCTGCCGCTGGATTCGGGTCCACAGGTGGTGCTGCTGATCGACAAGAAGAAGCGTCCGGGCGGACTCAACGCGGTGGTGACCGTGCCGGGGCTGGTGGAGCAGCTCACGGATGGAGAGCTTGCCAAGCGCCTCGCCAACCCGCCCAAGCCGCTGGGCGACACGCTCCGGGACAGGACCTATCCGCCTTCGACCCGCTGGGCCGCGTATGGGGAGGTGCCGATCGTGGTCGATCGCCGCGTGTCCGAACCCGCGCGGCCGCCCGGGCCTCTCGACCCTTTCGTGACCATCGAAGGCGCGGCGCGCGATGAAACGGCCAATCTCTACAACTTCGGCGCCACCCTTCGCGCCTACGCCAAGGCACACGACGGCAAGCTGCCCGCCACGATCGACGATCTGAAGAAGTCCGGCTACCTCATCCATGAAGAAGACATCAACCATCCGCAGGGCGAAACCTACAGCTACGCGATCGTTCCCGGTTTCACCATGATCTTCGGCCATGACGCTCCGATTGCGATTGACACGGTGCCCCAGTTGCGACGCTATGGGGCGATCGGCGGACCCAATGAAGCTCTGTCGTTCGGCTTCCGATACGTCACGGCATCAGGTGAGATCAACTACGGCGACACCAACCATCGAGCCGCCGGCAAAGGCGTACCGCCGCTGCGCACCCTCAAGATCGAACAGGCTGATCCCGTCCACATCAAAGCCCGCAAGCAGATGATCAACCTGCGCACCGTCCTGCAGAAATACGCCGACAAGAACGGCGGCAAATTTCCCGATGACCTGATGGACCTGGTCCGCCAGGGTTACCTGCCCGATGACTCGGGCCTTCGATCAGCAGTCGATCCGAAGGTCGGCTTCAGTTACAGCCCGGGGCAGACCACGCAAAGTGAAATGGGCACGGTGCTCTTTTACGATCCCGCAAGCTGCAACTATCCGAGCAGGAACGTCCTTCTGGCGGCGCACGTCGGCTGCGACGTGATGTATTACCCCGAACTCGACCAGATGTTCAGCCACGTCAAGCCCCTTCGCTTCAAACCGCTTGTCTTCGGCGGAGCGCAGGCTGCGGCTGCGAACAATCGAAGCGTCGAGTGGAACGTCCCGTGGGCCGGTTCCCCTGCCCCAAAGAACCATCCGTTCAGCAAGATCTGCGACGAGGTCTATGAGATCACCGGTGGGGGCAAGACCATCACCATCGGCGTGGCATTGGGGCCCGCCTTCGAGCGCCCGTCCGACGAAGTGTTCCAGGGTTTCCTTCAGCGCGCCCAGCAGAACCTGACTAACTTCCTGCAACTGCCGGACAGTTGGCAACTGGCGATCATGGACGGCTCGCGCACCGCGCCTGATGAACGGTTCCGCAAGATCATCCGGCGCAGTCACATCATGAAGGGCGACAATTCGTTTGTCTTCGTGCGCGGCGAAGGCGATCGCTGCGTCGCTTACTGGTACGACGGCCCCGCGGAGGATTCACAGGTCCTGGAAAACGCGCTGGGCAAAGTCACGTTCAAAGCGAGGGACTCGTCAAAGTGGAACGCACTGCTTCCCGCCAAGGACTGGGTGAATGACCTGAAAGTGCAGGCGGTGTGGACGGTGTGGGAAGAATTCAAGCCGGCCAAGGATCACCTGCTCGCGGGCTTGTGCAAGGAATATCGCAAGCCGGAGAGCCGAACCCTTGCAGGCATCGCCCTCGGACCGACGACAACCGGCCGCGACGACGACGTGTACAAACGCTACATCGCCGAAATCAAGAAAGAGATAAACACACGCATGCCCGGCGTCGTCGGCACGCGCAACACGAGCCACAAGGTGGATGACGATCCGAAATACCAGAGCCAGGCCCTTCGCTACTACGACATTTTCTCCGTGTCTTCCAATGGTTTCACGCTCAGCGCGATCACGGGTACCGAGCGCGGCCACTGCGTCGTTTACTGGATCTACACTGAACAAGGCAAGCCACTGCCCAATGTCTACGGCGCGGCCATGCTGCTGCTGGGCAAATGATGTTGCGCGAGATGTGACGCTCAAGAAACGGGGGTGAGACATTCCACCCTTCCAGCGCAAACCCGCCGAATGCCATTCGACGAGGAACATCGCAATCTCGCGGATGCCAAGTCGAAGCCAAGGCACTCCGCAAGCTCCAGCACCCGGTGCGCAGCCGGAAGCTGCGCGGATTCATCGATGGGTCGTGGGATGAGGAAGAGGCGACGAAGCTGGTGTGATGGGTCTAATCAACTGATTAGACAGATCGAAATGAAAATCCGAAACAAACCTTCAATGCCCACGGACTTCTGTCCGTGGGTTTTTCGATTCGGAAAACAGCTAACTACGAATGAAGTGACGGCATTCGTGCGACCGGGAAATCGGGCTCCTTGCACCACAGTTCAACATCAGGGCAAATGACATCTGCCGCATCGAGAACAACTTTGGCGATTTGTCGGAGTCCTACATCGATAGCGCTTAGAAGTATCTTCTTGTCCCACTTGACAAGAAGGGTGTTTAATTGGTCAACGCCGGCGCCTGAGGGCAACGAGTGAAAGATACGCGCACCATACCCATACGCCTCAAACAAATGACGGAGCTTGGGAACGTCCTCACCTTTGCGTGCTGGAAACGAAAGATAGCCACTCGGAGATGACAGGATCTTATCAAATCTGTTAAGTTGAAAGTCCAACCAGTGGACCTTTGGCAGACATTCCGCAACACGTTTATAAATCGTCACTGTTGAGCGGAAGAGATCATCGCACCGCTTCTCCTCGATAAGTTGCCTGAACAAAGGCAAAACACTTCGCACTAGGTCTTCGTTAGGCGCTCTGAACTCATTGATCACTTCTGAATTGGAGCCTGGCCTTCCAACCCGCAAGAAGGCGGGCGTGCCCATCCAGCGACTCTGTTCAACCTCACGGGTCACGCGCTGAAAGTTCGCGAGGGTGTCTGAATCCCTTTGAGTTACATTTGTGTTTGGTTTGCGAGGTGACGGGCCGAATTGGTTCGCGCCGGCGGGATCGCCCAGGACCATTACTCCCGGCTGCGCTCGTGCCATTGCTTCGCCGCTCGACATCCACCGGCCGTCAAAGTCTTCGAACAAGCCCACCGGAATATCCACGCAATTGAACGAACTAAGATTTAGTGATTGCTCCATGAACCTGTTTGCATCACCTGGTTCTATTCGGACGAAATGAACGCGACTTTGAAACACCCAAGTCGGCGGCCCGTTTCCCGCGCCAATCATTACCTGAACCATGGGGTCGGCGTCCATTGCCAATTGACGTGCGAAGTACTGTGAAACAAATCGGTTTTGCTGGCCTGCATTCAGCTGGGACCAATCCAGCAAATGCAACACGCTCTTACAAGGAAATGGCTCAGGAGTCCTCGTGTCAATCGTCGGGATCGACCACATGAGCATATAGCCACGGCCGTCGCGGATAAGGACGAACCTGCTAAGACGCGCGTCATCGAAATCAGTACTCATACCTGCACCTACCATTCACTTCGCCTCCGCAAATAGCCCGTACTCCCCCCTCTTCGGCGGCTCGCTCCGCTGCGGCTCTTTTCTTTTCTTCGTCACCGTCCTATCCACCCCCTTCTCCTCATCCGACTGAATCAGCGTTTGACCCGTCGTTTCCGTATATCTCACGCGCTCCAAAGCCTTGGCCGCGTAGTCTTCGCTCAGCTCGCAGCCGAGCCATGATCGCTTCAGCCGCGCCGCCACCGCCAGCGTGGTGCCGCTGCCGGTGAACGGGTCGAACACGGTGTCGCCTTCGTTGCTGGAGAGCTTGATGATGCGTTCCAATAAGGCTTCGGGCAACTGGCACGGGTGCCAGGCAACGCGTTCTTTGAACGTGCCGCACAGGCGGGAGACGTTCCAGGTGTCGCATGTCGGATCGAAGTACGCCTCGCCGGCATCGATCGCGCTTTGCGGCCGAAGGTACCACGTGTCATCCGGCAGCTTGCCGATCGGGTTCGCACGCTTGTCGCCGTAAGTCGTCATGCGGGCCGAGGGCACCGCGACTTCCTTGCGGTTGAACGTGAACGGCAGCGCGTCCGGATCGAGCTTGCCTTTCGTCTTCTGCCCCAGCCCCTTCTCGAAAATGCCCGGCCCGACGCAGTAAAACAGGTGCGCGTGGCTGCGGTTGAACATCACCTTGGTGTTCTGCCCGAACGTGTAGTGCCAGATGATCCAGTTGCGCAGCGACAGCTTCTTCTCACGTTCGAGCTTCTTCAGATGCACGCGCGTCTCGGCTGCGTACTCGTCGCCGATAAGAATGTAGAACGAACCCGAAGGCTTCAGCAGCCGGGTGCAGGCATCGACCCAGTCGCAGGTCCACTGCACGTAATCCTCATCGCTCCGCTTGTCTTCGTATTGATCGTACGTGTAGCCGATGTTGTAAGGCGGATCGGCGAAGATCAGATCCAGCGAACCGGCCGGCCAGGCGTTCATCGTCTGGATGCAGTCGCCCACGGCAATCGACCGCTCGGGCAGAGGTGATGCGGCAGGGGTCGTGACGTCCTTGTCTTGGCTCTTCATCACTTCATTCTACGCGATGAAAAGCCTTCGCGCTGGCGGTGCAGAATCTGTCGATTTCCCGGCAACTATGCAGCTCCGCACGCCGCTTCTCCCGGCCTCGCCACCCGCCGCTACGATACCGCCCTACCTTCAGGAACCGACACATGGCAAAGCAAATCTCAAAACCACTCACCCGCTGCGACTGGGCCCGCACCGAACACTCCATCCCCTACCACGACACCGAATGGGGCGTGCCCGTCCACGATGACCGCCTGCTCTTTGAATTCCTGATCCTCGAAGGCGCCCAGGCCGGCCTGAGCTGGGAAACCATCCTCAAGAAGCGCGACAATTATCGCACAGTGTTTTTTAACTTCGACGCTGCTCGTGTCGCAAAGCTCACAACAGCCCAATGCGCACAGATCCTGACCAACCCCGGCATCGTGCGCAATCGACTGAAGGTCGCATCCACCGTGACCAACGCGAAGGCATTCCTCAAAGTGCAGAAAGAGTTCGGCTCCTTCGACGCCTACATCTGGCAATTCATCGGCAACACCCCGCGCGTGAACCGATGGGAAACCATCAAAGAATTGCCTGCAAAAACGCCGGAATCCGATGCGATGAGCAAGGATCTGCTCAAGCGCGGCTTCAAGTTCGTGGGCTCCACCATCTGCTACGCCTTCATGCAGGCCGTGGGCATGGTGAACGATCACCTGGTGACGTGCTACCGCTACGACGCGGTGAGGAAGTTGGCGAAGAAACACAGCGCGGCGTCACGCTAGCGACCGATGCAGCAAGATAACACGATCACTTTATGCACTTGTTGACTAATTCCACGCGTTAGCGCAATTAGTACGGTTCCGATGTCTGTTTCTTGCCCTTCCGGCTATTCTTTCAGGCTGGCCCCGAGCTTCTCCAGGAGCCCTTCGAACTGCTCATTGCTGTAGAAGTCGATCGTCAGACTGCCGGTGCCCTTCTTTCGGCCGGCCTTGATGTGGACCTTCGTGCCGAGCTGCTCGGCAACCTGTCGCTCGATATCCGCCAGGTGCCCTGCCTTACCTGCTCTGCTCGGCGCGCCTGGCTTGGTGGCCCTATCCGTGGACTGAGCCAGGCTGCGAACCTCCTCTTCAACCCGCCGTACCGACCACCCCTGCCGCACCGCCTGCAGTGCCAATACCCTCTGGGCCTCCTGATCCGATAACCCGGCAATCGCCCTGGCCTGCCCTGCCGAGAGCAGGCTGTCGCGCACAAACTGCTGCACATCCGCCTGTAAACCCAACAAGCGCAAGGTGTTGGTGATGGTCGTTCGATCCACGCCCACGCGCTCGGCGATCTGCTCGTGTCCAAGCTGGTAGCGATCGATGAGCTGCTGGAACGCCTCGCCACGATCGATCGGGTTCAGGTCTTCGCGTTGAAGGTTTTCGATCAGAGCCCACTCGGCAGTAACCTGATCGTCAGCACTGCGCACGATGGCCGGGATTTCCACCAGGCCGGCAAGCTGAGCCGCCCGCCAGCGCCGCTCGCCCGCAATCAGCTCATATTGGTCAGAATGACCAGGCTTGACGCGAACGACCACGGGCTGAATCACGCCTGCGGTGCGGATGGATTCAGCCAGTTGGGCCAGACTGGCGTTGTCAAATTGCTTGCGTGGCTGAAAAGGATTGGGACTGATGGCCGCCAGCGAAACCGTTCCCTGGCTGCCAAGAGAAGGGCGATCGGAAGGGGCGCTCTCGCCCGATTCCAAGGCATTTTCGGGGACATCCGCAGGGCTTGCAAGTTTGGCCTTGGGGCCTGAACTGTCCGCAGCGCCATCCGATGGGGGCTTGGCGATGCCGCTCATCAGGCTGCTGAGCCCCCTGCCCAAACGGGCCTGACGCTTGACGGTGCCATCATTGCTCATGGTCGAACCTCCCTGTTCGTGCGTTTTCCAGCGTTTTAATGCGGTGTGAAATCGGCGATGCAGTGTACCGCAAGGGGCCCGATCAGGGAAGGGCAACAGATATGTTCCACGTGGAACATGTTGGAAAGGTAAGATGGGAGGAGGCCAGGTTGGGATGTTCCACGTGGAACATGTTAGCTGAGCAGACTTGCATCAGACGGCAGGGGAGCACAGAATGCCGTGCATGAGCGATTCAACAATCGAGGTTATCAGCCGTGGCGTTTTTCTTTGGCAGGGCGATTTGCTGGTCTGCCGCAACCGGAAGTTGGGGCACACCTTTTTGCCTGGTGGTCATGTGGAAAAAGGGGAGCGGGCAACGGCAGCCCTGAAGCGGGAGATGATGGAGGAGGCTGGCGTCTCGCTTCAAGTCGGGCGCTTTATCGGAGCTTGTGAGGCCAGTTTTCAGCAGCAGCGAAAGTCCAATAAGGGGGTTCGCTATCACCATGAACTGAATCTGCTTTTCGCGCTGCACCCTGATTCTCAGACCGCACTTGCCTTTGATCCCCACGCGATTCGGAGCATGGAGGAGGCGATCGAGTTTCTGTGGTTGCCATTGAAGCAGATTGAAAGCGACACCGCCCTGCTCCTGCCGCACGGCGTTTCATCGCTGGTACTCGGATCGCAAACACAGGCCGCCCCAGCGTGGGTCTGCCTGTTTGAAGCGCCATCCTTATAAGACGCTGCATCTGGATTCACCCCGATGCGTCAAGCGGCCGAGCCGGATGCTCCGATGATGGCGGGGGAGTATTCGTATGGCCACCGCCACAACCAGCCCAGCACCCGACCTGGAAACCGTCGAGCATTTGCTCAGCGAGTTCCAGCATCTGGAAACTCAGCTCCAGCAGGTCCGCGAAGGCCTGACCCATTCCCATCGCCTGGCGACCCTGGGCACAATCGCAGCCATCATCGCCCACGAGTTCAACAACATCCTCACGCCCATCATGACCTACAGCCAGCTCGCCCTGGCGAACCCGGATGATCACCAGTCCCTGCTTAAAGCCGCGGAGAAGTCCGCATTGGGTGCTGAGCGTGCCGCAAGAATATGTTCATCGCTTTTAGGTTTTGCACGTGAGGCTGACGAGCAGCATGCCGCCCCGCTCCGGCGGACTGTCGAAGATGCCATCGCCTGCATGGCCCGCGAGCCGGCGAAGGACAACATCGATCTGAAAGTGGATCTGCCTGATGTACAGGTCGCCCTCGCGCCGCTCAGTCTTCAGCAGGTGCTGCTCAACCTGTTGCTCAATGCGAAAAAGGCGATGGGTCCGCGCGGCGGGAAGATCCGCATCACCGGCCGAGTCGCCGGCTCCCTGGTGTACATCGACCTGGCCGACAGCGGCCCCGGCATTCCGCCGGCGATCCGCGATCGCTTGTTCGAGCCCTTCGTCACCCAGCGCATCCGCCACGACCTCGATGACGCTCCCGAGAAGCGGGGCACCGGCCTGGGCCTGTGCATCTGCCGCGACATCATCCACCAGGCCGGCGGCACCATCGGCGTCGACAGCGCCCCCGGACAGGGCGCGGTCTTTCACATCGCGCTGCCCAAAGCGGATGATCTTTTTGAGTCCACCTGATCCCCTTCGCTCCGCCTAATCCGCAAGGTCCGATAGTCATTTTCTCTCGACATCGCGCGATCCCTTCTGGTATACTCCGTTGTCGTTTCGACCCAGGTTCAGTGCGCCCTTGGGCGCACACCCGTGACTCACAGCATCGGAATGCGATGCCTTCGCGGGTGAACGTCGGCCGAAACGATGAATGATGTTCACTCGGCAACAGCCTTGCTGAACCTCATTCACCCGCGATTGTCAATCTCATACGCGCGGCTGGCGCACTGGTTGCCAGCCCCCTGAACCACGGACGGATTCACGGAGCAGCCACATGACGGATCATAAAGATCGTACGGATCAAGGCCCGGATCGTTCTCGCCGGTCTACCCCCACAACCTCAACACCTTCCGCAACGATCGCCGATCGCCTGCGCCGGTTCTTCTCGGGCGAGCATCTGGCGGCGCTGGCGAATCGTCTCGGCTGGGCGCGGCTGCGGCGCACGCCGGGGCTCGGCTGGTTCGTGCTCATCGCCGCCATCGCGCTGTTCGTCCAGGGCGTGGGCCTGGCGAATCTCATCGCCGTCGATGAAGGAAAGCAGGATCTGAAATCCGAACAACAGACCTGGCAGGCGACGGCCGGCCAGCGGCAGACCGCATTAGATGAAATCGCCGCGCTGCGACAGGAGCAGTTCGCCGCCAAGCAGGTGTTGCATACGACCAAGGGGATGATCGATGCGGAGTCCGGGCGGCTGGCGGAAACGAAGGCTGCGCTGAAGCTCACGCAGGAACTTCGCGACCAGGCGCAGATTGAACAAGGTGCCGCCAGGAGTGATGCTCAGCGTCAGCGTGAACTGAACGATTCACTCGCGGCGAAGATCACGGATCTCAATGCACGGAAGGAAACGATCGAAGGCACCGTTGCGCAGCTCGAGGGTGATCACTCCCGGCTCGCCGCGGAAGTCGCCAACTCCAGGAAGCTGCTCGATGAGCATCGTGCGGAGGTCGCCCGCGCGCAGGCGCATGCGAAGGAGCTCGACGCCCAGGCGGCCGTGGCCGCCGAAGCGATCCGCCAGTCGCGCGAAGGGTACCTCAAGGCTCAGGCCGCCTTCGATGAAGCGACGAAGCAGCACGCCAAAGCCGCGGCCGAGCGCGATGTCGCGCAAGTCGCCTTCGATACTCTTAAGAAGCAGTCTACTATTCTCACATCTGATATTGATTCCTTGACCAAGCAGCAGGCCGACCTGCGCTCGGCACTTGCAACCCTAAAGAAGGCAACCGATGACGCGGCTGCCGGGCGCGAAGCGGCTGAGTTGGAACTGACCAGCCTGCTGGCGAAGCTGGACAAGCTCAACAAGCAACTCGCCGAGAAGCAGGGGGCTCTGGCGGCTGAGGAAACGCTCCTTCAGTCCGCCCAGACCCGGCATGACGCCATCAAATCCCGCGTGGCCAACCTGCAATCGGAACTGAAGCCCCTGGAGGAGCAGCGGCTTGTAATTGATGCTGCTGTCAATGGTAAGAAGAAGGAAGTCGAAACGCTTCAGCAGCAGATCGAGTCACTGCGAGCGGACTTGAAGAGCCTGCTGGAGACCGCGCCGAAGGCCGTCACTCCGCCGACCCAGGCAAAGCCTGAAGCACCGGCAGCGCCTTCGAAAGAAAGCCTGTTGGACGACGCGGCGAAGGCACCGGCGACGAAGGCTGACTGAGCGGCGGCCGCCTTGGAAGCAGAGTTCAGCACTCGCGAAGCAGGGCGGTAAGGGCCCCTCAACTGCATGAAAGGTCACGATGATGAGATCGTGTCTGATTAAGTAATATGATTTGATCTTTTTGTGTCCTGGCAATGAAGACATGGTGGGTCTGATCTTCAAGGACGAATCAACGGTATGGAGGCCGGTTCAATGCAGGTGTTCACCTATCTCCTCTGGTTCTCGCTCAGTGCGGGATTTTTCGCTCTCCTGATCTGGTCGTATGTCCGCTACCGCGATCGCGCGGTGCAGGCCGAGGCCATGTCCGCCAACCTCCCTGCCGCGTGCAGGCTGGATGATCTGCGCGAACAGGTCGCCTCGGAAGAGACCCGGCTGACTGAACTTCAGTCACAGCTCAAGTCGCACGGCACGCGCCTGGCCGACGCCCTGGAAGCCATCGAAGCCAAGCGCAAGGCTGAAGAATGGCTCGACATGCACAAGCCGGAGCTGGAATCGCTCCAGCGCGAACGGCAGCAGCAGAAGGAATTGCGCGTTCACCTGGATGAACTCAAAGCCGATGTCGCGCAGCTCACAGGCGAGCAGCGCACCCTTGCGCAGGATGCCGCGACTGTCGAGGCCCGACGCAGCGGTGCCCGCGAACAGCTTCAAGCCATCAGCACGGAACTGAAAGAGAAATCGCAGAAGCTCGACGAAGCCCGCAACCTTATAGAGTCCCTTCAGGAACGCCGCAGCCAGCTTCGCAGCGAAGTGGCGGAACTGGACACGCTCGGCGAGAAGCATCGCAAGCTGGATCAGGAAGTCACCGCGCTGGCCCAGCGGCGCAGGCTTCTGCGCGATGAGATCGAGCAGGGCGAGCGTCAACAGGCGGGGCTGGATGAAAATGTCACGCAGATCACCGAAGAACTGAATCGCAAGAATGATGCCCTTGGGGAAACGCAGGAATCACTCGACGCTGCAAAGGAAAAGCATGCATCGCTCAAGGCCCAGGTCGCTGAGCTTTCCGCGCTGGCGGGGCGGCACGACGGCCTGACGCAGAAGCATGAACTGCTGACGCGCGAAGTGGACGGCCTGACTCGTCAGAATACGGAACTGGCCCGTGAAGTCGCCGCAGCCCAGGGTGATAAGGATCAACTCGCCACGGATGTCGCTGAGCTTCAAGTCACATTGCAGGACCAGTCACAGTCGCTCGATGAGCTTCGCGCCGCCTGCGAAGAGCTGCGCGATGAACGATCGAAACTCAAGGCTGAAGTCGCGCAGTTCGACTCGCTCAGTCGCCGGCAGGCGGAGCTGCGCGACACCGTCGCGGGCCTGGCGCAGCAGCAGGGCGAGCTGACGCAGGCGATCGCCGCCGCCAGCGCTCAGAAGCACACCGTTGAAACCACGCTGGCGGAACTGAAAGCCCAGGCGGATGACTTCAAACAGGCTGTGGCCCAGGAGCGATCGACCTGTGAATCGCTGGGCGCGCAGCGGGCGTCGCTGCGAGCGGAGGTTGCCGAACTCTCGCAGTTGTCCGCCCAGCAGAAACAGATCAAGGAAACGCTCGGGTTGCTCCAGTCGCAGCAGGATGAGTTGAACCGCACTGTTGCGGCCGCCCGTTACGAAAAGGATCAACTCGAATGCCAGATCGCGCCGCTGAGAACGGCGCTGAGTGAAACCGTCTCGTCACTTGAATCCTCGAAGACCAGTCTCGATGCGGTGCGCGAACGACATGGCCAGCTCAAGGCCGAGGTCGCGGAGCTGTCTGAGCTTTCCGCCAGGCAGAAGCAGATTCGCGAGTCGATCAATTCGCTGGAAACGCAGCACGAAGAGCTGAATCGCCTCGTCGCACAAGGCCGACAGGAAAAGGATCAACTCGATGGCCACATCGAGCCCTTGCGCAAGGCGCTCGAAGACACCGAGTCGGCGCTGGCGGCGGCGAAGACGAATCTCGATGCGGTGCGCGAACGCTGCGGGCAGCTTCGTGCCGAGGTCGCCGAGCTTGACGCGCTGGCGGCGCGGCAGGCGGCGCTGCGGCTGGATATCGACGAACTCACACGTCAACATCGCGAGCTTTCCGCGGCCGTCACTTCCGACCAGATGCAGAAGGAACAACTCGAGAACGATCTGGAACCGATCGCCACCGAGCTTGAAGAAAAGTCGCAGCTTCTTGAACACACGCAAGCTGCCTACGATGCCGTGCGCGAACGGCATGGCTCGCTCAAAGCGGAAGTCAGCGAAATGGAAGGCCTGCTCGCCCAGCATCAGGAACTCAGGAGTGAAGTGAGTGAACTGGTCGATCGTCAGCGACAGCTTGACACGATTGTCGCCGCGGCTGAAAACCGCAAGGCCCAGCTCGATGCCCAGCTTGCCGGGATTCGCAGCGATCTTTCCAATGTCACCTCCGAGTTCAACGAAACGCGAAACGCCTTCAACGGCCTGTGCGAACGGCAGGGTTCGCTCAAGGCTGAAATCGCCGAGTACGAATCGATCGCCCAGCGCCAGGTCTCCCTGCAAGCGGAAGTGGAAGAACTCGACCGCAAGCAGCGAGAACTGGCGGACGGTGTCGCCTCCCGGCAGGCGCAGAAGCAGGATCTCGATGAACGGCTCATCGCGACTCGAGAAGAGTTCGCCACGGTGTCTTCTCGCTTGACCGAGACGCGATCCATCTTCGATTCACTCAGCGAACGGCAGGGCACGCTCAAGGCCCAGGTGATCGAACTTGAAGCGACCGCCGAGCATCACGCGACACTGCGTCACGAAATCAGCGACCTGACCGAGCGTGAAAAGACGCTGCGAACCACGGTGGATTCGTTCACGATTCAGAAGGTTCAGCTTGATGATCAACTCGGGGCAGCGAAGACAGAGTTTGAAGAAGTCTCGCGGCGACTGCGCGAGAGCAGGACGAATCATGATTCGCTTTGCGAGAAGCAGGGGACGCTGAAGGCGGACATCGTCGAGCTTGAAGCCTTGTCCCGGCGACAGGCGGAGCTGCGCGATGAAGTGGTGGAACTGGCCCACCGCCAGGGGGAAGTCGCCGGCTTCGTGCAGCAGCTTCAGAATGAGAAGCGAAAGCTCGAAGAACAGATCGCGCCGCTGCGCGGCGACCTTGAAGAAAAGACCGGCCTGCTGCGCGACACGCGCCTGGCGGTCGAAGCGATGCGCGAGCGGCAGGGGGCGCTGCGCGGCGAGATCTCCGAACTGGAAGGCCTGGCCACGCGACAGCAATCGCTGCAGAACCAGGTGGATGACCTTTCCAAACAGCAGCGTTCGCTGGCATCGAGCGTGACGCAGCTTGAATCGCAGAAGCAGCAGCTTCAGGACCAGGTTGCGCCGCTGGGCGAAGAACTCGAAGAAAAAACGCAGGCACTCAAGGCCTCGCGCGAAGCGGTGCAGCAGCTTGCTGAGCGACACGGGCAGCTTCGCGCGGAGATCGCTGAATTTGAAACGCTTGCTCGCAGGCATCAGCAGCTTCAGGTCGAAGTCACCGAGCTTTCCAAGATGCACATCGACCTGTCGCATAAGGTCGCGGCCGCCCAGCATCAGAAGCAGCAGCTTGATGATGAACTCACGCATGTCAGCATCGAGCTTTCGGAGAAATCCGAATCGCTCGACACGACGCGAGCGACCTACAACGAACTGCGCGAGAAGCAGGCGTCGCTGAAGACCGAGGTGGCGGAACTTGACGCCCTGGCGAATCGCTTCCGCTCGCTTCAGAAGGAAGTGGCAACGCTCGCGGCCCAGCAGTCGGAGCTTTCAAAGCACGTCAGCGCGGCTGACTCGAAGAAGGTGACGCTCACCGAGGAACTCTCCCGCGTGTCGGCTGAACTTCAAGAGAAGTCGCACAATCTCGCGGAGACGAAGACGGAAAGCCAGGCCCTGGCAGAACGCCGGGCGACCCTGCGGGCGGAGGTGGCCGATCTCGAAGCGGTTGCGAAGAAGCACACCACGCTGAGCCATCAGGTTGATGAACTGACCGCGCGCAAGCGGGAGATTGAGCAGTCGCTTTTGACCACGGATGTCCGCAAGACGAAGACCGTTGACGAACTCACCGAGCTTTCAGCCGAGCTTGAAGAGAAAACGCAGCAGCTTGCAGACACGCGTGAAACACACCAGGCCATGTCCGAGGAAGTCGCTTCGCTCCGCACGCAGGTGGCGGATCTCGCTGCCCTGGCCGCCCGGCACGAGACGCTTCAGAGCGAAGTCGGTTCGCTCGCGGCTCAGCATGCCGAGCTCGATGCGAAGATCGCTGTCGCCTCGCAGAAGAAAGACCATAAGGATTCGCAGTTGTCCGAAGTCACTTCGACTCTGTCCGAACGCCGCAAGGCGATGGATGAAGCGGGCAAGATGGTCGAGGCCCTCAAGACGCAGCGCAATCATCTGACCTCGGAAGTGGCGGACCTTGAAACCTTGGCCGCGCGTCACGAGGAACTGGAGCATCACATCGCCACGCTCAGCGAGCAGGCCAAGGACCTGGCGCATGAAGTCGGTTCCGGCCAGATGCGGCGCACGCAGATTCAGAATCAGCTCGATGCCATTCAAAAGAACATCGACGAGCAGCAGGGCACGCTCAAGGAAGGCCGCACTGAAATCGATCTGCTCCGCGAAGTGCGTGGCGGGCTAAAGGCGGAAGTCGCTGAGCTCACCAAGCTCGCCGAGAATTATCGCGAATTGAAGCAGGCGGTGCTGACGCTGGGCGACAAAAACGCCAAGCTCCAAATCGAAGTCGCCACGCTCGACTGCAAGAAGAGCGAAGCCCAGGAAACCGCGGGCAGCCTGGCATCGCAACTGGCGGAGCGTTCGCAGTCGCTCGAATCGATCCGCGGCGAGTACGACAAGCTCCGCGAGCAGCACGCTTCGCTCAAGGCCCAGGTCTCCGAGCTTTCCGTGCTCTCGCAATCGCGCAAGGAAGAGTCCTCCGCGCTGGGCGGCCGGCTCAAGCAGATCATGGAAGACCTCGGCCAGAAGGAAGAGCAACTCGGCGAAACGAAGAAGCGTCACGACGAGCTCAGCGAAGAAGTCTCCGGCCTCGCCGCGCGACGCGAGCAACTCGAAAAGACCGTCGAAGTCGTCAACGAAACGCTCAAGGAACTCCGCCTGCAATCAGGCTATCGCGGTCACAACGCCGGCCCGCTTTCGGAACTCTGGAAGCCCGCGCTCATGAAGGCTGACTTCGCCGCCCCGCGCAGCGATGATGAACAGACCTGCCTCAAGGCCACGAAGAAATATCTGGCGAACCTGGGCCTGCGTTTTCCCAGCCGCGTGATCAATGCGTTCCACACCTCGCTGAAGGTTTCGGAAGTGTCGCCGCTCGTCGTGCTCGCCGGCATCAGCGGTACGGGCAAGAGCGAACTGGCGCGACGTTATGCCGAGGGTATGGGCATGCACTTCCTCAATATCGCCGTGCAGCCGCGCTGGGACTCGCCGCAGGATATGTTCGGCTTCTTCAACTACCTCGAAAACCAGTACCGCGCGACGGAGCTGGCCCGCGCCCTGGTGCAGATGGATCCTTACGCCCAGGACAAGGACCGCGGCTGGCAGTTCCCCGAAGGCTGGGACCACAGCCTGAGCGATCGCATGCTCATCGTGCTGCTGGATGAAATGAACCTGGCGCGCGTCGAGTATTACTTCAGCGAATTCCTCTCGCGTCTTGAGATTCGCCGCGGCATCAAGCGCGGTAACTCGAGCGATCGCCGCAAGGCTGAGATCACGCTGGAAGTCGGCAGCCACGGCGCAGCGGATCCTTCCATGCGGCTCTTCGTGGACACCAACGTGCTCTTCGTCGGCACGATCAATGAAGATGAAACGACACAGACGCTGTCTGAGAAGGTCGTGGATCGCTCGAACGTACTCGCCTTCGGTAAGCCGCCGCGGCTGACTGATTTGCCGCGCATCGGCGCGATGGGCAGTAGCGGCAACGGTCAGGGCCAGCTCAGCGACAAATTCGTGCCCTTCAAGCAGTGGCAGAAATGGCTGCGAGCGGACACGGAACTTGAATCAGCAGCGGGCGCGCAGGTCAATCGCTGGATCGAAGAGATGAACCAGGCGATGGAGATGATCCGTCGGCCCTTCGCGTTCCGCACGCACATGGCCATGCGAAGTTATGCCGCGAACTATCCCGAACAGGGCGAGCACGGCCTGATGAACGCGATGGCGGATCAGGTCGAGCAGAAGCTGCTGCCCAAGTTCCGCGGGCTCGATCCCAACGAAGAGAACGTCGGCCGGGCCCTGGACCGCGTCGTCACCATGCTCGACGAACTGGGCGACGGCGGCCTGATCAGCGCCATCGAAGCGGCCCGCCGCGACGGCACCCGCGAACACCAGTTCATCTTCCGCGGCGTGGACCGCAGCGCGGACTTACAGGAAGCGCTGGCGTAAGTAAGGAATTTAACCACGGATAACACGGATAGCACTGATGGGAAAGACAGATAGATAGTAGGTAGTAGGTAGTTAGATAGATAAACAGATACACACACGGACAACCTGAGCTACAACGGCATTGTGTATTTTCAATCCGTGCCATCCGTGTTATCCGTGGTCCAATGTTTGAGACCCTTCACCGGCAAGCCTTGCGCCGGTGAAGTGGATCGGTCGGATATGATGTAGAACCTAAGCGCTTGATTAGATACCTTCGCTCCAGCGCGTGAAGCAGCACTGTACGACCGGGTTGAAACACGTGCCGCATGTTGTGGGCCTGGGCAAGGGCTCATGCGGAACAAGGCTGCGGGAACCGGCGCCGCGCGACGTCCGCGCGATGTCGACCCGACATTGGAACTTGCCCATGACCTTCCCCAGCGCGATCAAGACCATCGATCGTCGGAGCGGCAAGTTGACTCTCGTTTCGCCCGCAGTTCCACAGGCCACCCTCGTCCAGCCCTGGGCCACTCGCCCGGATGTCGGCTCCCCCGCGGGCTACGGCGGCCGGCCCTGTCTCATAACCCCGGCCAGCGTCACTGCCGTCATGGTCGATGCCACCGGGCAGTGGCTCCCGCTGCTCGCGGAGTTCACCGATGAACGCCGCATGCCCTGGAAGAAATTCGACCTGCCCTCGACTTTCACCGAGAACGCCCAGGGCGGCGCGCGCGATGAAGTGGGCCTGCGGCTGCACTTTGAAAAAGGCGCGTCCAAGCCTATCCGCGTCATCCTCGAAGGCGGCCTGCCGCGGCGCGTGCATCTGCTCAATGAAAATATTCAGTCCATCGCAGCCGATCACATCGAGCCCACGCACTGGCAGCACGCCAGCGACATCGCCGAGGCGCTCTACGATCAGCACATCGATCTGATCCATCATCTTTATGATCACGCGGCCGACGATCCGGACATGTTCTTCGACGGCGCAGCCGGCGGCGTGGCTGCCTGGCCGCTCTCGACCATCCTCGAAGACTGGCGCGGCGCGGCCATGCGCGATGAGCCGCGACTCGCCTTCGTCGTGAAACTCGCTGACACGCTCGGCGCTCTCTTGCAGGAAGTCGCCCTCGTCCCTCGCAAACAGCTCACCCGCGAACGCCGCTACCAGCAGGCCGGCCGCGTCAACGAGATCGACGCCACCTGTCTCCGCTGGCTCGCCCGGCAACCCGGTTACACCGTCGCCGAGAAGGCCGGTGCCAAGCAGCAGGCCCTGGGCATCGATCGCGTCGAACATGCGGACACCCTTGAAAACCGCATCGTCCGCGAACTGGTCAGCCAGCTCATCGAATCCTGCGAGCGATACCTCGGCGAGAACGCAGCCGAGCCCCAGCACCCGCGCGTACACGCCGTGACCGAGTTCAAGCGCATCCTCGATCGCATCTGGGCCCAGTCGCCGTTGCGAAAGCTCGCGCCGCTGGTGGGCATTCCACATCCGAATTATGTCTTGCAGCGCGATCCGCGGTATCGGCCGCTATGGAAGGCTTACGTCATGCTCCTGAAGCAGAACCTTCAGCGGCACGAAGCCTGGCGCTGGCGTCATCGGCTCTGGGCCGAGGCGGTTTCCATCGCCATGCTCGCTTCACTTTCGCAGCTCGCGCCGGGCAGTGCCGCGACGCGTTCGAGCGTGCTCCTTCGCACCGAGCAGCAGGCCGGCCGATTCATCGATGAACGCACTTCGCTGGGCCGCTGGGAACTCACCACTGGCGAAGCGAATGCGGATGGCCTCGCGCCAGGCCGGCGGGTTCACTATGTCGATCAGCATCAGTTCGCCGAGTATCGCACCGCCTGTCCCTCGTTCCCCGATCAGCTCGCCAAGCTCTGCCCGGACTTCGCGCTGGTGAGTTACGACAGCGATCGCCCCGATAAGCCGCCGCGGCGCATCCTCGCCGTGTGGACTGTTTTCGACTTTGATCTGGATGGCGATCACCTGCTCGCCCGCTGCAAGGAGATCGATCAGAGCGTGCGCATGATCCGATCGCAAGGCGAACTGCACGGCGTCCTCGTGCAACCGAAGCTGCGCCACGATGGCGATCGCGATGTGATGAACGAAACGAAATCCGTGCGCTGCTCGGCCTACCGGCTCGCGCTGCCGTTGCAATCGCAGCTCAGCGTGTTCGATCGCCTGGTAAAGGATTTAGTCGAGATGCCCGCAAGTGAAACGAGTACCGCTTGATGAGCAAACGAAACAAGAGCGTGGTCTCGATCGCCGCGCCGCCCCTGGAGGCGGATCGAGGCGATGAACTCGCTGCGCCTGCGATCGCCCGGGCCACCACCGCGCCGCGCCCTCTTTCCATCGCCCCTGGCGATGTGCAAAGCGAAGTCACCGGCGTCGGCATGGAGATCGACGGTGTCGAAGCCCGGCTCATCCAGTGGACCAGTGACGCATCACGCGCCATCGGCGAAAGTGTTTCCTACATCACGCCCGATCCGGCGATTGCGCCGGCTGTGCTCGCGCCGCGCTTCGCAGGTGAACCGGTGCGCACCGATCTGGTCTGGCCGCCGCAGCCGCGCGGGACGGGTGAAGTCTGGCCGCCCGAAGCCCGCGTCGAGGCCAATCAGATGTCAGGCCGCTTCCCCCTCGCCTACGCCTGGCCCATGCTTTCACTCGGGAAAACATGGGCCTGGAAGCAGGGCAAGCGCACCGCCGAGGTCACGCCCGCCGGCGCCATCGCACAGGTCGCCGCCACACTGCTGGGCATCCGGCCCGCGCGGCCGGGCGATGGTGATCGCTACATCAACAGCGAAGCTAAGTCGCGCACTGAACAAGACTCAACCGTCCTCATCACGCCGAATCACCTCGACGAAGCCGCCGGCCAGGCCCTGCTCGACGCCGCTGATGCGGCAGGTGTCACGCTCCATCTACTGCCCCGTCCCATGGCCGCCGCGATGGCGTGGTGCCGCAAACATCACGATGAACTGCTCGCCGACTTCCGCGAGAACGATCAATCCCTCGGCACGGTGCTGGCGATGCACTTCGGCCTGGAAGACTGGGAAGTCACGATGGTCGAGATCGTCGGCCGCAGGGTTGGCAAAGAAGTGCGCTTTCTTCCCGTGCGCCGTCGCCCGATCGAACCTTCGCTCCCCAGCTACGGCATCGAGCTGATGCATCGCCTGGCCATGCGCTCGCTGGAGATGTCGTATCAGCAGATGGGCCCGTCGCGCGTGTGGGAACTGGTCTGGTGTACGCCGTGGATGAAGGCCGCTCTCGGGCTGCTCGCTGATCAGACCACCGGCTGGCCGCCGCAGGTCGCGCTGGCCAAACACGCACGCGGCGCGGAGTTCCTCAAGCAGCAATGCCGGCAGGCGACGCAGCGCATCTATCGCACCGGCGATCCGGTGCCCGCGCTCCTGCGCGATTGCCTCGCCAAGCCGCCCGCCTTCACCGATATCCGCGACTGGTTTGCCGCGCGAAAGAAGCTCGCGCCGCCCGTGGGCTTTCTCGGCGCGGTCATCACCGGCCCGCTCGCCGGTGTTCCACATGAACGCCAGACCGTCGGCCAGCATCACCTGGAAAAAATCTGGGCTGATCCCAAACGTGTCCTCATCGAGGGATCAACTCTCCCGCAAGGTTCGCTCGCCCTGATGGCGGCTCAGCACGCGGCCTACCTCGCGCAGGTTGCCGCCGGTCAGGTCGGTCGCATTCACGCCACCTACCTCGAACCGCTCCCACGCGTGCGCATCGCGGGCACCGCACAAGGCCAGCCCACCTGGGTGGATCTCATCGATCAAAGCCACGCCCAGGTCGCCGGCGGCGTACCCGTTCGCCGCATGGAACCGCTCTCGGGTTTCCCCATCAAGCCTGACACGATTCACTTCAAGATCGCCGTGCATCACGAAGACTGGCCGACGGTCCGCATCGCCACCGCCCGCCTGCCGCAGGTGCTCTCGCAGACCGAACCGGTGACTTTGCACGCGACCTTCACGCCATCGCACGGCTACCCGCGCATCGAACTCGTGCCGCAACACGAAGGCCTGTTCGGCAGACAGCGCGTGCTGGTGGATTTCAAAGATGCGAAGGACACGGGCAAGTCGCCTGAGGAGTTTCTGCATGCGGTGGGGCAGTGACGCGCCAGCGTGTCCGCGCGATCAACGAGGCTTATTGAAATCGATTTGACAGGCGGGCAGCGCTTCAAGAAGTTTGGCCCAAGTGTCCACATCGGCCTTCACTCCGCGCATGTAAAGATTCTTGAGCTTTCGGAAACGCGCAAGCGCCTTGAATCCTTCCGCACTGATGGGGCAATCGCTCAGATTCATGATCAAGAGTTCCGTGGACAGGAAGCGGAATCCAGATCCGGTGACCTTTGTGCTGCCAACGGCGATCGTTTGCAGAGCACGATTTGCCTTTAGATGTTCGAGTGCGCCATCGTCGATGCCACAATTGCTCATCCCCAAGGAGGCAAGTTTGGGTAAGACGCTCAGGTGCTTGAGCCCGTCGTTAGTGATTTTCGTATCGCTGCATCCAATGCCGGTTAGCGAGGTCAGACCGCAGATCACCTTCAGCCCGTCATTGTCGATTGGGCAGTGATAGAGGGAGATCCGCTCGAGCTTCTTCAGCCGCTGGAGATGGGAAAAGCCCGTACCCGTTATCAGGCAGCGCTCCAATTGAAGCGACTTGAGCGATACCTGTCCGGCCAGGAGCTTCAGATCGTCATCAGTAATGGGTTTGGTTTCATCATCGTTCTGCTGTACAGAAAGAGATTCAAGCCCGCCCAGGCCTTGAAGCAGCTTGAGGTTCTCCGCGGTCGCGGCGCTCCCCTGCAGCATCAGGCTGATCACATGCCCGTCACTTTCCCTGACGAACCGCGCCACTACTTTTAGCCTTGCCACCGTCGCCGGATCATCGATGATCTTAGGTGCCTTGTCACGCTGGGCATACGCCTGTGGCGAGATACCGAGCACAACGATCAGGCAGAGAACCAGTCGTGCTAGCATGCGGGTACTCCGAAAAGTTGTGTTCGTTGAAACATCGTAACGTCGAAGCCGCACGAACCAACGACAACTTGACCTTGTAGTCGGCGGGTGGCTGGGGCCGAGGCTCTGCGAAGCCCCGGCCTGGCGGTCGGGAAGTCCTCTCAACGCGGCGCATCTCACGGCCGGGGCTTGCGCGGACTCCAGACCCAGCCACCCGACGGCGAACATGTTCATATTATATTGAACTTCCTGCATCCGTGTGGTAAAATATAAACCTTGGCCGCCGGCCTCCGCGCGGTGGTTTCGCACCTGCCGCGGGCCTGTTCATTTTCCCCCGGCCGACCCCATCGACGTGTCTAGTAGACACGGGGTAGACACGAGGTAGCCATTTCGTAATTGGAGTTTTGACATGAACTTATTTCCAAATGGCTACCAGGGGGTAGGGGGTATGGTAGACACGTGTCTACTCGGGAAAACCCTCGCCTGCCGCGCCGCCGGCCAGGGGCATCTCTATATGATGCAATCCGCCCAACCGCCTCGTTCCCTTCGCAGGAAGCCTCTCATGAACCACTTCCGCACGACAACTCGGCTCACTCTGCTGGCGTGCGTCCTCGCTCTGGTCACGCCGACCAGCGCGGCCGACGACGCGAACGTGAAGATCCCCGTCATCTTCGACACCGACATCGGCACGGGGATCGATGACGCCTTCGCACTGGCCGCGCTGGTGTCCGACCCGAAGATCGACCTGCGCGCGGTCACGACCGTCGGCGAAGGGGCGGAGGACCGGGCGTGGATCGTCTGCCGATTTCTCACAGCCATCGACAAACGCGAGATTCCCATCGCCTTCGGTCGCGGCGAGCAGCCGAAGATCGCCATCGACTGGCAGATTCAATATCGAAGGCACGCGGCCGTGGTGTGGAACCGCACGATCAAGCCGGTGAAGGAGCCGGCGGTCGAGTTGCTGTTTGCGACATTGAAGGCGGCGAACGAGAAGGGCGAGAAGGTGACGATTCTTGCTGGCGGTCCGCTGACGAATATCGCGCTGCTTCTGGAGAATCATCCAGAGTGCAAGGCGTGGATCGAGAGGCTGATCGTCGTGCAGGAAGTTCACGCCACCAACCCAGACCCGAAGTTCAGCCGGCGCCGGACGACTTTCCAGCTTGATCCTAAGGCCGCCCGGCTCACCCTGGCCGCCGGTGTGCCCGTGTTCCTGCTGGGTTCCGTCCCTGTAAACCCGACGCACAAAGAGATCGATGCCCTGTTCGACACCTGCAATCCGCTCACGCTCCAGTTGCAAGCCCTCAATCAACTCTGCGACCCCTTCAAGTTTCAGTTCATCAGCACCGCGGGAGCCATGCTCATCACGGATGAACCCGCGGCGACATGGCGAGACGCGCACGTGCTGGTCGACGATGCGGGGCTTGAATCGCTCGGCAAGGGCGCGCCCAACGCGAAGGTCTCGGCCATCATCAAGAGCAAACAGGTTCTGGATCGCTACTTGAAACAGGTCGCCGCGTTTGCCGAACCGGTCGTACCGAAGCCGCCGGGCAATGTGAGCAAGCTGATCGAGCAGGGCGGTTTCCCTCGGAAAGTGCATGTCGTTGAAGACTTTGAAACGGACATTGAAAAACGCTGGTGGCTGACGGGGAAACCGGAGAGGGGAGAAACAGCTGCGGTCGAAACGAAGGAGGATGTCCTCAAGCTGCCGGGCGGCATACCGCTGGTGACGCCTCATTCCGATAAGACGCTCCTCGCGCTGGCGGGCAATCGCGTCATGCGGGCCACGCTCACGCAGGACTTCGATGACAAGCAGGGCGATCGCGATGTCATGTACCGCGCCGTCGTCTTCAACCCCGTGCCCGGCCCGCCGATGGGGCCGAATACGCGGCTCTCGTTCCGCTACAAGCTCACCGGCACCGACACGCTGCGCGTGCAGATCTTCAGCCTGTCCAATGGCTATCACCGTTGCCTTTCGCTCAAGGGCCTGCCGCAGGGCAAGTGGCAGCATGCGACGGTGGACATGACGCAGGCTCGCCGCCCCGATGGCACCGGCGGCCCGCTGAAGGAAGATGAACGCATCGATGACATCCAGTTTTACGTGGACCCGCGCGCGGACCTGTTCATTGATGACATCGTGCTTTACGATGCCGCGCCCGACGATGAGAAGGAACCGTTCCCCAGGCACATCACCTTCACCGGCTGGTTTGATACGGGAAAACAAGGTGCAATCGGCAGCGGCGCGGAGTGGCCCGGTGAGTTCGAGATCGTGCTGCATGAGAAGCCGCGCACGTGGGACGCAGCCCGATCGGTCGTCGCGAAGAATGGCGAGACCATGCTGCGCCTCGGCCTGCGCGGCATGCGCCCGCTGGTCGGCGAGGTGGCCGTGCGGTTCCGTTACAAGCTCACGGGCACCGCCTGGATGGAACTGGCCCTGCGCAACAGCAAGGAGATGCGCGAGGTGAAGCGCACGGTGAAGGAACCGACACGCGATGACTGGGCGACGGCGACGATCCTCATTCCAGCCGCCCGCGACGGCGTCAAGGACCAGCACGAAGCGGATGAACTCATCATTCGCATCGCGAAGGGATCGACACTGCTTGTCGACGATGTCTTGATCTACGAACCGGCAAAGTGAACCGCCGGCCCCGCAGCGATTCACCTCACGCTCACACGTTCGAACGCTCCTCTCTGACCTACGATTCCTCAAAGGTGTACTGAGTGAATTCCCAAAGCGATGCCATTGCGAACGAAGCCGCAGTCGCGACGCCCGCCACCCGCCGCTGGCTCTGGGTACCGAACCTGATCACGATTCTGCGCTTCGTCCTGACCGCGGCTTTTCCGTTCGCCTCGCCGACATGGCGCGCGACCCTCATCTTCGCCGCCGCGTTCAGCGACTTCGCCGACGGCTACCTCGCCCGCCGCTTCAACCTCACAAGCTGGGTCGGCGGCATCCTCGACGCCATCGCCGACAAAGCCTTCATCCTCACCGCCCTCATCACCTTCGCCGCCGAGGACCGCATTGAATGGTGGCAACTCGGCCTGCTGCTCGCGCGCGATGTCTGCGTCGCGTTCGTCGCGATCTACGTGTCGATCAACCGCGAATGGTCCGCCTTCAAACATATGGCGTCGCGCAGGCTCGGCAAGCTCACGACCGCTTGCCTGTTTCCGTTCCTCATCGCGCTGGCGCTGACATCGGAAGAGAGTGTCCCGATGATCCTGCTCTTCGCGGTGTGTGCCGCGCTGAGCGTGCTGGCCGGCGCGGATTATCTCATCAAGTTCGCACGGGCGGTGAGGAGGCCACGTGCCGCGACGACATGATGCGCCCAGGTGCTCACAGCAGCCCGATCTCTTGCAGGTACCTCCGCATCTGCAAGGCCGTGTCGCCCTGGTTGTCGATCGGGCATACCTGCCAGCCGCGCCTGCGTGCCCCTTCGATATTCGCGGGCATGTCTTCAAAAAACAGGATGCGCGAAGGCTCGACGCCCGTGGCCTTTTCCACGTGTTTGTAAACCTGTTCGCTCGGCTTCATCGCGCCGATCTCGAAGCTGGTGAAGCGATGATGCAACTTCTCGACAGGCACAGCCACGTCGCTGGGGCCGATCATCATCGCCCAGTGCGTCGCGTTGGTGTTGGACAGGCACGCGGTCCGGATGTGATTGCGCTCGGTGACTTCGTGCAGGAGATCGTGAACGCCGGGGTAAGGCTCGATGAGGATGCCGCGCATGGCGCGAAGGACTTTGTCCGCATCGAAGCCGGTGAGCGCCACGGTTCTCGCCACATATTCCGCTTCGTCGATCAGGCCGGTTTCGAACGCCATCGCGAACTCGACGACCTTCGCGGCGAGCTTCGGATCATCGAACAGTTCGTGCCGCGGCAGGCCGACGCGTTCGAACACCTGCGACCAGGAGTGAACGATGCGGATGAGCACGCCGCCGATGTCGAAGACGAGGAGAGCGGGTTTGGGGTTCCGGGTTCCGGGTTCCGGGTTGTCGGATGCAGACTTCTGGCTCAACGCGGTTCACCTCCACCATTCATCGACTCGCTGGCGCTAGGTCGCCATGCACATTCAAAACCCATGACCCGGAACCCGGAACCCGAAACCCGGAACTCAGCTCCGCACCTGTCCGTCGCCGCGTGCGACCCATTTGTAAGAGGTCAGGTCCGCCGCGCCCATCGGGCCGCGGGCGTGCAGCTTGTCGGTGCTGATGCCGATCTCCGCGCCCAGGCCGTATTCGCCGCCGTCGCTGAAGCGCGTGGAGCAGTTAACGAACACATTGCCCGAATCGACCTGCTGCACGAACTGCTCCGCCGCGATGATCGACTGCGTGAGAATCGCATCGGTGTGGTGCGAGCCATGCCTGTTGATGTGCGCAACCGCCGCATCGAGCGAGTCAACGACGCCCACGGCACAGATCAGGTCGAGATACTCCGCATCCCAGTCGCTGTCGATCGCCTGTGTCGCATCGGAGAACGCTTTGCCCACGGCACTATCACCGCGGATCTCCACGCCCTTGCCCGCCAGCGCTCGGCACACCTTCGCGACAAGGCCGGAGGAAAGCGCATCCTTATGAAACAGGATCGTCTCCACCGCATTACAAACGCCCGGCCGCTGCGTCTTGGCGTTCACGCAAATCTCCACCGCCATCGCTTCATCCGCATCGCTGTGGACATAGATGTGACAGTTGCCGGTGTAATGCTTGATGACCGGGATGCGGGCCTGATCGACCACCGCCCGGATCAGCGATTCGCCGCCGCGCGGAATGCACAGGTCGATCTTGCCTTCGAGTTTCAGGAGTTCGCTCACGGCTGCGCGATCGGTGGTTTCCACAAGCTGCACCGCGTCCGTTTCGAGACCCGCTTCTTTCAGCCCTTCGCGCACGCAGGCGGCGATCGCGGCGTTGGAATGCATCGCTTCCTTGCCGCCGCGCAGGATGGTGGCGTTGCCGCTCTTGATGCACAGGGCCGCGGCATCGCTGGTGACGTTGGGCCGCGATTCGAAGATGATCAGGATCACGCCGATGGGCACGCGCACCTTCTCAAGCCGAATACCGCTGGGCAGAATCTTCCCTTCGATGATCTGGCCGACCGGATCGGTCTGGGCCGCGATCTGGCGCACGCTGTTTGCCATCTTCTCGATGGCCTTGTCATCGAGCTTGAGGCGGTCGAGCATCGCCGCGGTCAGGCCCGCTTCCTTGCCGGCCGCCAGGTCCTTCGCGTTGGCGTTCTTGATGGCCGAGGCGGAAGCAATGAGACGATCCGCCACGGCGAGCAGGGCGGCCATGCGCTGCTTGCCCGGTGCGGACATCAGCTTGCGCGACGCGGCCAGCGCACGATCCGCCAGGTCATGACAGTAGGTCTTGATCTCCATAAGGCTCGTATTGTAGGCAGTGAAGAGAAGGGCGGTTCACTTGGAGGCGCGGACAAAATCGCACAGTGTTTCGATATGGCGAATGAACGTCCGGCTCTCGATCACGCCCGAAGACTGTTCGCCTTTCACGGATTTGAGCCGGCCGGGTTCGACCCATGCGCCGCGCTCATCCATCGCGGCGATCACCGCAGCCGTGTCTTTGGCGAGGCCGGTGCTCATTCGCGGTGAACCCTTGCGCTCGACGAGCTCGTTAGCCGCGAGTTTCAGGACCGCTTGATATTCCTTCTCGATGCTGTCGAGCTTGCTGTCGACGATCCAACCGTAGTGTGTCGGCAGATCCTTGTCGCTGTAGGTGATCTGATGCCGGCCTTCCTTGTCATAGTTGAAATAGATCGGGCGATTCGTGTTCATCTCGTAGAACCGCGCGAGCCTGCCATCGGGTCGCAGCGATGTTCGAAGATACGCGATCGCTTTGGGAATCGGCTCGAGATATTTCTTCTCGCCGGTGAGGCGATAGAGCTTGATCAGCGTGCGCATGATGGACTGCGACTCGCCGCCGGTGACCGAAGGCGGCTCGAAGGCGCGCGACCATTCGGGCTGCATCTCTTTGTTGTATTGCTGCGCCCAGGCGGGTTGCGGATCGGGCAACTGCGCGAGGATGAGAAAGTCGCCGGCCTTCTTCGCGGCAGCCATGTAATACTCATTCTTATAGACCCGGTGTGCCCGCGCGAGCATGTCGATCATGTCACTCATCAGGTTGTCGTTGGTGATGTAACAACCCGCGAATGTCTTGGGCCAGGTGCGTTGCCAGTCGTCGGTCAGCGACGCCTTCTTGACCGGATAGAAGTCCTCTCGAATCGGATAAAGCGGGAACTGATCCCAGTTGTGGCTCCAGCCTCCCGCCGGGTATTGGGATCGGCACAAGGCATCCAGGGCGTAGTCCGCGCTGCTGTGAATGCGTTTATCTTTGAACGCCAACGCTTCATCAAGGCGGATCATGAACCGCGTCGCGGACTGTGTCGTGTCGTCGTCGTTGGTGGAAACATTGCCCTTGTTCTTGCGCATCTTCCACGAATCCCAGCCGACATGAATTCTGGGAATCTCCGAACTCAGCGGCGGAATTTCGCGCACGAACTCTCGCCCGAGGTAATCGAATTTTTTCGCCTTCTCCGGATCGAACTCGATAAAGTAACCCCAGCCGCCGGAATGAAGCTGGCCGTGGAGCAGGGCTTCACCCGTGCGCGTTGCGGCCTTCAAGTAGTACGCATCGCCCGTCGCGTCGTAGGCATCGAGCAGGGCCTCGCCGATGGAAGGCGTGCCGGGCGGCTGGACCCAGACCATCGAATCGCCGGTGGAGCCTTCGCCTTCGCTGTGTTTCAGGTCCCCGCTGACGCGCCAGAAGTAGCCGCCGTTTCGCGCGACCTTTTCGGCCATGAAGGTGCAGGCTTTCTTGAGCGCGGCGAGTGCGTCGTCGCGGGTGGGGGTCGCCGCGGAGGCACACGGAATCATGGTGAGAAGGATCGCAAGCGGAAGTCGGACTGTCATGGCGTTTCTTCCATTATTCCTTGGCATGTTTCTTTCCGCGTCGCAGGTCGCGGTGGTCGAAATCGGGCCAGAACCCAACGGTTCCCGCAGCATCGAGCAATTCTCTTCGTTGCAACGCGCGAATAAATTCATCCACAGACACCGCCTCGTTCAACACGCGCTGGCGAAACCTCGGCTCGAGGCCGCCACGACTAATCACATCAACTTTCATTTGAAGCAGTGCTTCAAGGTCAGCGATCAGCGCTCCGTGATCGAACAGACTCCGCCCCTGCTCAAAAGTAACGAGCAGATCAATGTCGCTCTTCTCGTTCTGCTCGCCGCGTGCCACCGATCCGATCACATGCAGATCAACCGCACCATGCCGAGCGGCGATGGCGCGAATCTGCTCGCGGTGCGCGGTAAGCTTCTGCAACAATGTCATCATCTGATTCGATCCTCGGCAGAGCCGCTGGTTGGCTCACGTAATATGCGCCCCGATCGCATCGGTATACACCGCATATACACTCTGACTCGCCGTCATGAACAGTCGGTTCCGCTTCTTCCCGCCGAAACATACATTCGAACAAATCTCAGGCAGCTTGATCAGGCCGATGCGCGTGCCGTCGGGGGCGAAGATATGGACGCCGTCGTATCCATCGCCGATCCAGCCGGCGGAGGCCCAGATATTGCCATCGACATCGGCCCTGATGCCGTCGGCGTTGCCGGGCTTGTCGAAGCCGTCCATCTTCATCGAGATGAATTCCTTCGCCTTGCCCAGCGTGCCATCATCCTTCACGTCGCACACCCAGATGTTCTTGAACTTGCCCGTATCCGCGATGTAAAGTTTCTTGTAGTCCGGCGAGAAGCACAGGCCGTTGGGCTTGTCCGCTTCGTCGGTGACCTTCGTGATCGCGCCGGTCTTGCCATCGATGCGATACACACTTTCCTTCAGCAGCAGCGGGCCCTTGTTGCCTTCGTAGTTCCACATCGAGCCGTAGCCGGGATCGGTGAACCAGATGTCGCCGTTGGGGTGAACGACCGCATCGTTGGGCGCGTTGAGCGCCTTGCCGTCGAACTTGTCAGCGAGCGTGGTGACGGAGCCATCGTATTCGTAACGCACGACGCGACGGTGTCCGTGCTGACAGGAAATCTGCCGGCCTGAATAGTCAAACGTGTTGCCGTTGCTGTTGCCCGCGGGCTTGCGGAAGTTCTCGGTGCAGTGGCCATCTTCCTCGATCCAGCGGAGTTGGCGGTCGTTGGGGATGTCCGACCAGAGCAGGTAACGCCCCACGCCGTTCCACGCGGGGCCTTCCGCCCAGAGCATGCCCGGGCTGTGATAGATGCGCTGGATCGGCGTGTTGCCGAGCTTGTACTTGTCGAAGCGTTTGTCGAGGGAGACCAGATCAGGATCGGGGTATCGCACCGGCGCGGCATTCTTGCTGTAGTCGCGACCGAAGGCAGTGGCGGCGGCGACGGCGGTGGCGGCGGAAGCGAGGAAAGCTCGACGCGCCATGCCTTTGGGCGAAGCCGCGAGCGGCGTAGCGGTCGAGAGGGAATCGGACGGCTTCGATGCGGAACTCATGTTGCGCCTTTCTCAGGATGTGGAACGGAACCGGATGAATCAGACCCGACGAGAAGGCATTGTAATGCGAGAGATGAAAGTCACGAACGCTGGAATGAAAGGGAACTGGTTAGCGGTCGGGCCGAGTCCGCGAGGCCCACCTGCGCTGGCGAAGGGGAACAG
>JBBDXA010000238.1:32806-66881 GCA_040902585.1 Phycisphaeraceae bacterium
CCCCCCCCCCCCCCCCCCCTCACCGCTAACCGCGCGGGCGCATCACCGCACGCGCACCAGCACCAGCGTCGTATCGTCGGTGCGATCGTTCAGACCGGCGAAGCGGCGCATTTCCCACAGGATGTGGCTCATTGCGTCGTGGGCCGTGGTCATCTCCCGCGCGGCGAGCATGGCCTGACGGATTCTCTCCCGGCCGAAGCGTTCCTGCTGGAAGTTCAGGGCATCGCACAAGCCGTCGGTGTAAATGAGCAGCATGTCCCCTCTTTTCAGGTGGAGGACGCCTTTCTCATATCGCTGCTCCGCATCGACGCCGACGATCATGCCGCCGGTCTCGAGCAACTGAAACTTGCCGTCGCGCAGGAGCAACGGGGCTTCGTGGCCGGCGTTGCAGTAGGTGAGCCGTTTGGTCTGCGGGTCGAACACGCCATAGAACAGCGTGGCGAACTCGTTGTCGAGCGTGTCACGCGAGAGGGCGATATTCACCCGGGCGACGATCTCGTCGATGTCGTACACATCCTGGGCGTAGGCGCGGAGCGAGGCGCGGACGCTGGCCATGAGCAGGCTCGCGGCCACGCCTTTGCCGACCACATCGCCGATGCACAGGCCGACGTTGTCGGAGAGATCGATGAAGTCATAAAAGTCGCCACCCAGCTCGGCGCTGGGGACGTACTTGGCGGCCACGTCAAACGCGCCCATGCGCGGCAGGTGGCCGGGCAGCATGCGCTTCTGCACATCAGCGGCGAGGCGGACCTGTCGCTGCACGCGCTCGGCTTCACGGCGCATGCCGTCGAGCCGGGCGTTCTGAATCGCCGCCGCCAGCAGGTGTGAAATCGCGCGGAGCAGATTGACATCGAACCGGCTGAAGCGCCGCGCCTCGCCGGTGAAAAGCTGAATCGTGCCGATGGGCCGACCCTGGTAGATCATGCCGGTCGCCAGCATGGCGACGAGGCCTTCTTCCACGGCGTACTGCGGGTAGAGAATACGCGTATCGCTGGCCACGTCTTCCACGACGACCACTTCGCCCGCCAGGCACTTACGGAAGATGTCGCTCTTGTCCGGCGCGATCGGGCCTTTGCGAATGTATCGCTCGCTCAAGCCGAAGATCGCCTTGGGCATCAGCGACCGGCCTGAATCATCAAGCAGGCGAATGCTCACCGCCTTGCAGCGCATCACTTCCGCCGCCGCCTGCACCGCGGTGTCCATCACGTGCTGAAGGTTCTTGTGGCCGGCGAGCACGGTGCTGAGCTTGTAGAGCGCGGTGAGTTCATCGAGCCTGCGCTGCAACTGAAAATCCTGAAAGCAGAGCCGGGCGATCGAGTTGGCCAGCAGGTAGAGAAACTGAAGGCTGGCGGATTTGCTGGGGCCGCAGTCGACGATGGCGGCTTCGATCAGTTCAGCCATGCGATCTTTGGGCACGCCCAGAGCGAGGGCGAGCTTCTCGAAGTTGCCTCGCGAAGGCAGCGGCTGGGCGGCACTCGCTTCGACGGTGATGGAGCCGAGCACCTGGTTTTCGACCACGATCGGCGCGACGTAGCCGCCGGCCGCGGTATCGGTCGGTACATCACCCGCCAGCAGGAAGTCCACCACGCGATCGCTCTTGGCCAGGCTGGCGGCATCGGTGGGGCGGGTGACGGGGTTGCCATCGGCATCGAGGATGCTGGTGGAGAAGTGCGTCAGGGCGGTAAAGCTGTCCTGGATTTCCTGGAGCGTGTCGAGGTTGACGAAATCGGTCAGGCTCAGGCGCAGGGGGACAGCCGCGGCGACTTGGCTGTCGTCGGCAGGGGGGTTGTTCGCAATGGAGTCAGTCGGATTCAAAATCACTTTCACGGGGCTGGCGATCAGGCTGCCGGGGCGCCTTGCGGCACGATGCGGGTCGGAGCCGGCCGGGGCCACGGCGGGGGCTTGACCGGGGGCCTGTCCGGGGGAGGCTACAGGCATATTGTCAGTTTCTCTTCGCGTCATACGTTTCGGCGAGTCAGGGGCAGGTTCTGCAAAGGCGGGGCCAGGTACGGATCGGCCCTTCCCGGATGAGGGTATCAGGGCCTGTAGGATAGGCGACTGGTCCTGCGAATTCCCCGGCCAGATTGCCGCATGGGTAAAGTGGCCCAGCGGGCGGGCCGGATGGGGCCCCGATGGCGTGTCTACCCACCCCCCCTCCCCCTGGGTGGCCAAATCAGCGTAAGTTGTTTGTCAGCAGTGCGTTGCATCATGGCTACCTCGTGTCTACCCCTTGTCTACCTTGTCTACCCATTTTTTAATACATTGTCATTTATGGGTTTATAATGGCACCCCTAGTGTCTATCGGGGTGTCTACCCTCGCCAAATGTTTATGGTCTGGCCGAGGGGGAAACCGGTCCGCCGCCGGGGAGGACAGGTCCAAGGCGCGCAAAAACCGCGCCGCCGCCGGAGGGCGGATGAGGCATTAACGATTACCGTACTAACTATATTGCTCACCGCGCGACGGTCGCGAGCCAGGCGATGCCCACCGCCGCCCCCAGCATCAGGGCCGCGATGGCGAGGCGCACGAACATCATCTGCCGCGCGGGCCGCTTGGACCACCTGCTCAGGGCGGCCAGGGACAGGACCATCGGCGTGAGGATCACCAGCAGGAAACTCAGAAGCGGCACGCCGAGGAAGGTTTCGATCCAGCCGTTGACCATCAGGCCGGTGATCACCACGGCGACCGGCCCGGCCGCCCCGCGCAGAGGAAGGCCCACCGGCCGGAAGACGCCGAGGAACGCCATCATGCCCAGCCCTGCCGCCAGCGCGGTCTGAAGCTGCAGGAACTTCGCCAGCCCCGCGCGTTCGAGCACCGCCGCCCCCGCCAGCACGATCGCCAGCCAGAGCCAGCCCGTCAGTGTCGGCCCCGTGCGGTCGGCCATGTATTCAAGCGACCACCACACCAGGGCGACGGTGACGCCGGTCGCGATGCGATAAATCAGGCGCACCTCATCCAGCTTCGCGTAGTCGGGCACCAGCAGCCAGCCCGCCGCGACACAGACAAGCACAGCCGCGACATGCGCCAGCCAGTGCCTGCCGCCGAAGGAAGAGACGATGCCCGCCCCGACCGCGAGATAACCGACCCACTGCCAGGCGCGCTGAGGCACCATCGGCATCCAGGGCAGCGCGAGCATGACAACCAGCAGCGCCCCGCCCGAGGCGATCGCCCCGCGCGCCATGTCAAAACCCGCGCTGCGCTTAAAGAGCAACGCGATCGCAGCGATACCCGCAGGCATCGCCGCGCTGAGGATGATGACTTCAATGAAAAACGCCACGAGCCAGATGACTCCGTCACTTCGTCACTCCGTCACTCCGTCACTCCGTCACTTCGTCACTCTTTCACTTCGTCACCAACTCGACCGCGATCGACACCTCATCATGCACCTGCCCCTTGCCGTAGTCGATGCCGTAGTCGAAACGGTTGATCTTGAAGCTGGTTTTGATGGTGGTCTTCCCGCCTTCGCTGGTGATGGTGGCAGGCGCGGTGATCTTGTTGGTCTTGCCTTTGATGGTCAGGTCACCGGTGAGGGTGTAGGCCTCGCCGGTCTTTTCGATGAGCGTGGACTTGAACCCGGCCTTGGGCTGAGCGTTGACATCGAAGAAGTCCGCGCCTTTGAGGTGACCGGTGAGCTTGTCGTCATCAGACCAGAGCGAGGTCGCATCGATCTCCACGCTGATTGCAGCTTTGTCGAGGGCTGCCGCGTCGAAGGTGACCGAGCCGGTGAGTGTTTTGAATCCGCCGTTGTGCTTGCCTTCATCCTTGGAGCCGACGAAGGTGATCTTCGACGCCGCGGCATCAATGCCGCCGGTGTTTAGCGGCGCGGGCTTTTCCCTTTCGCTGTCGCAGCCGAGGATGGCGAGGGTGAGCGCGAGGGTGATGGACAATCCAGTGAAGCGCATGGTCTGATTCCTTGTGATTGGGGCGTGATTGTTTTGTGATTGTTGCGTGATTGCGATCCGCCCTTCGCCGATCGCCCGGCCATACTGTAGTCTCATCGCGGCGGACAGGCGAAGGCACCGGCGCGGTATCCTGTTTTAATGGGTGCGTGACAAGTGTCATGCACTCTGGGATTCCCTGAACAACCTCAATCAAGATTTTTATAAGGAAAGCAGGAAAGGAGGAAGGCAGGACAAACTCATACACAGCCTTCTTTTCCTTGGTTCCTGCTTTCCCTAGAAAACGATTGCATCAGGTTATTCAGAGACTCCCACTGTTCAAACAACCTCGCTTCAAGCGATTTTTCATTCCACGAAAGGCCGTCCCATGATCCGCCTCTTTGCTCGTCCAGTCGCTCGGATCGCTTTTTCATTCATCACGCTGTTCATCGCGGCCCACACCTTCGCCGCCGAGCCCGCGGCCAACACGCTTAGCGAAGCCGAGCAGAAGGACGGCTGGAAACTGCTCTTCGACGGCAAGACCACGCAAGGCTGGCGCGGCTACAAAATGAAGGAGATGCCGCCGGGCTGGACCGTCGACGCCGGCGCGCTGGTGCGCACCAAAGGCGGCGCGGGCGGCAAAGGCGCGGGCGGTGGCGATGACATCGTCACCGTCGATGAGTACGAAAGCTTCGATCTGAAGATCCAATGGAAGATCGTCAAGGGCGGCAACAGCGGCATCCTCTACCACGTGTCCGAAGAGCCCGCGACTGCCTGGCACTACGCGCCGGAGATGCAGGTGCTGGACAACTCCATCTGGGCCAACCGCGACAAGCGCCAACATGCCGGCGCGTGCTACGACCTGTACGCACCGGCCAAGGACGTGACCCGCCCGCTCGGTCAGTGGAACGAAGCCCGGCTCCTCGTGAAAGGCGCGCACGTCGAACACTGGCTCAACGGCGAAAAGATGTGCGAGTACGAACTGTGGAGCAAGGACTGGACCGATCGCGTGGCGGCCAGCAAATTCAAAGGCATGCCCAAGTTCGGCACATTCAAGAAGGGGTTCATCTGCTTGCAGGATCACTCGGACCGCATCGAGTTTCGCGATATCAAGATCAAGGTGCTGTCTGAGAAATGAACGTGTGTAAGAATGCTGAAGCACCATCCCGGCAGGGTGGTGCCAGAAGGCTGGTGCCGGAAGGGTGGTGCCAGAAGGTTGCGGTTACGCCGGCATGCACCGCCCTGCCGGGACGGTACTCCAGTCCCAACCTGCTCACACAGCTCAAGAATCAAATCGAACAACCTCACTCGCCAGCCATTGACCCGCGACTCGCTTGAACGAGTGCACCGGCTTCGACTGGAGCGTGGAGGCAAAACTCGCCAGAGCGCCCGCATTCGCCTGTGTAAACGCGGACAGATCATCACTCGTGTCCGGACTGTCGCCGCCGATGACCGCGCCGCGGGCGACGTTGCTTCGCCGAACGACGCTCGAAGGCGCCACATCGTTGTCGACGATCGTCCCACGGCCCTGGCTGTCGGCGATCGTCGCGCCCACCGGGCTCGACAGGTTCAGGAACAGCGTCTCGCTGCCTTCCACGAACCTGTCACCGATGACGCTGACCGCGACGGTCTTGCTGGTCTGACCGGCGTTGAAGGTGAGCTTGCCGCTCTTGGCGATGAAGTCGTAGACGGAGAGCGCGGTGCCGCTCGCCGTGGCGTAGTTGACCGTCACCGTCTTTGTCGCGGCCTTGGAAAGTTTGACGGTGAACGTCATCGTCGTCGTGCGCAAAGCGCCGTTGAAGGCGGGATTCGTCTCCACGACAGCCGCGTCGTTCACCGAAATCGAAAGATCATCATCGGTGATCGTGGCCGCGGCCTGGCTGTCGGCAATCGTCGCGCCGACGGCGCTCGACAGGTTGACGAAGAAATTCTCCGTGCCCTCGGCGACCGCATCGTTAAGCAGATTGACCGTGAACGTCGTGCTGGTCTGGCCGGCGGCGAAGACAAGCGTCTGCATCGTGGCGGCGTAGTCCGAGCCGGCGAGGGCTGAACCGTTCGCCGTCGCAGCCACCACGGTCACTGGTGTGCCCAGCGCCTTGGACAAGGTTGCCGTGAAAGTCGCGGTGCCGGCGTTCTCGTTCACGGTCACATCGCCGATGGAAATCGTCGCTGTCTGCGGCGCGGCATTGATCGTGCCCGTGATGAAGTACTGGCCGAGGCTGCCGTAGTTGGTGTAACCGGTCGTGAGCGGATCGCCCTTGCCCGCGCCGGAAATCTTCAGGTAATACGTGCCTGCCGACAGGCTCATGCTGATGCTCGCGCTGAGCAGGTCCGCCGGGTTGGAAGAAGCGATCACCACGCCTGATGCGTTGAGCAGCTCCGCCTTCACATCCAGGTTCGCCCCGCGGATCACAGGCGCGACACTCAGCGACGCGGTGCCGCTGTTGACGGCGAAGGAGAAGAAGTCGCTATCCGTGTTGCGTTCGATGATGCCGCTCGCTGAAACGCTGCTGCCGCTGACCAGCAATGCGCCTGCGGTGCTCATGGTGTTGCCGTAATCATCGGCGCGGTAACCGAAGCCGTTGTTCGTCGTGATGATGGCAAGATCATCCTGCTTCTGGTTAGCGCCGCTGTACTGGCCCTTACTCCACTGGGAAAGATTCTGGTAGTAGCCCACTCCCATGAGGGGCGCCCAGCCGGTGACGCCTGAACCGTGGCCCTGGTAGTAGCCGGTGCCGGCAGCACCGTCGTGACTGAGGCCCAGGGCGTGGCCCGCTTCGTGGGAGGCGGCCTCGGCGGTGTACTTCTCGTGGCCGTTGCCGAGCTGATCTTCGAACACGAAGACCGGCGTATCGACGCTGGAGTTGAACGAGTTCAGGTAGGCGACGCCGCCCGCGCCGGAGCCGAACCAGTCGCTGCTGCTCCCGCCGATGACCACGCGCACGCCCCACCTGGTATCGCCGCTGCCGCTCTTGGCCAGGTCCGCCAGATTGGCGGGCGCTTCGGTGGTGACATCGACATTGAAAGGCGCAAAGTCCTCCGCGACGCGCTGCCAGATGTACTGGATGCGCGTGAGTTCGCTGCTGCTGAAGGAGCTGGTGTTGCCGTCAAAGTCGTAAGCCGCGGTGGTGAAGGCGGCGCCGCCGGTGAACGCGCTGTTCCAACTGGTGCCGCTGGTGGTGTGGCCGTCGAAGTCGAGATAGATGACCTTCGTCGCGCCGGCCAGGCTGTGAAGTTTGAACGTGTCCGCCAGGGCGACGGGTGTGCCGGACGTGTTGCTGCCCCCTGCCGCGCCGATGGCCTCTTCGAAGAGGTCCGCATCAGCGAGCTCCTCAGGCGTGGGCATGCCATCGACGACGAGTTCGTTGTCGCCATCGCCATGGTCCGCATCGTGATCGTGCGGATCGAGTGCATCGAGCGCGTCGGTCGCGGACATGAGCAACCGTGCCTCGAGGTTTTCGAGTTTGGTGAATGATTCGAGCGAACCGGATTTGAACGAAGAGGACCGACGACCCGCAGTGCGGCGAGGCAATTTGTGCCGACCCATAAAACCCTCGTGATGAAGGTGAACCGGAAGGAAGCGTGGACAATAACCACGCGGACCTACAACCATCGGCCAAACGGTCTGGGCGGGCGAGGAAAAATGGGAAAGATTCGGCGGGCCTGATGGAAGGCGGGGGACGGGTGATAACGACGGGAGCGATTGGGAGGGCGTGGGCCTCACTCCGCCGGGTGTCTGCCTCGTTCACGTTCTTCCGCCCGGATCGCGACGATCAGCGGACGGTTCAACGACAGGCCGTCCACAACCGCCCGACCGACCGGAGTCACGCCCACGAGGTACGGGCCGTTCCACCTGAAATGATCACTCCAGAGATCGTGTCGTGGGTTAAAGATTGGCACCAAGGCCTGCGTTTGTGGATCAACCAGGTGTTGTCGCGACCCCTTTCGCAAAGAACACGACACGCATGCAAGCGCAAGGTTCTGCGGACTATCGTCGTCTGCGGACGACGAAGGAACGATGTGATCGATATGAAAGGTTGCCTCCTGCCCGATCTGCGACAAGCCGCAATACTCGCAACGATCACCTGCGCGTTGAACGACCATCGCCCGAAGCTGCCCGGAGATCGAACTCATTCGGCCGAGGCTCCATTGCCGAGGCGCTCGGATCGGAGTTTGAGGAGGGACAACAACTCGGAAAGATTCACCAGTCCTTCCGCTTCTTCCCGTTCGCCGTCAGTCAGCGCCAGTCCGCGGTCTTGTCGATCAAGCAGAGCATCGAGACGATTCTGAACGCCCTCAGGCAAACGAAGCCTCGCGAGGTCGTCTGGAAGCTCAAGTACAATTTGTAATGCCTGGGTCATGGCAAATTGATTATAGCCGAGCAGCGTGCGCGGAACAGTACCCGGATTACCCAAATCCTGAACAGGACGATTCGCCAGCGCTTTCAACTCCAAATCGGCGGAGGAAAATGCGGCACATCTCAACCCGGCTTAGCCCCTCGTGAAACAACCCACCAGCGATCGAGTGAATGCAAAGAGAACAAAGGCGATGGGAGCCAACTGCATATATCTGATCGGGCAATAGTTGATCAGGTAGGAAGCCCGCGCACAATTCAACATTGTTAGCGAGAAGCTGAGGATGAGACTTGCAATGAAGACAACGGGATACGCGGCAAGCGCCGACAACACGAATAGCAGCTCCGCGCTCAGGCCACGATCGGGAGCACGTGAAAAGGCTTCAAAAACAAAGACCCCCGCGAAATAGCTGAATGGGGCACAGATAACGAAAGCAACGCCACCGATTGCAAGTGGGTGAGGCCGGGCACCAGCTTCCGAATTTCGCGCCACCAATGCAGTCTAACGAACTGATGCCTGAACGCTGAAGGCTCGTCGCTCAATAATGCAACATCCTCCCCTGCGTCCCCAGCGTCGCCTCATGCACCGCTTCGCTGAGCGTCGGGTGGGCGTGGATCGTGGCGATGATTTCCTCAGCCGTCGCTTCGAGCCTGCGGGCCAGGCCGATTTCGGCGATGAGTTCGGTGACGTTCTCGCCGATCATGTGGCAGCCGAGAATCTCGCCGTACCTTTCACCCGTGATGACTTTGATGAAGCCTTCGGTCTCCCCCAGCGCGCGGGCCTTGCCGCTGGCGAGCAAAGGAAAGGTGCCGGCCTTGTAAGCGATGCCCTTGTCCTTGCACGCCTGTTCGGTGAAGCCGATGCTGGCGACTTGCGGATGGCAGTAGGTGCAACCTGGGATGGAGTCGTAATCAATTGGGGTCGGGTGGTGACCTGCAATCTGTTCGACGCAGACGACCGCCTCTTCGCTGGCGACATGCGCCAGCCACGGCGGGCCGTTCACATCGCCCACCGCGTAGATGCCTTTCAGATTCGTCTGGTAATTCTTGCGATCGACCTTGATGTGATCCTTGAAGATCTCCAGCGGTATTTGCTTCGGATCGAACAGGCCGTCGTATCGCCCGCGCACGCCGATGGCGATGAGGACCTTGTCCGCCTTGATGGTCTGCGTTTTCTTCTCATCTGCACCGGGGGAAACAGGGGCGACGGTGACTTCGACACCGCCGTCCGTCTTCTTGATGTTCGTCGTCTTGTGCGCCGTGAGAAAATCGATCTTCTGCTTGCGGAAGGCTTTTTCGATCGCCTTGCTCACGTCGTGATCCTCAATCGGCAGCAGGCGGTCCATCATTTCGATGACCGTCACCTTCGTGCCGAAGGCATTGTAGAAATAGGCAAACTCCATGCCGATCGCGCCCGCTCCGACGATCACCAGTTCCTTCGGCTGCTCCTTCAGGTTCATCGCATCCTTCGAGCCGATGATCTTGTCACTATCAAACTCCGCGCCGGGAAGCTGCCGCGCGATCGCGCCGGTCGCAAGAATAATGTGCCTGGCGGTGATGGTGTGTTCGAGTTGATTCGACTTCGACGCGGCTGCATTCGCGGCGATATCCCAACTGCTCTCGCCGCCCGCGGTCACCTTATGCACTTCAATCTTGCCGGGTGCCTTATCGCTGGGCGCAGCAATGATCTTCGCGTGGCCTGAGAAGTGGGCCACATTGTTTTTCTTGAACAGGCCGGCGATGCCTTTGTCGCCGAGCGAAGCGACCTGGCGGGAACGGGCGATGACCTTCGCGAAATCGTGGCGGATGTTGTCCGCTTCGATGCCGAAGTCTTTGGCCTGGTGCTTGAGCTTGGAGTAGAACTCCGCCGCGGCGAGGAGGGCTTTGGTGGGGATGCAACCCCAGGTGTTACACACGCCGCCGAGCTGCCCGCGCTCGATACAGGCGACTTTCAGGCCGAGCTGTCCCGCGCGGATCGCCCCGACATAGCCAGCCGGGCCTCCGCCGATGAACACCACGTCAAATGCATGCGTCTCTGCCATCTGTTAGATTCCTCGTTGAAAGACGGGGGATTGTAGGGGAAGGGACGAAGGGACGCAGGGACGAAGGAACGAAGTGATCGCCCTCGACCCGCGTTTCCCCCCTTCGTGCCTCCGTCCCTCCGTCCCTCCGTGCCTTCCGAAAACCATGCCCACCATCAAAGCCATCATCGCCGTGTCCGGTCGCGACCAGAAGGGCGTCGTCGCGCGGTTCGCCACCTATGTCGCCGAGCACGGCATCAACATCGAAGACATCGAGCAGCAGGTCGTGCATGGGCGGTTCATCATGGACATGCTCGTGAACCTCAGCGACATGACCATGAGTCTGGATGAACTCATCGGCGGATTGCAGGATCTGGGCAAGCAGGTCGAAATGCAGGTGCGCGTCGCGCTGGCGGATCAGCGGCGCGATCGCAAAGTGGCCGTGCTCGTGAGCAAGGAGCCGCACTGCCTGGAGCGCTTGATCGATGACCAGCGCATGGGGCGCTTCAAGGGGCGCGGGCATATCGACTGCGTGCTGTCGAACCATCCTGACCTGGAACCGATCGCCAGGGCCGCGGGTCTGCCGTTTGAGTTTGTGCCTTCGACGGACAAGGACGCGCACATGGCCTGGCTGCTGGAGGCGATGCAGAAGCGCGGGGCGGATGTCGTGGTGCTGGCGCGGTACATGCAGATCGTCTCGGCCGAGATCGTCACCGCGTTCCGGCATCGCATCATCAACATTCACCCATCGCTCCTGCCGCACTTCCCCGGGGCCAATCCTTATAAGCAGGCTTACGAGTCAGGAGTGCGCGTGACGGGCTGCACGGCTCACTTCGTGACGGAAATCCTCGACGAAGGCCCGATCATTTTGCAGGACGTGTTTCACATCGACGTAGGGCGCGACACGAGCGAGGATGTGCGCAAAAAGGGCCAGGCGCTGGAGGCGGACGTGCTGAGCCAGGCGGTGCAGATGAGTCTGGATGAGAAGCTTCTGGTGGTGGACGGGAAGGTGGTTTTCAGGCCGGGGTTGAGCACGTTTTTTGATCATGTGGAGGGGTGAGGCGCATGCTGGCAATGCGGGTGATTTTGTCGCTCACGACGCTGTGTCTTGGCTGGTTACTCTTTCACTTGCACCGCGCCGCCCAAACCGGAACGACTTGCTATTCAATCCGCGTGCCACTCGGAATGCTCGTGTGCGGTCAGATCGCGCTGATTCTCGTTCAACGTTGGGCGATTGCACTGTTCTTGTGGCCCCTGTTTGTCCTTGCCGGTGCAATCGCGTTTCGGTCTCGCATCTTGCGCGTCGAAGGTGTGCTTCGGATTGCCAGCTTTCTGCGAAGCCAAGAGTTCCGTGTCGATGAGGTGCGCGAATTCGGCGTCACTCTCTCCAATATCGACGGTCCCAGTTCACACTTGCACGTTGAATTGCCGGGCAAGCACAAGATCGAGTTATCGCAATACTCGCTGCCCGACGAATGGGCAAAGTGGATTCGAGACGTATCACCTGAACTGGGTGACGCTGTCGAGGAAGCGAGGAGGACCGACGCATCCGGCGTGCGCTTTCAGATCGTTCTCCTGTTCGCGTTGGCTCTGTTCAGTTTCCTGATTGACTTTGAAGTGATCTCATTCGACGGTGCGGACTCGGGTGAATGATGCAATTGCCAGTTGAAGCACCGCATCGACCTGCTCGCGGGTGATTCCCAGGAAGTGCTCCAGAAACCGTTCGATCGAATCGCCCGCGCGAAGGTAATCAAAGAGCGCGCTGATCGGCACGCGCGAACCTTTGAAGACAGGCACACCGCCCAGGCGTTCCGGATCGACGCTGATGACATCGCTCACGTTGAGGGTTGCGGAGGACATGCCCATATTCTATCTCGCCGCGACCGCCGAACCACGCCCGATCGCGCGGCCGGATTGAGTACGTATTTGATCATGGGGAGGGGTGCGGCAGCAGACGGATAGGGAGGACTTTGGCGTAGTGGTCGAAGTCGGTGGTGAAGATTTCAAAGCTTCGCCGAAACGCGATTGCACAGATCATGCAGTCCGCGGGCGAACCCACAATGCCGCTGGAGCGAATTGAGTTGGAGCACCGGGCCGCTTCTTCCCAATCATTCGTCTCAATCGGTTCGTCGCGCCAACCCCGCAATCTGGTACGAACAGATTCAAACTGAGGCTCAGCGCGAATCCCGGACAGAAGCTCCTGTCGAATGACACCGAGGACAACGACTTCCTTCTGGCGAATCAAGTCCGCAAGTGTTGCCACAAGCGATCTCTCCTTGTCGGAAAGAACCTCAGGCTTTCGCCGCAGTGAAAGCGACCAGATTGAAGTATCAATCAACACGGACACGTTTCAGACCCCGGCGGCGCTCTGCCTTGTAATCAAAATCATGATCAAACTCGATCGTCCCAAAAAGGTCAATAATCGAAAGCTGCTGCCGATAGCGAACATATTCTTCCAACGCAACGCGCACCGCCTCTTCCTCGTTCGCATGTTTCCCTATGCGAACGGCTTCATCCAGAAGGGTTTCATCGAGATTTATATGAATGCTCGTCATGGTGGGTTCCGGGCTATTCGCGGGCTATGCCTCATTCTACCGGTGAACAGCCGACATGTCGCTACAAAGCGCGCGAAGCACTTCCTCCTCCGCCTCGCTCAACCTGCTCCCTCGCCGGCTCATCATCCGCCTTGCCAGATCCAGAAACTTCTCAAAGTCATATCGCGACTCGCCATCGTCCGTGATGAAGCTGAACGCCTCGGTGAACTTCGGCGCGAAGCTCGACACGGCCAGCATCGTTGCGGTGTTGATGCACGAGCCCGACAGAATGCGCGAGCCGATCGCGGTGAGCGTGTAGTCGCCGATGATCGGTCCCAGGAACGTGCGCCCGCTGTCCTCGGCCGGCGCGTTCTTTTCAAGCTGCACGCGCACGGGGCCATAGGTGTTTTTCAGATTGCTCACGTTGGTGTCGCCGCCGAGGTTGACCCATTGTCCGACCAGCGCGTGGCCGAGGTAGCCGGCGTGGGCCTTGTTCGAGTGGCTGTGCAGGATGGACATGTTGACTTCGCCGCCGACCTTGCAGCGCGGGCCGATGACCGTGCGCGGGCGGATGTCGCTGTGCGGGTTCACGACGCTGTGCTCGCCGATGTAGCACGGCCCGCTGAGCAGCGTGAAGGGGCGGATGTCCGCGTGATGATCGACGACGACCTGGCCCTTCGTCGTATCCACCACGACATAAGGCCGCACCTGCGCATCAGGCGCGACCTTGAACGCCTGATCGCCGATCACCTGGACATGTTCGTGCCGGCCTTTGCCGCGCCCTGCCTCGGGCAGGTCGATCGCCGCAAGATCGAGACGCAAAGTCGATTCAAGCTGATCGAGAATGTGCCACGGGCGTTCGATCAGCGCCAGGTCCGCGCCCGGCCCTGCTTCGCGCGTCTGGTCGGCAGGATCAAACTCCGCGGGCTCAGGCAACTTCAACCGCGCCACGCCCGGCGGCGCGACGAAGCCTGACGAGATCAACACGCGACAGGCTTCCATCGACACGTGGGCCGCGATGAGCTGCCCGTCATGTTGAATGAGGTATTCACCCGGTTCGAGCGATCGCACTTGTGCTGCGGACGCGATGCCCAGCCAGCGCCCGTTGACGAACAGACAGGCTGGCGCTTCAGGAAGCTCGTTCACCTTGACGCCGCGATGGCGCGCGGCGGCGACGGCGGCATGCTCGCGCCGCGTCCACAGGGCGCGGGCTTGTGCATCGAGTGTGCGCTCGATGCGCTGGAGCGTGGTGTGAGCGCCGCTGCGCAGTTCGAAGGCGGCGCGCAGGTGCGTGAGCGGGCCGAAGCGGCCGCGACCATCGTCGAAAATGACCAAAGCGGAAGCCATAAAGGCATTATCGGCTAAGAAGGAGGGTTACTGCGGCAAAGGCGCCGGACGGACTACAAGCCATCTGAGCCGCGACACGCAACCGACCGGAGGGCACGGATACAAAAGGACTTCGGGCATCCGCTCCCTGATGCTGCGCGGCTCAGATGAGGCTCCGCGGTCGCAGACAAGATCCGCGTGCGTGCTGTCGTGTGCACCATCGTGCGCGAAAAGGTATCGACAGAAAAATCCTGACTTGACAAACGCGCGACAGGTCTGCATCAGTCATGGGTGCTCGCGCATCGGCGGATTGACACGCGCCGCACGACATCGTAAGTTTGTCGGCGGTCGCTGAAATCGGTTGGCGAACCAAGTCAGGTGGGATTTCAACAACACTGAACAGACTCGAACCTCTTGTGCGCAGGTTTGGACCATGACCAAACTGGATGCCGCGCTTTGGCGTGACATGATGACATACTTGCGGGACCGTCACGGTTCCCTCTGCAGGCAGTGGTTCGAGGAACTCGAACCCGTCAGCCTGGAGTTGGGGACGCTGAAGGTCCGCACGACGACGGGTGTTCAGCAGAAGTATCTGCAGAACAAGTGCGTGACACAGTTCACCGAAGCCGCCCAGGCGGTAACCGGCGCGCTGGTGGCCGTGCTCTTCGTCAACGGCGAACTGCCCGCGGCCTACAGCAGCGGCAACGGCAACGGACACGACCCTGTCCGCGTCGCCGCGCCTTCCAGGCCCGATCGCCCCGAGCCCACGCCGCGGGAGATGGACTTCGCGCCCAGCCGGCCCGGTGCGCCTGCGGTGGATTCGCCCCGTCGCACCAGCGATCAGCCGCGCGACGCCGAGCATCTGCTCAGCCCCGATTACGCGTTCAACACGTTCGTTACCGGCCCTGAAAACAATCTCGCCTACGCCGCGTCGGTCGCCGTCGCCAATCAGCCGGGCACGGTCTACAACCCGCTCTTTATCCACGGCGGGGTGGGCCTGGGCAAAACGCATCTGCTTCAGGCGGTGTGCCAGTCCGTGCTCGTGCGCGACAACGGGGCCCGCGTCTGTTACCTCTCCTGCGACACATTCGTGAACGATTTTCTCGACTGCGTGCAGAACGGCCAGATGCAGGACTTCCGCGCCCGCTATCGCCATGTCGATCTGCTCGTGATCGATGACATCCAGTTCCTCGCCAACCGCGAACGCACCCAGGAAGAATTTTTTCACACTTTCAACGAGCTGTACCAGTCGAAGAAGCAGATCATTCTTTCGAGCGATTGTGCCCCGGCTGAGATCCCGCGTCTGGAAGAACGACTCGTCAGCCGATTTCAATGGGGCCTCGTCGCCGACGTCTCCCGGCCCACGTTCGAAACGCGCGTCGCCATCGTGAAGGCGAAGGCGAAGCTGCGCGGCATCGAGCTGCCCGAAGAAGTCGTCACCCTGATCGCCGAACGCATCGAAAGCAACGCCCGCGAACTGGAAGGCGCGATCACGCTTCTCCAGGCCAGCGCCGCTTCCAAGGGCCTGCCCATCACCGCCCAGCTTGCCTACGAAGTGCTCGGGCACCTGGGCCTGGACCCACGCACCAGCCAGGTCACCTTGCAGCTCATCATCGAAGCAGTGACGAAACATTACGACGTGAAGCTGAGCGATCTGCAATCCAAGCGCCGGCAGAAATCGATCGCCGAGCCGCGACAGGTGTGCATGTGGCTGGCGCGCAAACGCACGCGCTTCAGCCTCCAGGAAATCGGCGCATACTTCGGCGGACGCGATCACACCACGGTGATGCATTCAATCCGCACCGTGGACGAGCGCAACGGTCACGACCCGACCTTCGCGCACAACGTGACGCGAATGGATGACTACATCACGCGCCAGGGGCCGATGTCGAGCGGGTCGTGAACCGCGTTTTCAAATGGATATCCCAGGCGGGACCGCTTGAAACGGCCCCGCCTTTTGCGTTCAAACGTTTTCCCCCTGTCGGCAACTCTGTGGACAACATGCGAAGAGCCTTTCGCCTCCTGACCGTAACTCCGCCGCTTCATCGCCCGCCTGAACCCTTGGGGAGCCATACCCCCTCGTGAACCGACAGGCGCTACCCCCCATCTTTCGAGACCGCCATTGTTCTTGACAGATTGTCTACACTGACGGTTGGTTGATAAGTATCTACATTAGAATTACTTACAAGATTGAATCACCGATGTTTCCACATCTCGCCAGCGGTATTACTAAGAAGAAGAACTATCTATCTATATCTCTCTTCAAGGCCTGTCGGCCGGGAGACCGCCGCTGGCATTGCCGGCAGAAGACCGTGGTTCGCCCGGCGATCGTCCTGGACCGAAGCGGTGACGCACACCGGAGGCAAGGCTTGCCGCTGCGGCCGTAGACCTGGTGCTGCAACTGAAACTGACCGGCCTGTCCGTTGCCATCGACGTAGTCGCGCAGGCTGCTGCCGCCACCTCCGATGGCGCGATTCAGAAGGGCGCGCATTGCGCTGACCATCGCCTCGACCTGTGGCAACCTCAACCGGCGCGCGGGCATCATCGGATGCAGGCCCAGCTCGAAGAGCAGCTCATCGACGTAGATGTTGCCCAGGCCTGCGATCAACTGTTGATCCAGCAGCGCGGCCTTCAGCGAACGGCTCGTTTGGCGCAGGACTTCGTGCAGTGATGCAGGCGCGATGAAAAGTGCATCGTTGCCCAGCGCCCTCCATCGTTCTGCTTTCAATGCTTGAAGCGAAGGGAAGGTCCAGATGCCGCCGAAACGGCGCGGATCGCGAAAGGTGAGGCGCGAGCCGTTGTCGAGTTGCCAGGTGACATGCGTGTGTGCAGCGGCAGGCGGCAGCGTACTCGAAGAGGGCGCGACGATCAGTGAACCGGTCATGCCCAGGTGAACGCAGATGCACCGGGCTTGTTCCTCCGGTTGGCCTTCACCATCCGCAACGATCGCCAGTTGCTTGCCATGACGCAGGATCGAACGCACGCGCTCGCTCAGCAGCAAGGCCGCGGGCATCGCCTTCTTCGATGCGATCGGCTGAATCACATCCGCCCGATGAATCGCCACGCCTTCCACGCGCCGCCCCAGCAGCGCCGCTTCCAGCGATAATCGCACACGTTCCACTTCCGGCAATTCGGGCATGCGGGTGATTGTAGAGACACCGGCCGCATTGTTCGCCATATCGAACCGCTATACTTGTGCTGCGCCCGTTGTCCCTCCCCCGAAGGAGCTTCTAGTGTCGCTGGAAAACCAACCGTCCTCACTCGTCGCCAGCCCCGCGGCTGACCTCGTCGCCTCCGTCCGCAAGACGATCGCCGGCCTTCAACAGGAAGTCGCCAAGGTCATCGTCGGACAGGATGAAGTCATCGAGCAGTTGCTCATCTGCCTGCTCTGCCGCGGCCATGCCGTGCTCGTGGGCGTGCCGGGCCTCGCAAAGACGTTGCTCATCTCCACCGTCGCGCGGACCATCAGCCTTTCGTTCAGCCGCATCCAGTTCACGCCCGACCTGATGCCTTCGGATATCACCGGCACCGAGGTGATCGAAGAAGATCGCGCGACAGGCAAGCGCGACCTGCGCTTCGTGAAGGGCCCGGTCTTCGCGAACGTGATTCTTGCGGACGAGATCAACCGCACGCCGCCCAAGACGCAGGCCGCGCTGCTTGAGGCGATGCAGGAGCATCACGTCACTATTTCAGGCGTGCGCCACGCCCTGCCGCAGCCGTTCTTCGTGCTGGCCACGCAGAATCCGATCGAACAGGAAGGCACGTACCCGCTGCCTGAAGCGCAGCTCGACCGCTTCCTGTTCATGGTTCACGTGGGTTACCCCAGCGAAAGCGAAGAGTTCAACATCGTCAAGCGCACGACGTCGCGCCAGCACGTTGAGCTTCAACATGTGCTCGATGCCCATCGCATCGCGGAGATTCAGGACCTGGTGCGCGATATTCCTGTCGCCGATCACGTCGTGAAATACGCCCTGCGACTGGTGCGCGCGACCCGCAGCCCTTCGCGCGGCCAGCCTGATGTGCGGCCGGATTTCATCAAGAAGTACATGTCCTGGGGCGCAGGCCCGCGCGCCAGCCAGTCGCTGATCCTCGCCGGCAAAGCCCGCGCGGTTTTGCAAGGCCGGACGCATGTGACGATTGAAGATGTGAATGCCGTCGTGCATCCGGTCATGCGTCACCGCCTGATTCCCAACTTCAACGCGGAGGCGGATGGCATTCGCAGTGATGACCTGGTGGACAAGCTGCTGGGCGTGATCAAGCCGGAGGGCGAAGGCGCGAGCCGGGAGATGGAGACGGTGGTGAGGTAAGGGAAAGTGAAAGGTGGAAGGTGGAGAGTGCAAAGTGAAGCACGATCCATCGACACTCTTCACTTTCGATTTTTCACTCTTCACTTTTCACTCATGCCTTCTACCACCACCTACCTCGACCCTCGCACGCTCGCCGCTGTCGCGTCGCTGGAGCTGCGGTCGCGCATGATCGTCGAAGGCATGATGACGGGCATGCACCGCTCGCCGCACTTCGGCTACAGCGTCGAGTTTGCCCAGCATCGGCAATACGCGCCTGGAGACGACATCCGTCACCTGGACTGGAAAGTCTTCGGCCGCAACGACAAGCTCTACCTCAAGCAGTATCAGAAGGAGACGAATCTCGACCTCGTGCTCATGGTCGACGTCTCCGGCTCCATGGCGTTCGGCACCGACTTCGGTCGAAAAAAAGGCGAAAGCCCAGGCATAGCTATGCCTGGGCTTTGGCGCAAATACGACTGGGGCGCGACCGTCGCCGCCACCCTCGCGCACATGGCCTTGAAACAACAGGACCGCGTCAGCGTCGTCACCTTCGCCGAGGAACTGCGCACCACCACCCGCACCGGCAGCGCCCGCGATCACTGGCGCACCATCGTCGATGCCCTCGCCGGCGCCAAGGTCGATCCGATCGAAAGCGATCAATCGCTCACCAGCGCCACGGCCGCGGAAGTGAAGGCCCGCGCGACCAGCCTGACGCGGCTCTTCGATCAGGTCACCGCCCGCCTGCGCCAGCGCAGTCTGCTCGTGCTCATCAGTGACATGTTCGACGAACCCGCAGCCCTCGAGCATGGTCTCGCCCGCGCTCATCACCGCCGACATGACATGGTTGTGCTCCAGGTGCTCGACAACGCGGAACTCACGTTCCCCTTCCGCTCGCCTTCGGAATTCCTCGGGCTCGAAGGCGAGGGTCGGCTGCCGCTCGATCCACCCGCCCTGCGCGAGGCGTACCTGGAAGCGATCAACGCGCACCTCGATGCGGTCAAGGAAATGACGCGCCGCTTCGGGTTCGACTACCTGCTGGTGGACACGAGCGAAAACCTGGGCCCGACGCTGAGCCACTTCCTGGCGCGGCGGGCGGCGATTATCGATAAGAAGAAATGACGACCCTCGCCCAAGTCTCCGGCCTCTTCACCGCTCCCGGCTTTGCAGCCGCAGGGGCCGCGGCTGTTTCGATCCCGATCATCATCCACCTGCTCACGCGCATGCGCCGTAAGCCGGTGCGCTGGGGCGCGATGAAGTTCCTCGTCGAAGCGTTCCGCAAGCAGCGCACGCGCCTTCAACTCGAACAATGGCTGCTCCTCCTGGTGCGCTGCCTCGTGCTGCTCATTCTCGGTCTCGCGCTGGCCGGGCCGCTGCTCGGCGGCTGCGCCAGCACGATGGGCATCGATGCGACCGGGCGTTCGCTTTACCTCGTGCTCGATGATGCCTTGAGCGAACGCGCGATCGGCGAGAATAGTAAAGAACGATTCGAACGCCAGAAAGATTTGGCGATCAAGCTCATCGACAGTCTCGGCTCCGCGGATCAGGTTGCGCTCTTCACCACATCGCGGCCTTCGCAAGGCGTGGTTGATCCGCCGACGATTGATCGTGCTGCGGTGCGCCGCACCGTTGAAGGTTTGCAGCCCAAGCACGGGCGCAGCGATCTGGCCGGTGCATTGCGTGATGTGCGGGCCTCGCTGGTGGAAAAAGGGCAGCCTGCGGATCGGGCGTTCGTGGTGATGCTCAGCGATTTTTCGCAGGGCAGCGTGTCGATGGAGCAGACGTTGCCCGAGCAGGCGACGAAGCTGGATCAACTTGCCCGCGTCCTTGCCGCCCGGCCGATGGCGAGTCTGCCCAATGTGCAGATCAACCGCTTTCAACCGCGCCGGCACATGATCCTCACCGGCGGCCTAGGCGATGGCGGACCGGTGCGCATTCCTGTGGAGATCGACCTTCAGCGTTTCGCCGATGACACGGCTGCGCGCGTCACCAGCATCGAGCTCGCGCTGGTCACGGATGATCTGAGCAAGCCGCTGGCCGTGTTCGCGAAACAGGAAGTGCGCTGGAACGAAGGCGAAGAGAAGGCTTCGGTGCGAGCGGACTTGATTGTGAATCCTGAGACGCTCGATGCGCTGAATCTGGGCCCGGGGAATTTGAGTGTGGGCAGGAGCAGCGGGGCGACGGTCGTGCTTCGGGCCCGAATCGAGCCTGATGCGCTGCTGGAAGACAACGAACGCTTCGCGGTGGTCGAGCTGCGGCAGCGCCTGCGCGTGGGCATCATCAGCGAGACGGCGTCATCGGTTCGTTCGAGCGATCGACAGATCACCGCCGACCGCTGGCTGGCGATCGGCCTGTCGCCCACGGCTGACCTGGGCGCGATCGAGCTGGTCGATATCCTCGCCATCAGTCTCGACAGCGAACAACTGCAAGCGCTCGACGCGGCCATGATCCTTCGCCCTGATCAACTCAACGACAGCGCGTGGATGGCCCTGGCTGAGCTCGCCAGGCGCGGCGGGCTGGTCTGGGTCTTCGCGCCGGCGACCGATGGCGCCGCGACGTGGGCGGAGGCGATGAAGCTGCGCTTCGGCGTAAACTGGAACGTCGCGATCGATCCGCAGACACTAGCAGGTGTCGCGCCTGTCGCGCCGCCTGCCGCGCCTGAACCGGATGTGGCGACGAGCACAGGCCTCGGTCTTGCGGTGGACAAGAGTGAACCTGAAGCGCTGCGACTGCTGGCGGCGGACTGGAAGGATCTGCTGCGTCCGATTCGTCTCAAGAAGCGGCTCGTGGTCGAAGCGCCTGGCAGCGCGGACAGCACCTGGCTCTGGGCGGAGGATGGCAAGCCGCTATTGGTGACCGCGAATCTCGGCGAAGGCTCGGTGTTCCTGCTGGCGACGGCGCTCGATCTGGAATGGTCCAACCTGCCGACGAAACCGCTGTTCGTTCCGTTGCTGCATGAATCCTTGCGAAGCGTGCAGGCGCGGTCGGCTGAGGCGGCGCGGCTGGCGGGCATCGTCAGCGGCGATTTACCCGCGCTGGGCGATACGTGGGATGGCGTCACGGGCCTGGATCGTCTTGCCAATGAAATCACAGGCGCGGCCCAGGCGAATGTGCTGCTGCGACGAACAGATAAAGGTTTTACGCCGGCGTCGCCGTTGGATGAACCGGGCGTGTATCGCGCGGCTCCCGATGCGCAGGGGCGGCTCTTGGTGGTGAATGTCGATCCTGCTGCGGGTAACACGCGGGCGCTGGATGCATCGCAGCTTGAAGCCTGGCTCTCGCCGCTCGGTCGCATGACCTGGCTGGATGAAACGAACCCCGCGCTGGCGTTTGCCGCCTTCGACTCCCGCGCGAATGTAGGCCACCTGCTGCTGTGGGCGGTGCTGGCGCTGGTGCTAGTCGAAGTGTTTCTCGCGCGATGGTTCAGTCACGCGCAGCAGGGGCAGCAACATACGATCATGGGATTGGGCACGATGGTGCTGCGAAGGCTGGTGGGGAAGAAAGGACAGTGAGGGAAAGGAAATGCAAAATGCAAAGCATGCAAATGGAAAATCGTTAATGAGGAAACGTACTCGCATTGCCCCTTTGCATTTGCATGCTTTACATTTTGCATTCTGATTGATCACCGATGTTGACCTTGTTCTCCAACCCGACCACCCTCGCCGCCGGCCCTATGGACTGGCTGCTGGGGTTGTCGCGTCTGACCACGGGCGATCCGAAGGCGGAGCTGGGCTGGCGGTTTCCGCTGGAAGCGCTGGAGTGGGCGGCGATCATCATTGTCGCGGCGCTCTTTGCGGGTTGGAGTTACAGCAAGCTGATGGGGCCGCGCAAGGCGCGGTACACATTGGCGACGTTGCGAGCGCTGCTCATTGTGTTCATCGCCGCGCTCTTGTCGGGGCCGATGCTGGTGGTGGAAGACTATCGGCTTGATCCGGACTGGTTGCTGGTGCTGGTGGATCGCAGCGCGTCGATGACGATACGGGATGTGATCGAAGACCCCGGCACGGGTGCTTCAAGCACCCGTGCCGGGGGCCCTGAAACGCGCGACGAAGCCTTGCGCCGCGCCCTGGGTAAACACGCCGCGCTTTTTACCCCCGAGCGCCTCGGTAAGGATCGCCGCATCGTCTGGCTCGGGTTCGACAGTTCCACGCGCGAGATCGACGCCCCGGGTCGTCCCAGCGCAGACGCCAAAGGCCTGGCCACGCTCCCGCCTGCCGACGGCTCGAGCACCGCGATACGCACCGCCATCGAACAGGCTTTGCAGCGCACCGTCGGCCGGCAGGTCGCGGGCATCGTGCTTTTTTCCGATGGGCGCACGCCGCAGTCCACCGGGCCTGAGGTCATCACGCGTCTTCAGCAGCATCGCATCGGCGTGTATCCGGTGCCGCTGGGCGCGGAGCAGTCGCCTTTGAATATCGCCATCGCGCGGGTGGACATGCCTGAGCGGGCGTACATCAACGACACGGTGCCGGTGACCGTCACGCTTGATTTGTTTCCCGCCGATGCGCCGGTCGAGTCGGATCGCCTGACGGTGCGCCTGATCGACAAGCAGACGGGTAAGACGCTGGATGAGCGCAGCGGGCGCGATGTGAATATCAACAAGCCGATCCGCTTGCTGACGGAATCGAAGCTGGCGGGCAAACAGACGTGGCGCGTGGAGGTCGTGTACGACGCGGCTCCGGATGCCCCGGTGGCGAAGCGCGAGCTGATGACGGATGACAACAGCGAAGAGGCGACGATCGAGCTGATCGATCGGCCGATCCGCGTGCTGTATGTCGAAGGCTATCCGCGCTGGGAATATCGCTACTTGAAGACGATGCTCATGCGTGAAAAATCCATCGACTCGAGCATGATGCTGCTCAGCGCCGACCGTGCCTTCGCGCAGGAGGGTGATTCGCCGATCACGCGCTTGCCTGTGTCCAGTGAGGAGCTGCGGCCGTATGACGTGATCCTGATCGGCGATGTGCCGGCGACGTATTTCAGCGCCGAGCAACTGGCGCAGATGCGCGATCATGTGGCGATCAACGGCGCGGGGATCATCTGGATCGCCGGCGAATACAGCATGCCGCGCAGTTATGACAACACCACGCTGGAAGACCTGTTGCCGATGACGAATCCCGCGGCGGTGCAGCGCGTGGACCCCGCGCTGGGGCCGATCCTGATGCGCCCGCAGCCGCTAGCCGAGGCGCTCAATGTGTTGCGTCTGCGGTCGAATCCGGAGGCGGACCTGCGCACCCGCGCGACGACGGCAGCCTGGCCCAAGGACTTGCCGGCGTTTGAGTGGGCGCAGGACATCGGCAGGCTCAAGCCCACCACGGAAACACTCGCGACTTCGCAGGACCTGGGCACCGCCCCGATTCCGCTGGTGACCCGCGTGCGCTACGGCGCGGGGCAGTCCATTTATCTTGCTTCCGATGAAACCTGGCGCTGGCGGTTCGGGCGCGGCGAACTGTACTCGCAGCAGTATTGGATTCAGCTCATCCGCCTGATCGCGCGGGAGCGATTGCAGCAGCGCGATGACCGGGTGTACATGCAGGTCTCGCATCGGCGGGTGGAGCCGGCCCAGACGGTGATCGTCAAGCTCGTGGTGCGCGATCCCCTGATCCTTCAGCGCAATCTCTCCAAGATCAGCGTCGCGGTGTCCAAGGCGGACGATCCTTCGCAGCGCGTGCTGGAGCGACTGGACCTGACGCAGACGGGCGAGGCCGATCCGAATCGACCGGCAGGCGAAGTGCGCGAGTATTCGGCACAGTGGCAGCCAAGCGCGGCGGGGGACCTGACGCTGCGGGTGATCGAATCCGGGCTGGATGATCTGGGCATCACCGAGTCGATCGATGTGGTCCACCCTGCGGACGAAACGCGACAGGTCGCCACCGATCACGGTCGGCTCAAGGCCCTCGCCGAGGCCACCGGCGGACAGGTTGTGAACCTGAACGAACTCGACTCGCTCGCCACGCTCATTCCCTCGCGGGCCCAGCGCACGGAGAACGACATCCGCGAACCGCTTTGGGACTCGCCCCTGGCGCTGATCCTGGTGCTGCTGCTGATCACCGCCGAGTGGATCGGGCGTAAGGCGATTCGTCTGGTATGATGCCACCCTCGCGGCTCAGGCCCCAGTTTTGCACTCTGAAGGAACGCCGGCTTGGACTGCGCGACAAGTGCGCGCTTGAGCCTCGAATCCAACAAGCGGATTGTCTCTCGCAAAGGCACAAAGCCCGCAAAGAGATATTTGTAGTCTTTGAATAACCTGACGCGATCGTTTCATAAGGAAAGCAGGAAACAAGGAAACAAGGAAAGGAAGGCTGAAAAACAATATCATTCCTACCTTCCTTTTTTCCTGCTTTCCTTATAAAACGTCTGAGTGGAGGTTATTCAGAAGTCCCCTGTATAGAAAATGATTCCGTTCCAACTTTGCGAGCTTTGCGCCTTTGCGAGAGCTTTTCTGAGCGATGATGAAGACCATTACCTTCGGAACTTCCATGCCTGTTGCCACCGCTGCCATTCCGTTCAACGTCTCCCCCGAAGTGCAGGACATCCTCCAGAACTGCAAGGGCTACACGATCCCCGCCAGCGTCGAAGAGCTGATCGAAGCGTCGGTCAAGGATGTGGGGCCTGACGGCTGGCAGGATGTGGGGTACGACGTGCCGGGCCGGGGGTTCCAAGTCGAAGCCCGCGCCTGCCGTGTGAAGAACGGCATTGCCGCCAACTACACCGATGCTTACATGCGTCGCCGCGATCCGGACTGCATGTTCATCGGCGACGAACTGGCCACCAACAAGCAGCGGTTCAAGGACACTTTCAAGAAGGAATTCGCCGAGGTGCGCGGCGAGACGTTTGAGTGGCTCAAGAGCCAGGAACTGTGCGTGTTCCCGTTCGTCTGCGGCGACAAAGCCAGTGGCCTGCCCGCGCTGGTCGTCGCCCCCGCCAACGCCGGTTTCTTCGCCCTCGGTCTGGCCATGCTCCAGGGCATGCTCACGCCCAGGCAAACGCCCAAGACCTTCACGCCCCGCGCCGTCATCTACGTCGCCCCTCCTTTCCGCCACACGCATTTTGACGGCGGACAGGTCGTCGTTCACAACCGCACCAAAGGCCTGCACGAACTGTTCAGCTACAACCTCTACCCCGGCCCCAGCGCCAAGAAGGGCGTCTACGGCGTGCTCATCAGCCTCGGCGAACAGGAAGGCTGGGTCACCGCTCACTGCTCCACCGTTCAGGTCATCACGCCGTACGACAACATCGTCACCATCATGCACGAAGGCGCTTCGGGCGGCGGCAAGAGCGAAATGCTCGAGCATGTGCATCGTGAAAGTGACGGCCGGCTGCTGCTGGGCCGCAACGTGGTCGATGGCGAAGAGGCGCACCTCGCTCTGCCGCGCACGTGTGAACTGCGGCCGGTGACGGATGACATGGCCCTGTGTCTGCCTTCGCTTCAGGGCGATGACAAGAAGCTTTCACTCAAGGACGCGGAAGATGCGTGGTTCGTTCGCGTGAATCACATTGACGAGTACGGCACCGACCCGCACCTGGAAGCGCTGACCGTTCGCCCGCCCGTGCCGCTGCTCTTTTTAAACATCGAAGCGACGCCCGGCGCGACGACGCTGATCTGGGAGCCGATCATGGACGAACCGGGCAAGCCTTGCCCGAATCCTCGCGTGATCGTGCCCAGGCATTGCGTGCCTCACGTGGTCAACGGCCCGGTCACGGTCGATATCCGCAGCTTCGGCGTGCGCACGCCGCCCTGCACCGAAGCGAAGCCGACTTACGGCATCCTCGGCATGCTTCAGATTCTCCCGCCTGCGCTGGCGTGGCTGTGGCGACTGGTCGCGCCGCGCGGGCACGGCAACCCGTCCATCGTCGGCGGCTCAGGCCTGGAGAGCGAAGGCGTCGGCTCCTACTGGCCCTTCGCCACCGGCCGGCGCGTCGATCAGGCCAACCTGCTCCTGAAGCAGATCGAACGCACCACCCGCACCGCCTTCGTGCTCACGCCCAACCAGCACGTGGGCTCTTGGAAGACCGGCTTCATGCCGCAGTGGATCGTGCGCGAATATCTCTCCCGCCGCGGCGGCGCCCGCTTCCGCCCCGAGCAGGTCGCCCCGGCCCGCTGCCCGCTGCTGGGAAGCGTGCCCAAGCAGATCGTCGTCGAGAGCACGCACATCCCCGTTCACTTCCTGCGCGTCGAGATGCAGCCGGAAGTCGGGTTGGAGGCGTACGACAAGGGTGCCCAGTTGCTGACCAATTTCTTCCGCGAGACGCTTGAGAAATACCTCGAACCGGACCTGCTGCCGTTGGGCCGCTGGATCATCGAGGCGTTCCTGAACGGCGCGACGGTGGAGGATTACGTCAAGCTGCTCCCGCCCGAATGAACCGCTTGCGGCTTCGCACTCCCCGCCCGGCGCGCTCCATGTTCCTTCCTCAGTCAAACAGCAGCTCCACCAGCGCCCGATCCGCCCGCAGTTCCGCGATGTTGGGCTTCAGCGGAAACTTCGGATTCGAATATGCCCTCATCGAAGGCGTCACCGTCACCGCCCCCGCCCCCTCTTCGACAGGCGTCCACAGCGTCTGCGGCGGCGCGCCCTTGGACTTGAAAAGATAGGGGTCAGCCGTGATCGCGGTCTTGCCCTTGTACTTCGCGCCGGCCACGAACGTGCAGCCGAAGTAATTGCATTGCTGCGAGGTCAACACGATCGAAGGGGGAATCGAGCAGCCGGCGAAGTTACATGAATCGATCTTTCGCAGGTTGTGCCGCAGCGGGCCCGTCGCATCGGGAAACGTCATGAAGGTGATCGTGCAGTTGGTGATCGTGATGCCGTAGTCCACTTCCGTCAGCTTGGGGAACTTGCACGCGTGAATCAGGCAGTGATCGAAAGTCCAGCGCGAGGACCAGTTCGACCACCATGCCCCGCCCTTGCGGAAGGTGCAGTTCTCGAACACGGTATACTTCGCGTTCAGCGACCCGTGCAGATCCTGAATGATCTCCACATTCTTGAAAACGATGGGCTTGTTCGCCTCGCCTTGCAGCACCAGCCCGCCTTTGGTCTGAAGGTTGAACTTGCCGCCGTGGATCTCCACACCGGGCGCGACCCTCAGCTTCACGTTCTCCTTGCCGATCACCCTGATGGTGCCGGTGATGACGTAGGGTGCCTTCGTGTTGTCGAACGTGACATCCGCATCGACATCCAGATCGGCGACGCGCGGGGGGATGATCTTCACCTCCGGCGTTGTCGGCTGCGTTGGCGTGGTCGGGGTCGTGGGCGTGTTCACCACGGGTCCGGGCTTGTCCTCCAGCGCCGCTTCCAGTTCGCGCAGGAACAGCGAGGCTTTGGTGCGTGAAGCGTCGTTCTCTGAGTGCATGAATAGAAACCGCGCGTAGCCGACCCTGGCGCGCTCCTGCATGTCCCGCTTCGCATGGGCAGGCGCCTGTCCGGCCAGGGCGCGATACCAGTCGCCCATCACCAGCGACTCGGGCCCTGTCCACGAACTCACCTCCCGCGCCGCGATCGCGACATTCGCCGCCAGCGTCGCATCGCCTGTCCGCTCCGCCGGTCGAATCGCATCGGTCGGGTTATTCATCTCGATGACCAGCAGATCGACAATCGCCTTCGCCGTCGCCTTGTCGTTCGCATCGACCAGCAGCCTCTCTTGAAGGGCGCGCAGCTTCGCCTGCGCCGCCGCCGCGCTCGTCAAGGCTTCCAGCTTCTCGCGGATCTCCGCCGCCTCGGTCAGCTTGAGTTGCGTAGCCACGCTCAGCGCCTGGCGCAGGTACGCCGTCGCCTCGCCTGCATCACCGTCCTCGCGCGCCTCGTCCGCCGCGTCGGACAATTCCTTCACCAGGCCTGCGCCCACGGCTGCCCGGTCCGCCACCGTCGCCTTGATGAAGCTCAGGCGCGCCAGCTTCGTAATCTTCTCGCGCATCGCCGGTCGCTGTTTCGAGTCTGCCTGCGCGATCAGCCGTGATGCGTCGATCGCCGTGGCGTAACCCTCGGGCGCGTTCTCGGCGAAGTCGCTCGCCTTCTGCGCGAAGTAGAGCTGGATCGCCGGGGCATCGGTGATGGTCCGCGCCGCCTCGAGCACCTTGGCGGCAAAGGCGACATCATCCGCCTTGTCGCGCGAAGCGAGCACCTGCCTTGCCTCGGCGCTGTAAAGGTCATTGAATAGTTTCGCGGGGTCATCCGCCGCGCCGACCGGGGCCGCGCCCAGCGATATCGTCAGATAAAGAACCGCAACCCGCCATTGAGTACCCGCCATGTGTTATCTCCCTGGATCGCCCGGAATGTGCCAAGTGATAGAACGGCCCACCCGCCCGATGCTTGCATTGTAAGGCAGTGAACTCGAATCCGGTTGATAAACCTTTGCGGCCGGTTCGAACTCCCCTCCCTCCCAGGGAGGGGCCGGGGGAAGATCAGGCGCACGTCAACCTGATCGCCACGAATCAAGCGGGCGTCTCCCCACTCGAACGCCCGACCCTCCCCTCGCCCCTCCCTGGAAAGGAGGGGAATAAGACACTCGAAAACGATTGACTGCCCCCGCCGCGCATCGTACGCTTGAATAAGGAATCCGCGATGACCTTGCACCTTTCCAAAGAGATTCAGAACCTGATCGACCGCCGCGTTGCCGAGGCCGGCTACGACTCCGCGCAGGCGTACGTCGAGAAGCTCATCCTCGAAGACGAAGCCCGTCAGCTTCGCGCCCGCGCCGAAGTCGCCGGCCCGCCGATCGATGAGTACATCGAAAGCCTGCCGCCGGAGAAGCAGGCGAAGGCGAAGAAGGTTCTGGAGCAGATGCTGCTGGAGGGGTTGAACAGCGAATCCATCCTTGCGGATGATGCGTTCTGGGAGAAAAAGAAGTCCGACTACATCAAACGGCAGCAATCCAAGAGGCAAGCTCAAGCGTGAAGCGAGTTGTATGTTTGCGTGAACAGGCAAGCCGAGAACTTGACGACTGCGTCGAGTACATCGCCGGCGACAGCATTGACAACGCGATCCGCCTGTTCGATGCGGCAAAGGCCACCTTTGAAGACCTTGCTGATTCGCCCGGGCTCGGGCGGAGCTACCCTTCTAATGTCGCAGGACTTGCCGGTCTGAGAAAGTGGAACATCCCGGGATTTCAAGATTTCCTGGTGTTCTATCTCGTCTTTGAGGACCGCGTTGAAATCGTCCGCGTGATCCACGGCGCTCGTAATCTTCCCGACGAACTGAATAACACCGAGATGCCCTAGCCGCTCGCGGCTTCGCGCTCCCGCCTTCCCCCGCCGCTGCCCTTCCCCCTGTAACACCCCCTTCCCCCGCGCATCCCTTTTCAAGGGAACCTGCGCCCCGCCCAATCCGTCCAATCCTTCGGGACGGGTATCCGCGCCGATTTTTCGCTTGTATGACCGCCCCTGTGCCCTATCATGTTCAGGGCCGCCCGCATCACGCCGGCCCTGTTTTTCAAGCGGAATTTTGCCTCATGAAGCACGTCATCGAGCAGCTTGAATCCGTTCGCCGCACCGGCCGGTTCATGCTCATCTTCCGTCGCATCATGCAGGCCCTGACCGCGGTCATCATCGCGGCCCTCGTCTGCGGCTTCCTCGACTACCTCCTTCGACTGCCCGGCTGGCTCCGCCTGTTCGTCGGCCTCGCCTTCGCCGCGTGCCTGTCCGTCTGGCTGGTCACCCACCTGGGCCGGGCCTTCGGGTTCAGGCCCGAGCTCAGTCAGCTCGCACTCCGCGCCGAGCGCCTGTTCCCCCAGCTTGCCGGTGCCCTCGCCAGCGGCGTCGAGTTCGCTTCGCATCCTGAAGAGTATGCCGACCCGCAGCGCACCGCGCAGCTCGCCAGCTCCAGCGCGGACGCCGCCGAGACCCGCCTTGGCCGCGAATCGCTTCGCAAACTCTTAAACCCCACGCCCACCGTTCGCACCGGAGCGCTGGCCCTGCTCATGGTGTTGCTCCTCACTGCTGTGGTCATCGCGACGCCTGATGGAGCCGCCCTCGCGGCGAAGCGATGGTTCCTGCCGCTGAGCGATGCGGAGTGGCCGCGCAGGACGCACATCAAAGACCTGGTCCCCGATGCTCCGCAGCCTGCCGACTCGCCGCTGGGCCTTTCCGCGAAGATCGATCGCGGCTACGCGCCCGGCATGCGCGCGTGGGCTTACTACCGCATCAAAGACCTGCGCGGCGAATACCGCCAGTGGAAGAGCGTGCTCATGAGCGAACAGGCGAGCGCTGTTTCACCGAAAGGCAACGAGCCCGCCGCGAAGGAAGGCGTCTTCGAACGCCTGATCGATCTCACCGGCGACCTGACCGACATCATGCCCGGCGAATCCGCCTACGCAGGCCTGCCCGCCGAGGGCACGACGGTGGAGTACTACTTCAGAGCAGGCGACGATTTCACCGAGCCGCGCGAAGTGCGCCTCGTGCCTCGCCCGGCTGTCACCGGCGTCACGCTCTCCATCGAGCCGCCCGCTTACGCGAAGGGCCTCGTGCAGGCTGAGACGATCGCACTGGACAAACAGTTAGGCCGCACCGCGTCAGCGTCGGGACTTGAAGGTTCGCAGGTGCGCCTGACGGTCACGCTCAACAAGCCCGTCATCATTCCTTCCGAAGGTGAACAGGCCGCGATCAACGCATTGATGCCTGCCTTCCGCGACATCAAGGGAGCGACGTTCAACTACAACCTGCCGCGATCCTTTGGTACGCCGCCGAGCTTCGAAATCACCTTCATCCTTCGCAAAACCGTCGAATCCCCCATTCGCCTCATCGACAGCCACGGCCTCACGCCCGCCTCCGACCGCCTCTACCGCGTCGAAGCCCGCATCGATCAGCAGCCCACCGTCGCCATGCTTCAGCCGCCCGGCGATGAAAGCGTGCTCGCCACGGCAACGGTAAAACTCGACAGCCTCGCGCGCGATGATGTGGCCATCGAATCGCTCTCCCTCGAAGCCGCCCTGCCGCTCGCGCCTTCGCAGCCGGCCCCCGGCGCGCCCGAACTTCGTATCCTCGAATCAGTCACCGGCCGCAGCGAACGCCTCACCGCATCGCACGAGCTCGATCTTTCCAAGCTCGGACTCAAGCCCGGTGACAGCATCGTGCTCACGGCCATCGCCCAGGACATTTTCGAGCTCGACAGCGTGCGCCACGATCCTGTCCGCTCCTCGCCGCGCACGCTGCGCATCGTCGATGCCGCCACGCTCATCAATCAGCTTCGCAATGACCTCGCCGGCCTGCGCCAGCAGGCGATGCGCTTGCAGACCCGCCAGCAGGAGATCAAAGACAACGAACCGGCCCAGGCCCAGCCGCGCCAGCAGCAGCTCACGCAGACCTTCCAGCGCGAAGAGCAACTCGTCGATCAGCTCGACGCGCGGATGAAGCGCAACAAGCTCGATGATGTGGGCATCAGCGAGCTTCTCAACCGCGCCCGCGGTCACTTGAACGAAGCGCAGAAGGAGAGCAAGGCCGCCGAGGGCAAGCTCGATCAGGCCCGCCGGGCGCAGCAGGATTCGAAGGATCAGAAGGATGCGAAGGCCCAAGCGGGGCAGCATCAGGACAAAGTCGAGGCTGCGCTGAAGGACCTGACCAATCTGTTGGATGAAGGCAAGAGTGCCGCCGCCATCCAGGCGCAGCTTCGCCAACTCGATCACGCCCAGAAGCAGCTTGCCGAGCAGACGCGGGCCATGCTCCCGCGCACGGCCGGGCAGAAGCCTGAAGACCTCAATCCACAGGATAAGAAAGAGCTGGACAAGCTCGCCCAGGAACAGAAAAACCTCGCGCAGCAGGCGCAGGACCTGGTGCAGCAGATGAAGGCCGCAGCCGAGGCGATCAACAAGCAGAGCGAAGACCCGCAGGACAAGGCCCAGGCGCAGGCGCTCAACGAAGCCGCCAACATCGCCCAGCGGCAGGGGCTGGAAGAAAAGATGCAGCAGGCCGCCCAGGACGCCAAGGAGAACAAGCTTTCACAGGCCGGCGGCGAGCAGGAAGAAGCCTCGCAGACCATGAGCCAGATGCTCCAGCAGATGCAGGGCGCGGGGCAGAAGCAGCAGGAAATCCTCAAGCGCATGCTGGTGAAGCTGGAGGATGCGATACAGAAACTCATCGCCCAGCAGAAGGCTCAGCTCGCCCGGCTGCGCGAAGTGAAGGAGTTGCCACCTCTGGCCGATGCCCAGAGCGCGCTGCGGCGGAACACGCTGAGCGTGGCGGAGGATGCGCGGGCCAGTGAGAAGACGGCAGGCGTCGCCAAGCTGCTCGATGACGCGGCCGCGGCCCAGAGCGATGCGATCTTTTTCCTGCGCGGCGCCCAGCTTGAGCCTGCCGCGACCAGCGAGACCGAAGCGGTGAGCAATCTCGAAGCCGCGCTCCAGCTTGTGCGCGACATCAAGAAGAAACAGGAAGAAGAAGAAACGCAGAAGCAGCGCGATGAACTGAAGGTTGAGTATGAAAAGCTCGCCAAGGAACAGGATGCTCTGCGGCAGCGCACGCTGGTGTTGCTCGGCCAGAAAGAACTGGATCGCAGGCAGCGGGCGGAGCTGCTGCAACTAGGCAACAGCGAGGCGGATTTGAAGATCGAAGCCAACAAACTGCGCGAGAAGGTGAAGGACACGCTCATCTTCCAGCACCTGCATCAGCAGATCGATGACACCGCTTCGAAAGTGGTGTCGAGTCTTCGCGCGACGGAAGCGACCGAGCGCGTCGTGCTCGATCAACAGGAGATCAGCGACACGCTTCGCGTGATGGCCCAGGCGCTGGAGGATGCGAAGAAGGATGACAATCCGTTTGACACGCCGCAGTCCGGCGACGGGCAGGGCCAGCAGCAGCAACAGGGCCAGCAGCAACCGCGACCGCTGGTGCCGCCGATTGCCGAGCTTCGCCTGCTGCGCGGGCTTCAGGATTCGGTTTACAAACAGACGCGCGACATCGGCGAAGGCCGCGTCCAACTCACGCCCCCACAGCGAAACGCGGCCATCCAATCACTCAGCCAGCAACAGGGCCAGTTGCAACAGCTCGGCGAAAAACTGATCCAGAAAATGAGCCAGCAGGCGGTCCCTGGCGGCCTCCCGCCCGTCCCGCCGCCCGACCCCGGTCAACCCAAAGATTGAATAACGCCCGCCCCGTTTAGCGGGCGGACCGCAGGTCCCCCCGTGTCCCCCGGCGCGCACGAAGTGCAAAGTGCAAAGTGAAATCTGAAAAGTGTGAAGTCCACAGTCGAAAGCACCACCCATGAACCGAGCCATTCTCAGTATCACCACCCTCGCCGCCGCGCTGGCATTCACCCCCGCGCTCCGCGCCGAAGACAAACCCGCACCCAAGCCTGAAGCCAAGGAGCCGGCCAACGACGCATCGCTCGATGACCTGCTCAAGCTTCCTGCCGCCCCCGGCGACACGAAGAAGCCTGATGTCGCCAAGGTGCCGATCGATGACAACCCGCAGGCAGCCAACCCGACCGAGCGGTTCATCGATGCCGTGCGCGAGATGAAGATCGCCACCGCGCGGTTGGCCGACGCGAAGGATGTGGGCATCGACACGCAGCGCGTGCAGGAATCGATCCTGCGCAAGCTCGATGAAACCATCGCCGCCGCCCAGAAGCAGCAGCAGGAGCAGAAGCAGCAACAGCAGCAGCAGGGCCAGAAACAGGAACAGGGCAGTCAGCAGAATCAGCCCAAGAGCCAGCAGCAGGGCCCGCCGCAGCAGCAACAGGGCAATCAGCAGAAGTC
>JBBDXA010000239.1:0-7219 GCA_040902585.1 Phycisphaeraceae bacterium
AAGACTCCGCTTACCCATGGCACCCGATGGCACCCGCCACAGAAGATGGGCACGCCGTTCAACTTTGAAATGCCCCGCTTGCTTCCCATCAGCGGGGCATTTGTCTATACTTCGATGGCGGTTGCCTTATGTTCATCAGGCGACCTCAGCCCTCCCCGCATTCTCCCCCCGTCGGAGGCCCACGCATGTTTTCCCGTCTATTTCCCGCCTGCATCGTTCTTACCGTTCTTCTTGTCTTTACTTCGGGTGCTTTGGCCGCGCGCGTTGCGGTCGTCACCATGAATGACGGCAAGACGATCAAGGGAGAAGTCGTCGAAGAAACAGGCGATAGCGTGGTTCTTCTGATCTCCAATGTCCGCACGCCCTTGAAGCGAAGCGACATCAAGAGTGTCGAGTTCGTCAAGAGCGTCAAGGAAGAGTATGAAATCCGTCGCGCTCAGGTGGCGGATGACAACATCGATGAACGCCTCAAGCTCGCCCGCTGGCTCTATGATTCCAAGGAGTACGCGCTGGCCAAAATCGAGCTCGATGACCTGGCCAAACGCGCCAAGGACAACACCACGGTGCAGTTCCTGCATCGTCTGGTGAACGAAAAAATCAAGATCGACAACAAGGATCCGGTCCCCGTAGGACCCAACGATCCGGTCAATCCGAAGATCGATGTGCCCGGCGCTCTTCCCACCAAGCGCCTGACCGAGGGGGACATCAACACCATTCGCGTCTACGAACTGGACGAATCGAAAGACCCCAGGGTCATCATTCCTCCGAAGGTGCTGGACAAGTTCATGGAAGAATTTGCCAACGATGAGAAGATGCCCAGAGGTGCCCGCGACCGCGCCAAGTTCAAAGCATCGAAGGGACTGGATCAGCTCAAGATGATGTTTGAACTGGGCGCTCGTCAGTATTACTCCGACGTCATCGTCCGCGATGATCCGCCCGCCATCCGTGAATTCCGCAACCTGCATCGCAACTACGTGCTCGCCTACTGCGCCACGGCCGAGTGTCACGGCGGTGCCAATGCCGGCAAGCTGTTCCTTTTCACCGGCCAGCCCACCAGCGATGAAACGGTCCACACCAACTTCTACTCGCTGACGCAGTTCTCCACCAAGTCGGCGTACATGATCGATCGCGATTTCCCCGAGAAGTCACTCATCGTTCAGTTCGGCTTGCCTCGCGACCGTGCCATCTTCCCCCATCCGGATGTTCAGGGCTGGAAGGCCAGCATGGTCCGAGGCGATAAAGATCCGACTCACAACCTGCTCGTGGAATGGCTCAAGGGGCTGTACCGCCCGACGCCCAAGTACGGCATCAGCTACGCCGTTCCGACGGTGGCATCGCCCGTCAAAGCCCCAGCTCCCAAGGCTCCCGACATTCCCGCCCCGAAGTAACGCGGCCGATTCGAGCACGCTTTCGACACCCTGCGTTTTCGAGTATTCTCTGGCAGGTTGGCTCTGGTCACGAGCCGGTTCCCTCCACGGGCGCGGGTCGGTAAACTCACCCGCCTGTGCGACTAAAGTCCCTCAACAGGAGTGTCCCCGTGCATCGACTCTGTCTGCTTCTGGTCGCCCTCATGGCCCTCACGGCCTGCGCCGAAAACCAGGTCGCGGTCACGACTCAGGACGCCCGCGAAAAGTTCCTCACGTCCGTCGAACTCGTGCAGCTCGTTCAGTTGGTGTACACGCCGACGACCAAGCGCACCGAGCGGCTCACGGCAATGAACAAGTACCAGTCCTTCGGGCTGGATACGCTTCCCCCCGACGCGAAGACCGCCATCACGCAGGCCAAGGATTACGAGTCCTACCGCGCTGCCGTGCTCGCCGCCGCCACGACTCAACTTAAGTCCCTGCTGACTCAGGGCCCCACTTCGCAGCAGGTCTCCGCCCATCACCTGCTCGCTCAGATTGAAACGCTCCAGTCCAGCGTGCTTCGCCGCGACGCGATTCTCGCCGGCGACAAGCTCGCCAACGAAGCGGCGATCCTCGTCGCTACCACGCGCAACATTGATCGCGCCTTGGCGATGGCGCGGCAATACAACACGGATGATGCCGCCATCGTCGCCAAGCTTCAGGAAGACAAGACCAAGGTCGATGCGGAGCTGGCCAGCCTCGAACAGCAGGTCACCACGCTCAAGGGTGAACTGGCCACGCAGAACGGGCTGATCACGGAGTTCGAGAAGATCCGCGACGATGCCTTCAAGAAAGCTTCCGGCCTCCGCGCCCAGGCGTTCACGCTCAAGGGACAGGAACAGTACGACCTGCACATCGCCGCGATCGAATCGGACCGCGAAGGCTACGCCGCCGACAGAAAGGTGGCTGACGCCACGGTCGCCCGCAACCAGATTTTCACGCCGATGCGTGAGGTCGAAATGGTCGATCCCGACACGCAGAGAAAAACGAAGGTTACGATTCCGCCGTTCGGCAAGCTGGTGATCGCCGAGGCGGACCTGGCGATGTACGAGGCGTGGAGCAAGGGCATTCTCTCAGCGATGAGTGACTCCGGCTCGCGCAAGGCCACGCTGGCGAACGTGCAGTCCGCGGTGAACAAGCGGGTGGATGAGACGATCAGCGGCCGCTTCATGCCTGCATTCCGCACCGTCGCCAAGTCGTATAAGGAATCCATCGAAGGGCCGATCGACAGTTCGATTGCTCACGCCGGTGAGGCGGTCACACTCGCCAATGCCGCCGAGAAGAAGGCCCCCGCCGAGTCGAAGACCGAGGCGAAGATGTGGATGCTCGACGCCAACGTCGAGAAGCTCAGCGCTCTGGCGGACGGCATGATCTGCACCAGCACCATCGGCGGCATGCTCAAGTCCGTCCTCGTCCGCGGCGACAAGATGCTCGGCTCGGAAGCGACTGAACTCAAAGATCTGGTCGCCGCACTGGAAACCAAGAACGCGGCCTATCACACCGAAGCGGTGACCATTCTCAGCAACGTCAAGACGCTCTACGGCGATGCCATGCTCTCCAACTTCACCGGTGAGAGTCCGCTGGAACTGGCGCGGGCCGCCCGCATCAAGTCCGTCAAGACGCTGGTGGCCACCATCACCGACAAGCTTTCCAAGCACGCGCTGGGCGGCAGTGCCGCTGCCGGCACAGGTGCCGAGTAAGCAACCGATCACGCCCGATTCAAACCTGCTGATGTCGCCCTGATCAACCCGCCTTTACGGGGTTGGTCAGCTTGCCGACCTTTTCCACCTCCACCGTCACCTGATCGCCTGCCTTCAAGAAGGCCGGCGGATTCCGCGCGAAGCCCACGCCCGGCGGCGTGCCCGTCAGGATGATCGTGCCCGGCAGCAGCGTCGTGTCGCGACTGAGAAAACTCACCAGCGTTCGCACGGGAAAAATCATGTCATCCGTGCAGCCGTCCTGCATCCGGTTGCCGTCGATCGTCGTCGTGAGCTTGAGTGCCTGCGGGTCAGCGATCGAATCATCACCTCCGCCGGCGGTAACGATGGCAGGCCCCAGCGGGCAGAAGGTGTCAAAGCTCTTGCCGCGAATCCACTGCCCGCCGCCGCCGTTGCGCTGCCACTTGCGGGCGGAGACATCGTTAGCCGCGGTGTAGCCCAGCACGTAGCTGAGGGCATCCGCTTCGCTCACATCGCGGGCCTTCTTGCCGATGACAATCGCCAGTTCACACTCATAGTCCACCTCCGGCCCCTGGTTGCACGTCTTGGGCAGCAGGATGGCGTCGCCCGGATTCGTCGCGCAGGTGGTCGGTTTCATGAAGACCACGGGGTTCTCGGGGATGGGGCTGTTGGATTCTTTGGCGTGCTCCCGGTAGTTCAAGCCGATGCAGAAGATATTGACCGGCGAAAGGGGGGCGAGCAGGCGGGCGATCCGGGCGGTTTTCCCGGTCGGTTTGAGGCCGCCAAACAGGTCGCCGTCCAGAAGCTGGGCCTGGGCGGGAATGTCGCCTGCCGGAATCTGCCCGAGGTGGATTTGCCCTTGATCGTCAGAAAATCGTACAATGCGCATGCGTAGGACTCCGTGAAAGTCGTTCATCCGTTCGAGGGCTGCACAGCGTAGTAGAGTACTCGATGGGTGCCGCGGTCGGCGAGGCCGGGTGCCACGGGTCGGCGAGGTCCGCCGAGCAGACCCGTGCCCAACGCCCGCGCCCGCTGAATGACAGGATTGCGCACCAACTCCGCACGGGTCTTCGTCGCAAAGCCTCCTCGACCCGTGGCACCCGATCTCCTGTTTCCTGATTCCTGACCCCCGTCCCCTGACCCCTGACCCCTGACCCCTCTCCCATCCCATGCCTACCAAAGGAATTCCCATGTCCCAGGCGCCCGGTTCGGGCTCGAATCCCGCCAGCGTGGCCGGCACCGTCGGCGACCCGCGTACCTGGTACCAGGCTGTTGATATGTCCAAACGCGAAATCCCCGAAGGTCTGTGGATGCGCTGCCCCGCCTGCGGCGCGATGCTCTATCGCAAGAACGTCGAGCAGAACAAGCAGGTCTGCCCCGAGTGTCAGCATCACTTCCGCATCGGCGCGGATGAACGCGTGAAGCTGCTGTGCGACCCCGACAGTTTCGAGGCCCTGTGGGAAGACCTCGCCCCGTCCGATACGCTCGGCTTCGTCGACCTGAAACCCTACAAAGACCGCCTCGTATCCGAAGCGAAGAAGAACGGGCACCACGACGCATGTCTGACCGGCAAAGGCTACATCAAAGGCCGCGGCGTGGTGCTGGCGTGCCTCGACAGCCGCTTCATGATGGGCTCGATGGGCGCGGTCGTCGGCGAGAAGATCACCCGGGCGATCGAACTGGCCATCGAAACGGATCGGCCGCTGATCATCGTCTCCTGCTCCGGCGGCGCCCGCATGCAGGAGAGCGCGATCTCCCTCATGCAGATGGCCAAGACCTCCGCGGCCCTCGCCCGCCTCGACGATGCGAAGGGCCTGTTCATCTCCGTCCTCACCGATCCGACCACCGGCGGCGTCACCGCCTCCTACGCCATGCTCGGCGATCTCATCCTCGCCGAACCCAAGGCCCTCATCGGCTTCGCCGGTCCGCGCGTCATCGCCAACACCGTGCGCCAGGAACTGCCCGAAGGTTTTCAGAGGGCCGAGCATCTGCTGGCTAAGGGGTTCATCGATCGCGTGGTGCATCGCAATGATCTGAGGAATGAGATCAGTCGCATTATCGATTACGCCGGGAAGTAAGCCGCTTGCGGCTTCGCAATTCACCTCCAAATGAAAAAACGCCGCGAAGCCGCGGCGCCTTTTCATTTTCAGATTGTCCCATCGTGCCCCGTGCGCCGTCGCCGTCCGTCAGGCCACTTCACTCTTCGGATCAGCCGCGTGAACTTCAAGTTCAGTCACCAGCAGCAGATCGAGGATACTGAAGCTGTCGTTCTCGCCATGCACCACGATGGTTCGGCCGGTGGGTGAGCGGGATACGAAGTCGCGATGTTTGACCAGAAACACCCGTCCGTCGCCCATATGGATCGTGAACGGACGAAACGGCGTCGCATGCAGCACGTTCTTGAACTGCTCGATTGTCATAATTCAATCATATCTCGAGATTTCCGCTTTGCCCACCGCGGGGCGGGATGATTTTCAACGACTCCGCCCCGTCGTAATGGCATCGATTCACACCACCTTCGTGATGCCCGGGATCGCCACGGGCTCGACCTCATTGTCGCCCCATTTGTAGCCGCCCTTGGGGGACAGATCCTGCTTGCTCGCCATGAGCGCTTCCCAGGTGATCTTCTTGCCGGTGTAGGCCGCCTCGCGACCCATGATGCCCATGAGCGTGCTCTGGCACATGTAGTCGCCGTTGTAGATCGGCTTGCCGACGCGGATCGACTTGAAGAGTTCATCGTGCTCGTTCTGGTACATGTTGTCGCCGGGGATGCGCTTGACGCGGAAAATCTTGCCGTTGTTGTACTTGATGTAGTGGCCCTGGAGATTGGCCACGCCGTTTCGGCCGACAACGTAGTCGGTGATCTCGTTTTCGCAGCCGTCCATCTGCCGGCACGTGGCGTGCAGGACCACGCCGTTCTCGTACTGGAAGTGAATGGCGAAGTGATCGTAGATGTTGCCGAACTGCGGATCGTTGCGGCGGATGCGGCCGCCCGTGCCGTAGGCGGAAACCGGGTACTCGTTGTTCATCGCCCACGAGCACTTGTCGTAGCTGTGAATGTGCTGCTCGACGATGTGATCGCCGCTGAGCCAGGTGAAGTACAGCCAGTTGCGGATCTGGTATTCCATCTCGGTCCACTCGGGCTTGCGGCCGCGGTGCCAGAGGAAGGTGGTGTAGTAGTAGGTGTGCATGGCGACGATCTCGCCGATCGCGCCTTCCTGGATGCGCTCGATCACCTGCTGCTTGCCCTTTTCATATCGATAGCACAGGCCGGACACGAGCGCCAGGCCGGCTTCCTTGGCCTTCTTGGCGGCCTCCCAGCACTTGATGGTGTTGACCGCGTCGGTGCCGACGGGCTTCTCGACGAACATGTGCTTCTTCTGCTTGACCGCTTCCTCGACCATCATCGGGCGGAAGTGAGGCGTCGTCGTCAGCAGCACGACGTCACACTCGTTGATCGCTTCCTTGTAGGAATCGAAGCCGACGAATTTTTGCACCTTCGGATCGATCTGGGCCTTCACGTCGGCGGCGTTGAGGTTGCGCAGGCTGTTGTCGATGTGATCGCCGAAGAGGTCGGCCATGGCCACAAGCTTCACGCCCTTGTCAGCATGCATCGCCTGTGACGCGGCACCGGTGCCGCGGCCGCCGCAGCCGACGAGCGCGATCTTGATCGTGTCGCTGCCCTGGGCGTGGGCGACGCGGGCAAAGGGAAGGCTGGCGGCGAGGGTCGCGGCCGTGGCGCCGGCGACGACCTGGCGCCGCGTCGGGCCGGTGTTGGAGGTGGGTTGGGTTGAATCGGTCATGGGGGCGAGTCTCCTGATAGGCAGGCGGACCGGTATGATCCGCGTCTGGTTACTCTACGGGATGCTGCGCGACGCACGCAGGTTTTGCACATCCGCCGTGCAGGCCCCAGGCGATCGATTTGGCCTGAGTCCGGCCATTATATCGATGGATCGCTCGTTGACACCTGAAAGTTGTCGGTTGCGATATGATGGGAAGCTGGTAGCGGTCAGCCGTCAGCATTCAGCGTTCAGCCCGGACGAGACAGTCAAGCTGACCGCTGATAGCTCACGGCTGAAAGCTCACGGCTCATCGCTCTTTCTCCAAGGAGTCTCCCGTGTCCACTCATCTTAC
>JBBDXA010000239.1:7229-12451 GCA_040902585.1 Phycisphaeraceae bacterium
TTCCCCGTCGAGATTTTCTCAAGACTGCCGCCGTCGCCGCCGGCGCCGCGGCTGGAGCTTTGCACATGACCACGACCCACGCTGATGCGAACCAGACTGCCGCCGTCGTTGCGGAGGCACCTGCCGCGCCGAAGAAGGCGACGATTTACAAGTCCGTCAAGTGGGGCATGGTCGGCGGGAACATGTCCGTGCTCGACAAATTCAGAATGCTTCAGGATCTTGGCTACGACGGCGTCGAGCTCGACTCGCCCGGCGGCGTCAACAAAAAGGAAGCCCTCGAAGCCAGCCAGCAGACCGGCCTGCCGATTCACGGCGTCGTCGATTCCACGCACTGGAACGTGCGCCTCTCCAGCAAAGACCCGGCTGTGCGCGAGAAGGGCCTGGGCGATCTGCTCACTGCCATCAAGGATTCGCATTACTGCGGCGGCTCATCGGTGCTGCTCGTCGCCGGTCACGGCAACGACGGCACGCAGGAGGAAGTTGCCGACCGCTCGGCTGAGCAGATCATCAAAGCCTTGCCGCTGGCGTCGAAGCTGGGCATTCACATTCTCATCGAGAACGTGTGGAACCAGTTCACATACGACCACGGCGGCCCCGGCGATCAGACGGCCGACCGGCTCTGCGCCTTCATCGACAAGTGCAACAGCCCGTGGGTCGGCTCCTACTTCGACATCGGCAACCATCGCAAGTACGGCACGCCTTCGCAATGGGCCCGCACCCTCGGCAAACGCATCGTCAAATGCGATGTGAAGGACTTCAATCACAAGACCGACAAATGGGCAGACATCGGCGAAGGCACGGTGGACTGGGCGGAACTGCGCGGCGTGCTGGCGGATATCAACTTCCACGGCTGGGTGACGGCTGAAGTCGGCGGCGGCGATCGCGAACGGCTGAAGAAGATCAAGCAGCAGATGGATAACGTCCTCGGGTAAAGCCCACGGACTCCTCCCAGTCGATGACACAGGTGATGCTGATCTCAAGTAGATCGCAGTCTATAATCCATCATGATGACCGACCCGCACACCATCCCGCCCGAACTGCTTGAAGGCGATCTGGTCAAGGCCGAGGATCCTCGCTTCGGCCTGATCTGGATCAACCCGAACCGCATGCATGGCGAGCCGTGCTTCTTCCGCACGCGCGTGCCGGTGCGGTCGTTGTGGGATTATCTGGAGGGCGGCGACACAATCGATGAGTTTATCGAGCAGTTTCCCCCCATCACGCGCGAGCAGGTCGTGCAGGTGATGGAACTGGCGAGCGAACATCTCCTGCAATCCCCGGGTGCGGCTTGAGAGTGTTGTTGGATCATTGCGTGCCGCGCGCTTTGAAAGGCGCACTTGGCGACCATGACGTTCACACGGCCGACGACATGGGTTGGTCACAATTGTCCAACGGCGAACTACTACGCGAAGCAGCACAACATTTTGACGTCTTTGTCACGGTCGATCAGAAGATCAAACATCAGCAGAACCTGGCCAAGTTGCCCTTGGCCATTATTGTCGCCTGTGTGAGGTCTACGCGCGTTGAGCATATGCTTGCGGTCGCACCGGCGATTCAATCCGCTTTGCATGATCTAACACCCCGCAGCCTTGTCGAGGTGCGCCCTTCGAACGACGCGGACTGAATCCTGCGGCGAGTACACTGGGGGTCGGCATGTTCCTCCTCTTTCATCAGGGCGCACTTGGCGATTTCGTCCTGACCTTTCCGATCCTTCGCGCGCTCGCTCCGCAGCCGACGCGGGTGATCGCAGCGCACTCGAAAGCTCATCTCGCTGCCAGTCTCTTTCCGCATGTCACACCCGTCTCGATCGACCAGCGTGACTGGAGCGTCCTTCACGCTGAATGCGGTGCAGAGAAAGTCAGCGACGAAGGCAGGGCGATGCTCGCAGCTGCGGACACGATCATCAGTTTCATCAGCGACGGCAACGATGCGTGGGCGGCGAACCTTCGCGCGATCGTGTCGCCTGATTGCAACGTCTGCTTCGTTGAGCCGCGTCCATCTGCCCACTGGCACAAGCACGTGTGCGACTGGCATTCACATCAGCTCGTGCAGCAGGGCCTGACGCTGCCGACTGATCCAGGCGTTTCGCGCGGCGGCGATGCGCTCGGACCCGTTGTCATTCATCCCGGTTCAGGCGGGCCCGCGAAATGCTGGTCGATTGATCGATTCGAATCGCTCCTTCACCGCCTGCGCGACGAGGGCATTTCAACAGCCATCGATCTGGGCGATGTCGAGATGGCGACATGGCCGAGCGACCGCGTGAAGCGCTGGCGAAACGAGTTCGGCGCGACGACCCTCGGCTCGCTCGACGCGATGGTGGATCTGCTGAAGGGCGCTCGGCTGTTCATCGGTAACGACTCAGGCCCGACGCATCTGGCGGCTCAGATGGGCATCTCCACGATCGCCCTCTTCGGCCCGAGCAATGCTGCGCACTGGGCTCCGCGCGGGCCGTGCGTGAAGGTGCTGCGTCCTGATGTACTGCAAGCGATGTCGTGGTTGAACGTGGAAAAGGTGTGGCACGCGCTCAGCACCGAGATTTGAATCCTCAATTCACATTGATCCGATCCTCAAGGCTCGGCGGCTCAAATCGCTTGGCGGTCTTCAGCGTCTGTCGCGTCTCGCGAAGCCAGCCTTCCAGCCAGCTTGCCCGGCGATCGACATCCGACTCGATGAGCATGCCGTAACGCTGCTCGACGTCTTCGCACATGGTCATCGTCATCAGGTCGATCAGAGCGTTGGTGGGAATCTCCTTGCTCAGCCAGTTCTGCACGGCCGCGACGCTGGAGAGCTCCGCCAGAACCGGGTCTTTCAGCAGCGACTCGATCCTGTCGCGATGGTCGCCCAGATCAATCTCCATCGGCGACTGCCGTTCGAGAGGTTCGAGCAAGGCCTTGCGGTAAGGTCGGTGCGGCGTCTCTTCTCGGATCTTCGCCCGACACGCGCCTTGCAGCAGCAGGTTGTAGCGGCCGTCATCCAGGCGCTGGTGGCGCACGATGTACCCGACGCAGACGAACGGCCGCAGCGGCGGTGAGCCTTCGTAATCCGCCTTCCAGTTGTCGCCTTCAAAGAGCGCCATCGCGATCAGGCCGCGGTGGTCCAGGGCATCGCTCATCATCGCCCGATAGCGCGGCTCAAAGATGTGCAGCGGAATCGTCGCATGCGGCAACAGCACGCAGTTGGGCAGCGGAAACAGCGGCACAGGCTGACGAAAATCGATGGTCAGCGTTTCAGGCATCGCATGATCCTAGGCGGCATCCGTGGCAATGAGAATCTTCTCCACCCTGATTCGTCACTACCAGCCGAACAGCATGGAGAACTGCCGCGAGACGCTGATGAAAGCGAGAAAGGCACCGATTACGCACAACACGACGGAAGTCGATGCTCGCCTCACCGGCACACGCTCGTCGCGCATGAAGCCGCGATAGACGAGCGACATGGAGAGAAAGAAGATCATCGGAAGTGCAATGAGCGGGAGCAGGGAACTGGTCCAGGTGATGAAATCACCTGCGTAGGATCTCAGCGACGTTCCGGCTGTCTCAAGCCTGGGCGTCAGGATGATGCGAATGTAATACTCGCTCGCCAATTGAAACAGCACGAGCACGGCGGCGCTCCACAGCACAAGCGCGGACAGTCGCCGCCGAATCACCTGGCCTCCGCGCGTGCGCCGCAGTTCGCGTGCATCCAGCCGCAAGCCGCACTCGGGACACTCCGGTCGCTTCAGGGCGGTCAGGTCATATCCGCAACTCGGGCACACGAGGCCCAAGTAGGGATCTTCATCAGGATAAAGGGCGTTCTCCATGACATGATCCACGGCGGTCACGGCTACAGCGACGAGCCATCCATGCTGGCCTCTTCATCTCGCTGCTTCATCTTCCGCATCGCGTGCTTGTCTTCGTTGATGGAAAGCTCCGGCTGCTTCATCTTGACGGTATGCCCCGCCGGCACCGACTGCGTGACGAACACCGAGCCGCCGATCGTGCAGCCGCGCCCGATCACGGTTTCCCCGCCCAGAATGATCGCGCCGCCGTAGATGGTGACATCGTCTTCGATGGTGGGGTGGCGCTTGCGTCCGCGCCAGTCCTGTCCGCCGCGTGTCGAGAGCGCGCCGAGCGTGACACCCTGATAAATCTTCACGCGGTTTCCGATCTTCGTCGTTTCACCGATGACGACGCCCGTGCCGTGATCGATGAAGAACGATTCGCCGATGTCCGCGCCGGGATGAATGTCGATGCCCGTTTCGTTGTGCGCGTACTCCGTCATGATGCGCGGCAAGAGCGGCACTTGCAGGCCGCACAACTCGTGAGCAATGCGATAGATGAAAACCGCATCGACACCGGGATAGCAGAAAATGGCTTCATCGGTGGAGACAGCCGCGGGATCCCCTTCAAACGCAGCCTGCACATCGAGCGCGATCATTCGCCGCAGGTAGGGAACCCGCTGGAGAAAAGCGATGGTGATGCGATCCGCCTCTTCATCGCAGTGGTCGCAGGTGTCGCCCTTGCCCGTGCCGCTGACGCGATTCTCTTCGTAGCGCAGAGCCTGGCGAAGCTGCTCGTAAAGGCCGTCGCGAATGCGGGAGAGCAGATCGCCAACGTGATACTGAATGTTGCTCGAGGTGAGGCGGACATGATCGAAGAACCCGGGGAAGATGAGTTGCCGCAGCAACTCAACGACTTCGACCGTCCGCGCCCGGCTGGGAAGAAAACTCGAATCCAGATGTTGCGTGCGCTTGTCCGAGACATAACTGTCAACGACCTGCGCGACCAGCTCATCGAGCGAAGGCGGCGCGGCGTCGTGGGAAGGATCAGGATGGGGAGACGATTCCATGGTGTCATGGTATCGCGGTTGGGTCGCGACGTCCTCGATTGGAATTGCTTCAGGCCGGCTCATTTTCGTTGCACTCGTGGGATAGGGTGCTAAAATCCAGTGACCAAGTGAAGATTGCTCTGTCTGCGGAGTGCGAGTGACGGAGATCCTTTTGCTCGAACCGTAAGGACCCCTAGGGAGCTTCGTTCGGGCGCGAAGGCCAAGCCTCCACGAGTGGAAGGCCGGGATGACTCGACAACGCACCCACGTATAACTGGGGTTCGAGCAAAAACTCCGAACGGCTCATGCGGATAGATGCAATTCGACTGGAAAGCGGCTCGCCGAAAGGCGGGCCGTTTTTATATTTGTGTTCGAGTGCGTTGGGGGGGGGGGGGGGGGGGGGGGGGGGGGGGGGGGGG
>JBBDXA010000240.1:0-658 GCA_040902585.1 Phycisphaeraceae bacterium
CCCCCCCCCCCCCCCCACACCGCCTCACCTGTCTCGCATGTAACGCTTGTACGGCACTCCTTCCAAAAGCGCTTTGCGCTCCTTCGCGAACCGCACCGCCTCCTCGATTTCCATACCCACGCGTGTGTGCTTGTACAACAGGTAGTCGTCACAGATGCCATGCCTTCTGCTCTGCGTGAGCGTATATCGATAGGCCCGGCGAAACTGCAACTCATCGCGGATGCAGCCGTCGAAATACTCCTTGCCTTTCTTGTCCCGAAAAAACGCCGGCCACCGTGCGGGCAGCAAGTCATTCACCATTTTGGCCACGGAGCCATGCAGTCGCTGCATCAACGTCTTCAGGTTCAAGCCGATCTCGAGATATCCGAGCGTGTGATAGTGATTGTCGACCAGTGAAGTGACGATCGGCTCGAAGCCCGTTGCCTGCGTGTAAAGTTCGAAGCGATCCCAGAAGACCGCTTTGGCTTCCTCGCTCGCAAAGGCGGGGAACTGCTCGCGGCAGCGCGCGGTGATGAAGTAGATCTGATTGTCGACGTACCAGTGCTCGTAGCGGTGCTTACCCTGGAAATATTCGTTTCTTGCCCGTGACGATTTGGCGATGTGTTTGGACATGGAACACTCCCGATAGGTTGAAGCCCCGGGGGGGGGGGCGCCGACA
>JBBDXA010000240.1:668-12298 GCA_040902585.1 Phycisphaeraceae bacterium
CCCCCCCCCCCGGGGCCTAGGTTCACACTTTCATCAACTCCGTTAAATGCGCGATCGCCTTCTTCGCATCATTGATCCTTCCCTCACCCGCCTCCCTTTCAATATTCAAATCACCCTTGTAATTCCCCTCGCTCAGCACCTTCAAAAACGCCGGCCAATCGACCTGCCCGTCGCCCACCGGCACCTCCTGCCCCCACGTGCCGCTCACCTTGGTCTTGATCGCATCCTTCACGTGAATGCTCTTCACGCGCGGGAGCAGCTTCTTCAGGGCCGCGATCGGGTCGCCCTTTTCGTACAGAATCATGTTGGCCGGATCGAAGTTCACCGCCACGTTCGTCGCGCCCTTCGCATCGAGCGCGTAGAGAAACGTCCACAGGTCGTCAGCCGTCTCCTGCCCGGTTTCCAGCAAGAGGGCGATACTTTTCTCCGCGAAGACCTTGGCGATCGCCGCGACGCGATCGACCATGGTCTTGAACTCCGGATCGTTCTTGTCGTGCGGCACGAAGCCCGCGTGGAACATGACCATGTTCAAGCCGAAGCCCGCCGCCCGCTGGGCAACTTCCTTCGCGATCTTGAGGTTGCCTTCCCAGTGTTCATTCGGGCGCACGCCGCCGGTCTTCGCGATCGTCTGCGGCGAGGTGTAATCCTCGCCGATCGTGCCGAACATACCTGACACAATCGTGATGCCCTTGGCCGCGAGCGCCTCCTTCACGCCGTCGAGCGCACCGGGGTCTTCACGGTGCGGCACCAGCGCGAGCTGCACTTTCTTCACGCCGATCTGGCTGCACACCTCCGCAAGCTGCTGGGCATTGTGGGCACGCATGGACCAGGAGCAGACGCCGAACTGGGAAGGGGATTGGGGTGTCATGTGAGCATTCCTTAATAACCAGAAATCAGATCAACCACGCTCCGACACTTTACACTTTGCACTTCTCACTTTTCACTTCCTGCTTTGCCTCACACGCCCTTGGGATCCCAGTTCCAGCGCACAAACGCCTCAATGCCTTCATACTCCGCCAGCCCGAGGCGATCGTAAATCTTCGCCGTCTCCAGGTTGCGCTGCTCGGCCCGCTGCCAGAATTCTCTCGCATCGGAACCGGGGAACATCGCGCGGTCCTTCTGCGATTCGTGCTTGAAGATCGCGTTGCGCTTGCGGAACAGCTCGATCGGCGAGAGCGGCACCGCCATATCAATCTCCTCCGCCGGCCACTCCTGCCACGCGCCACGATACAGCCAGACTTCGCATTGCTCGACCCAGTCCATCTTCTGTTCCTTCAATCGCAGCATCGCCTGGAACACCGCGCTGAGACAGATACGGTGCGTGCCGTGCGGGTCGGAAAGATCGCCCGCGGCATAAACCTGGTGCGGCTTCACTTCGTTCAAAAGATCAATCGTGATCTGAATATCCTTGTCGCTCAGCGGCTTCTTGCGCACGCGGCCGGTCTCGTAGAAGGGCATGTCCATGAAATGCAAATGCTCGTTGGGCACGCCGCAGTATCGCCCGCCCGCGCGAGCCTCAGCCCTGCGGATCAGGCCCTTGATCTGCTGCACCTCGGGGCTGTCCACCTGGCCCGGCTTCTTGTTCTTGAGGAACTCTTCGATGTGCTCCTCGAGCTTGGCGGTCTGCTTGTCATCGATGCTGAAGGCCCGGTTGAACTCCGTCACCATCTCGGCCACCTGGATCGCGTCTTCATCAAACACCGCGATGTTGCCCGAGGTCTGATACGCCACGTGGACTTCGTGCTTCTGATCGACGAGGCGAATCAGCGTGCCGCCCATGGAGATCACATCGTCATCCGGATGCGGGGAGAAGATGATCACCCGCTTGGGGAAAATGTCATCACCCGCGCGGCGACGGTCGCCGGGCCGCTTGCTGCCCGAAGGCTTGCCGCCCGGCCAGCCGGTGATCGTGTCCGCCATCTCGCGGAAGACGTTGACGTTGATGTCATACGCCCGGCCTTCGGTGGCGAGCAGGTCCTGCAACCCGCCTTCGTTGTAGTCTTCATCCGTCAGCTTGAGAATCGGCTTCTTCAGATCGCGCGCCAGCCAGATCACCGCTTTGCGGATCGTGCTGTCGTTCCACTCGATCGGCCCCAGCAGCCAGGGCTGTTTGAATCGCGCCAGCTCGGCGGCGGCGGCGCTGTCGAGCATGAACGTCGCATTCTTATGATCCTGCAAGAAGCTCGCGGCAATCGCCGGCGTGATCGGCCCCTGGATCGCGTGCGCTACCACCGGCGCTTTGCCTTCACCGAACGCCATGAGGATCACGCGCTGGGCGCCCATGATCGTGCCCACGCCCATGGTGATCGCCCGGCGAGGCACGTTCTCTTCGCCGAAGAAATCACTGGCTGCATCCATGCGCGTCACGCGGTCGAGCGTGATCAAGCGCGTCCGGCTGTCTTTCCCAGAGCCCGGTTCGTTGAAGCCGATGTGGCCGGTGCGGCCGATGCCCAGAATCTGCAAATCGATCCCGCCCAGGTCGGTGATCTTCTTCTCATACGCCCGGCAATGGTCGAACACTTTCTCCACCGCCAGCGTGCCGTCGGGAATGTTGATGTTCTCTTTGGGAATGTCGATGTGATCGAACAGGTGCTCGCGCATGAAGCGGACGTAGCTCTGAAGCTCGTGCGTCTGCATCGGAAAGTATTCATCGAGGTTGAACGTGATCACGTTCTTGAAGGACAGGCCTTCTTCCTGATGCAGGCGGATGAGCTCGTTGTAAACGCCCGTCGGCGTGGAGCCGGTCGCCAGGCCCAGCACCGCATGCCTGCCGGCTTCGGCGCGCTGGCGGATCAACGTGGCGATCTCGGCGGCGACGGCCTTGCTCACCTCGGCGGATCGCTCGTAGACAACCGTGGGAATCCGCTCACGCTGCGTCATACAGGCGTCGGCGTTCATCAGGGGCGTGTTGGTCATGGGAGGTCTCATAGGGCTAATATGTTATCGTTAAAGGTAAAAAAATCAACGGGAAGGTAGACACGTGTCTACCACCCCCCTAGGGGGTAGGTAGCCATTTGGATGTAACATCAGGTATTGCATGCTTTTAGCAAATGGCCACCTGGTGTCTACCTCGTGTCTACTAGACACGGAATGCGACTGAAAAGGGGCGGCAACAGATGTGAAAAGGGGCGGGTCACAGCGAAGACACCGCGCCGGCAGCCGGGTTGGAGACTGCGCATTCATGGCGGATAGACTACCAAACATTTGCCGCACTGTCAATCCTTCCGGGCCGGGCCGATGGGTACGTTAGAGGGCCAGTTTGAATTGCCTTGGGTGGTTGGGGCTGAGGCACGGCGAAGCCCCGGCCGTTGGATGCACAAGGTTCATCGAGCCGGGGCTTGCGCGGACTCCAGCCCCAGCCACCCAATTCAAACTGACCGACCGCCAAGTGTACCCATCGACACCGAGGCATGTAGATTCGATCCGCGAAGGCGAATCGTCAAATCGTCATCGCCTTCGCGGTTGCCAGGTTCGCTTCGATGTGCGACAGGTTCAGCCCGCCGATGACGAGACTGCTGACGCCGGGGTTGCTCAGGACAAAGCGGATGGACTGGGCCGGGTCGAGCCGACCGGAGGCGAGGCCTTTCTTCACGAGGATGCCGATGCCTCTGGCCGCGGCCTCGGCGATGACCGGTTCATGTGAGCGATCGCTCAAGTGATATTCCACCATCAGCACATCGGCCCAGTTGAGGGCGAGGATCGCGCCGTCCACGGTCTTGCCGCTCAGGCCGATCGCGCCGATGACGCCTTCGTCGCGCAGGGCCATGAGCGTGGCGACGCAGTCGGTCTCGTTCATGATGCGTTCATCATCGCCATCGGAGTGAATGAAAACGATGTCAAGCCTGTCTGTGCGCAGGCGACGCAGGCTGCGCTCGATGGATCGGCGCGTCGCGGGGGCTGAGAAGTCGAACTCGCTGCGCGCGTTCTCGAGTGTTTCGCCGACCTTGGTGGAAAGGATGAACGCCTCGCGCCGATGCGCGATGGCTTTGCCGATGCGTTCTTCGCTCAGGCCGTAGGCGGGGGCGGTGTCGATGAGGTTGATGCCCAGATCGAGCACGCCGTTGAGAAGATGCGCGACGGTTTTGTCATCGGGCAGGTCGTAAGCAGAGGGATATTTGATGCCTTCGTTGCGTCCGATCTTGAACGCGCCGAAGCCGAGGGGAGAGATGCGGAGTGAGGTTTTGCCGAGAGGGCGGAGCATGGGGCACAACGAAAGTGTTCGAAGCAGTGGATTGTCAAGGACAAGAGCTTACTATTTGCCTCGCTGCATGGAGTCGCCTGACTCAATCGTGTGCTTCAACGTGTAATAGATGCCGTGCATGAAATCGAATTCGTTCTTCTTGATTCTCTTTTCCACGCTTGCAAATGGAAAGCCAATCACCTCCGTCATTCGGCTACGAACGGCGTAGTCCGTTCCATAATGATCGCTGACTGTCACCCACTCCATGTCCAGACCCGCGACGCACTTCTCGCCGAGGCACGCTCCGAGAATTGATACCACTTCTTCATTCGTGTGTTGTTTTGCGCTGCTAGCCTGCCAGTTGCGAAATGCCCGATCATAGTCCTTCAACTCGAGTTGAGTGTTGGAACTTAGATAGGCAGTCGCGAAGGCAGGTGCTTTTGCGGCCTGAGATTGAAGTTTTGCTAGTGCTTCACCCGTCACCAACGTAATTGTCTGTGGAGCCTCGTCAATTTGTGTCGATGTAGCGACAACTTGTCCGTTGGGTGTGTTGATAGTGACGGACCTAGGCTCAGCGGATTCGTCTGAGCAACCGGCGCCTGTTACAAGCGACAGGATCAGGCAGAGTTTTCGCATGAAGTTGGATCCCTCATTTCAAATAGGTTCAAACGTCGATCCGGTGCGAAATCTACCACTACCTCCCCATCTTCTCCAGACACCGGATCACCAGCGCCGTCCACCCCGTCTGATGACTCGCCCCCGCACCGCGGCCGGTGTCGCCGTGGAAAAATTCGTAGAACAAGACAAGATTCTTCCAGTTCGGATCATCCGCATAGCGCCGGTCGCTGCCGTGCGCGGGGCGGGCGCCGGTCTTGTCGGGCAGGAACAGGCGCGAGAGGCGGCTGGCGATTTCCGAGGCGACCTCTTTCAGCGACATCATCACGCCTGAGCCGGTGGGGCATTCGACCTTGAAATCTTCGCCGTAGAAGTGGTGATATTTTTCCAGGGCTTCGAGGATCAGGTAATTCAGCGGGAACCAGATCGGCCCGCGCCAGTTGCTGTTGCCGCCGAAGAGATCGGTGACGCTCTCGGCGGGCGTGTAGTCCACGCGATACTCTTCGCCATTGGATTTGAAAATGAACGGGTTCTTCTCGTAATACTTCGACAGCGAGCGGATGCCGAAGGGCGAGAGGAATTCGTTTTCATCGAGCATGTACTTGAGCACGCTGAGCAGTCGCTCGCGCGAAGGGATGGCGAGCAGGTAGTGCGGGTGAGCGCTGGGTTTGTCGGTGTCGAGGTAGGAGATGTGCCGCGCCAGGTCCGCGCGGTTTTCCATGAACCAGCGCATGCGTTTGCGGAAGCCGTGCAGAAGGCGGATGCGGCTGAACTCCAGGTTTTCGGCGGCTAATAGGGGAATGAGGCCGACCATCGATCGCACCTTCAGCGGCGTCTGCGTGGTGCCGACCATGAGCTTGTCGTAATAGAAGCCGTCTTCACCATCCCACAGGCCGGTGCCGCCGAGGGTGTTCATGGCGTCGGCGATGTGAACGAAGTGCTCAAAGAATTTCGATGCGATGTCTTCATAAGAAGGATCGTGCTGGGCGAGCTCGAGCGCCATTGAGAGCATGGTGTTGCAGAAGAACGCCATCCACGCGGTGCCGTCGGCCTGCTCGAGATGCCCGCCGGTAGGCAGCGGGCGGGAGCGATCGAACACACCGATGTTATCGAGCCCGAGAAAGCCGCCGGAGAAGAGATTTTTGCCGCGCGGGTCTTTGCGGTTGACCCACCACGTGAAGTTGAGCATGAGTTTCTGGAAGGTGCGTGCGAGGAACTGCACATCGCGCTCGCCGCGCGGGGCGGTAAGCTTGTAGACGCGCCAGCAGGCCCACGCATGCACCGGCGGGTTGACATCGCCGAAGGCAAATTCGTAAGCCGGTATCTGCCCGTTGGGATGCATGTACCACTCGCGCAGGAACAGCAGCAGTTGCTCCTTCGTAAACGTCGAGTCGATCTCCGAGAAGGGCAGCATGTGAAACGCCAGGTCCCACGCGGCGTACCACGGGTACTCCCACTTGTCCGGCATGGAAATCAGATCGCGATTGAATAGCTGCTGCCAGTCGCAGTTGCGCCCTTCATTTCTCCCTGCCGGCGGAGGCGGCATCGAGGGATCGCCTTCGAGCCAGTCCTTCACGACGTAGTGATAAAACTGCTTGGTCCACAGGAGGCCGGCGTAAGCCTGGCGGGCGACGTTGCGGGCTTCGCCGGTCACGCGCGAAGGGATGATCGCGTTGTAGTACTCATCGGCCTCGATGATGCGCTGAGTGAAAGTGTGATCGAAGCTCTTGCCCAGGGGGCGCGGCGAGGCGGCGTCTTCGGCGCAGAGGCGGAGTCTGATCGTCGCTTCACCGCCGGGGGGCAGGAGCAGTTCGTAGTTCAGACCGACCTTGGTGCCGGCGCCGGCGGCGCTGAGACAATCGTGCTTGCCGTGAATGACCGCATCGTGAAACGCGTCCTTCACGTAGGGCGACGGGCTCTTGGTGTTGTAGAGCCGTTCGTAGTTCGTCTCATTTTCCGTGAACATGACCTGCGGGGAAATCCTGTCAGGCCCATCGCAAAAGGCCAGGTGGAAGTAGCCGAGCGAGGTGTGTTCGCAGACGACGTTGTGCGTGCCGGCGGTCTTGATGTGGCCCTTGGGCCAGGAGCCTTCGCCGACGCGGCCCCAGGCCCAGGTGTTGCGGAACCAGAGCTGCGGGATGACATGGAGCGTCGCTTCTTCGGGACCGCGGTTGTGAACGGTGATGCGGATGAGCGTGTCATCGGCGCTGTCCTTGGCGTACTCGGTGAAGACATCGAAGTAGCGGTTGTCTTCGAAGACGCCCAGGTCGATGAGTTCGAGTTCGCCGATCTTGCCGCGCGCGGGTCCGCCTTCTTTCACGAGGCGGGCGTAGGGGTATTCGCACTGCGGATATTTGTAGAGTGCTTTGGCGTAGGAGTAGGTGGGCGTGGAGTCGAGGTAGTAGTAACACTCCTTGACATCTTCCCCGTGATTGCCTTCGGGGCCGGTCAGGCCGAAGAGGCGTTCTTTGAGGATAGGGTCTTTGCCGTTCCACAGGGCGAGCGAAAAGCACATGCGGCATTCGCGATCGGTCCAGCCGAAGAGGCCGTCCTCGCCCCAGCGATAGGCGCGGCTGCGGGCGTGGTCGTGGGGGAAATAATCCCAGCAGTTGCCGTGCTGCGAATAGTCTTCGCGAACGGTGCCCCACTGGCGCTCGGAAAGGTAAGGGCCCCAGCGTTTCCAGTTGGCCTTGCGTTTGGCGTCGTCGCCCAGGCGGCGCGTCTCGGCATTCTGTTTAGGCTTGCGTGCCATGCGTGCGATTCACTCCCGTTGTCGCCGCTTCTCCCCGCGGGGGACATGGTAGTGGAAAGAAGGCGGAAGGGGAGCGGAGGCAGGAACGAAGGGACAAAGGAACGGAGGAACGAAGGGAGAGGATGGGTGCCACGGGTCGAGGAGGCTTTGCGACTAGACCCGTGCGAACACCTTGGGCGATGACGATGTCGAGGGTTGCCGCACGGGTCTCGTCGGCGGACCTCCGCGACCCGTGGCACCCGACCTGTTGGCACGCGACTCTGGAATTCCGGGCACTGTCTCCTCCTCACTCTCCGGCCACCGCGCTCTCCGCCGCGGCGAGGAGTTGCTCGAAGCGTGATGATTCAATATTCAGCTTGGTGGCGAAGACCTGGAGGATGACGCGTTCGTTGGGATGCAGCGCGCCGTCAGCGACGGCGATGCGCAGGAGCACCTTCATGGTTTCATCCGGGTTGCCGCGCAGGTAGCGGAGCTGCGACTGGTAGTAGTTGGGATCGCTGACCGCTTTGTCCATCATCGCCTTGAGCGACGCAGCCCCGACGCCGCAGTGATCGGCGAGCTGCTTGATGAGTTTCATCTCCTTTTCGCTGATGTTGCCGTCAAGCCCGGCCATGCACACGGCCGCTCGCAGCACTTCGACTTCCTGGAACATGGTCAGCCCTTCCTGATTGAAACGGATGCCTGTTGAACTGTCCGGGTGAACTGTCCGGGTGCCATGGGCAAGCGCAGTCTTCGGAGCTTGCCCGTGCGGATCATCAGGTGCGCCCGGCACGGGCAAACTCGCAAAGCCTCGCTTGCCCATGGCACCCGACCCATCCAACCCATTCAACAGATGGATCACTCCCTGATTTTACCTTCCGCATCCTTCCGTGCCTTCTCCATCACCGAGGCAATCGTCACCGGCTTGCCGCCTTGCCTTTTGCTCTCATCGGCGGCTTCCATAAAGGCGTAGATTTCCAGCGTTTCCGCGGCTGAAATGGGCACTTCCCTGGTGCGGAAGAATTTGACGATCTCCACCACCAGCGGACGGTAGCCGGCGGACTTGCCGATCTCGCTGACGCCTTTGGAGCCGAAGGCCGTGCCGCCGTAGCCGGCTGAGCCTTTGCGGATGCCGCGGAACGTGCCGATGCGGCCGTCGCTCCATTTGCCGACAGCAACATCAAAATCTTTGGACGTGATGCGCACGACGGACTCGCAGCCGGTGCCCATGCAGGTGAAGAGCGTTTCGACGCCGTGGATGCCGTACCAGAAAAGATCGGGGTGCGTGGCTTCGAGCGAGCAGGGCGAGTAGGCATCGCAGCCGAGCACATCGCCGATCTTGCCGTTGCGAATGGCCTGCGCGCCCTCGGCGTAACGCAGGCTCGATGAAGAGAACACCGGCGTCTTGTATTTCTTCGAAAGCTCGAAGATCGCGACGGCGTCAGCGAGCGAGCCGGCGATGGGCTTGTCAATGAACGTCGGCTTGCCGGCCTTCAAGCAGGGAATGAGCTGCGCCAGGTGCGGGCGGCCGTCGTTGGTTTCAAGGAGGACGCAATCGACCTTCGCAAGCAGGGCGTCGATGGAATCGACGATCTCGATGCCGAGGTCTTTCATGTCCTGGGTGTACTTGGGCACGCGTGAGGTGCTGGACTCAATATCCGGACTGCCCTTGGGGTAGGCGGCGACGACCTTGCAGTTGGCGAGGTCGGCGGCGGCGTTGGGATCGTTGAGAGCCTTGGCGAAGGCGGGGGCGTGGGAGGTGTCCAGGCCGATGATGCCGATGCGCAGGGGCGGGGCGTCGGCCAATGTGGCGCTGCTGGAGACTGCCAGCAGAAGTATCACTAGAAGAGTCCGTGAACGGAAGTGTTGCATGCCAATTCTCACTTGAAAGGAAGGTAGTCGACGCGGTTTCGCCATTCTTCAACAGACATCGCTGCGGCAATCAGATGCAGGTCGGAAACATACGCGCCTGTCAAATGCGCGCCCATCGGACCGAATGCCAAACCTGCGAACGGTGATCCGTCGCGAATCCACTGTTCCGCCATCGCACGGAATCGATGATCGTGCGTGAACACGACGCGGCCAAGCTCAGACGCCCGGCGAAGCAGCTCATCATCGCTCAGGCGTCCAGCTGTGTCCTCCTGGGCGGTGATGACATCAATGCCGCGCCGTCGCAATTGCTCAGTGATCGCGAATGGGACGTTCACATCCATGTAAAACTTGACCGGCATTTAGCGGAGTCCCAGTTCTCGCAAACGCTTCAATATAGGCGAAGGCGGCTGCGCTGCTCGGATCGATTCATACTCCCTCAGTTCGCGCTCGATTTCTTCGTCAATTTCTTCCTGGTGGTCGAAGTAGTACGCCATGGCGGAGTATGCCTCTGACAACGACATGTGTGGAAATTGTCGGCACATTTCCTCCGGCGAGTACCCGTGCGCCAGATAGGCTGAGATAATCATCGACACGCGCATGCGAGGTGTGTTCTTCAAACGCGCGGAGTCTCCAGGCGGCTTCTCGATGTGAGCGTACCTGGCATCAGGAGTGGTCGATATTTTCATATGCATGTCAGGCTCCATTGGTCAACCATTCTAGCCTCCCCCTCACACCTTCGGCTCCCACCCCTTCTCATACTCGCGTGACCACAGCCCCATCGCTTCCTTGTCATCCTTGATGTGCCCGTTCTTCGGATCGCAGTTGAGCGTGCGGCCTGTGCGGTAGGCGATGTTGCCAAGGTGGCACAAGAGCGTACTGCGGTGGCCGCGTTCGATGTCTGCGTTGGGCAGCTTCGTCGGGCCATCGGTGCCGACGGCGCGGATGCAGGAGAGGAAATCTTCGAAGTGCGGCCCGTCCGCGCCGGGTCCGGGCACATCTTTCTTCTTGCGACCGGTGCCATCGTACAGCGAGTACCCCGATGAGCCCAACATGAGCGAACCTTTTTCACCGTGGAAGCTCGCGCCGAAGCCTTCCGCGATCCCGAGGCGATTGCAACTGAGGCCTTCCCACAGGATGGATTTCTTGTCGGGGAAATCGAAGGTGCAGGTCATGGTGTCGGGCGTTTCCTGGGCATCGTCCCAGTGATAGCGCCCGCCGCCCGCAGTGACGCGTGTGGGGAAGTCCACGCCCAGGCCCCAGCGGGAAAGGTCCAGCGCGTGGATGCCGTTGTTAGCCAGTTCACCGCCGCCGTAGTGCCAGAACCAGTGCCAGTTGTAAGGGATGACGTTGGTGCGATAAGGCGCGCGCGGCGCGGGGCCCTGCCAGAGGTCGTAGTTGAAATTGGCGGGGACTTCGGCCGGCTCGACCTTGCCGATCGCGCCGCGCGAGTTGGCGTACCAGGCGCGCGAGTAATAGACGCGGCCGATCTCGCCGGCGTGCAGGAGTTCGATGCCTTCGATAATTTTGGGAAAGCTTCGCCGCTGGCTGCCCATCTGCACGATGCGCTTGTACTTGCGGGCTGCTTCGATCTGAAGCTCGCCTTCGCGCGCGTTGTGGCTGCAAGGCTTTTCGACGTACACATGTTTGCCGGCCTTGCAGGCGAGGATCGTAGCCGGCGCGTGCCAGTGATTGGGCGCGGCACAGACGAACGCATCGAGCTTCGGATCATCGAGCATCTTTTGAAAATCAGTGATGACCTGCGGACGACGTCCCTTGGCCTTTTCGAGATTGTTCGCCGCCTGATTGGCGCGGTTCTCGTCCACATCACAAACATACTTCACCAGCGAGTTGGGCTGGCTTTCAAAACCACCAGCCAGCGAGGCACCGCGCCCCATGCCCATGACGCCGACGATCACGGTGTCGCTGGGCGTGTCCTGCGCGAAGACCGATCGCGCGAAAGGAAGGGCGGTGATCGCGGCACCGTTTGCGGTGGTGCGGATGAACTGACGGCGGGTGGTGGGCATAGGGATCTCCGGAGGAAGGGCCAAGGGTGGAGGGCCAGGGGCCAAGGGACTGAACAATCGCCAGTATAAGGATCACTTGACGAAAACGAGCCGGGGGGCACGCTCCCTCTGGAAGTTCAAGGCAATTCGCGCCAAGCGGATTACAATTGCGATGATGTAGCATTCCTGACTCCTGACTCCTGACTCCTGACTCCTGACTCCCGACTCC
>JBBDXA010000241.1:0-12146 GCA_040902585.1 Phycisphaeraceae bacterium
TGCCCAAGAGCGGGTTGCTGACCAGCCGGGATTTCGAGATTGTCCACAAGGCTTTTGCATCAGTGCCCAGGAAGTGGATGGTCCAATTAGCTGGTCCCAGGGGTACAGCACAGTTGAGCCGGGTGAAGCTTGAGATGGCCCGAACACACATGGCATGAACTGGTCCAAGGCGTCACCTGCGATTGACGTGCGACTTCTAATCTCAACTGCGGTGCCCCAAAGACTCAGGACGCAGGACGCAGGACTCAAGACCCTTGCCCTGACTTGCCCCTCTACTCCGCGCCCGTTATTCTCTGCCGGGTTTTGTGATTGAGTTGTCTACTTGTCGAGGGTGCTCTTGTGTTGACGCTGGCCCAGGATGGTTTGACTGGTGAGCAGAATGTCGCCGCGGTGCTGTTTTATGCATTCGCGACGCTCACCTGTCTCAGCGCGTGGGCGATTGTCCTGTCGGACAACATCGTCCGCATGGCGGTCTATCTGCTGCTCACGCTGGCGGGTGTCGCGGGCATGTACTTCATGCTCGAAGCGGAAATCCTCGCGGCGATCCAGCTCCTGGTCTACGCCGGCGGCACGCTCATCCTCATTGTCTTCGGCGTCATGCTCACCAGCCGCAATCCCTTCCTTCAGCTCAAGGCCAAAGGCTGGGAAAAGGCCATCGGCATGATGCTCGGCATCGTGATGCTGGGCCTGATGGTCTGGGCCCTGGTCAATACGGATATTCACGCGGGTCACAAGCCGCCCGTCGAGGGCTACTCGCAGATCTCGACCATCGGCAAAGGTCTGCTCTCAAAATACATCGTGCCCTTTGAAGTGGCGGGCGTCCTGCTGCTGGTGGTCATGATCGGCGCGGCCTACATGGCGCGCAAACGTCGCGTGGATGATTGAGAATCACGAAGCATCGCTAAGCCGCAAGCGGCTCTTGGCTCAACGCTCATGTTTGAAATCGGCCTTCATCACTTCGTCCTCGTCTCCTTCGTCCTCCTGGGCGCGGGCGTGGCGACCATTCTCACCAAGCGCAATGCCATCGGCATCCTCATCGGCGTGGAGCTGATCCTCAATGCCGCGGCTGTGAACCTGGTGGCCTTCAATCGCTTTTCCGAGAAGGTGCCGCACACGCCGGGCGATCCGGCGATCGACGGCATGGTGTTTTCAATGTTCATTATTGTGCTCGCCGCGGCCGAAGCCGCGGTGGCGCTGGCGATTTTCCTCAACTACTACAACCGCTTCAGCTCCATCGACGTCGAGCAGGCGGATGAGATGAAAGGATGAAGTGATTGCGGATCGCGGATGGCGGATTGCGGATTGGAAATCACTCCATCGCAATCCAACCTGAAAGTGCGGGCTAACAATCCGCAATCCGAGATCCTCAATCCGCAATTCTTATGACCGGCACTCAGGGATTCATCCGACTGCTCATTGTCCTGGCCGTACTGCTGCCCCTGTTCAGCAGCGTGCTGGTTCTCTTTTTCGGCAAGCGTCGCCTGCCCGGCGAAAAGTCCGGGTGGTTCACCACCGTCGTCATGGGCGTCTCCTGCGCCTTCTCCCTCATCGCCCTCATGCTCTACTTCAGCGTGATCGACCTGGGCGCGATCACCTGGAAAGTCCCTTGGATTCCCATCCCCGGCACCGAGGCCGGCTGGCTCTACCTGGGCGTCCTCATCGATGGCCTGACCGTCGCCATGATGTTCATGGTCACGCTCATCTCCACGCTCGTCCATGTCTATTCCATTGGCTACATGCATGGCGATAAACGCTTCGAGCGCTTCTTCGCCTACCTGTCCATGTTCACCTTCAGCATGATGGGCATCGTCGTCGCCAACAGCATCATGCAGCTCTTTGTTTTCTGGGAACTCGTCGGCCTGACGAGCTATCTGCTGATCGGCTTCTGGTTCGAGAAGCGCGGGCCGCAGTTGGCGTGCAAGAAGGCGTTTGTGATGAACCGCATCGGCGATGCGGGCTTTCTCATCGGCTTCGGCATCCTGTTCTGGAAGCTGGGCGCGAATGTACTGCTGCCCGGCGGCGAAGTGATCGGCGCAGCCGCCGGTTCGCCCGAGCCGGTCGCGGGCATGTTCGGGGCGATTCGCCAGATCATCGAATCTGAGGGCCACAGCTTCACCAATCCGCCCATGTGGCTGACGATGGCGGGCATCGGCCTGTTCTTCGGCGCGATCGGCAAGAGCGCCCAGTTCCCGCTGCACACCTGGCTGCCTGACGCGATGGAAGGCCCCACGCCGGTCTCCTCCATCGTTCACAGCGCGACCATGGTCGCCGCCGGCGTCTTCCTCACCGCTCGCATCTACCCCATCCTCACGCCCGGCGCGCACCTGTTTATCAGCACCATCGGCCTGATCACGCTCGTCATGGCCGCGTTCATGGCGCTGGTCATGACCGACATCAAGCGCGTCCTCGCTTACTCAACCTTGTCGCAGCTTGGCTACATGATCCTCGGTCTCGGTACGGGCAACTACATCTTCGCCGTGTACCACATGATCACGCACGCCTTCTTCAAGTGCTGCCTGTTCCAGTGTGCCGGCTCCGTCATTCACGCGGCCCATCACCAGCAGGACATGCGGTACTACGGCGGCCTGAAAGACAAAATGCCCAAGACCGCCCTGTGCTACGCGGTCTGCACGCTCGCCATCAGCGGCGCGGTCATCCCCTTCACGCCCATCGGCATCAGCGGCTTCTACTCCAAGGACGGCATTATTGCGGGGGCCTACAACTACGGGTCGGTTATGGGGTCGCTGTTCTACTGGGGCCCGACGATCATCGCCTACGTCACCGCGTTCTACATGGCTCGCAGTTTCGCGCTGACGTTCCTCGGCAAGCCGCGCGATCAGCATCTATATGACAACGCTCACGAAGCGCCTTCGACCATGGTCGTTCCGCAGCTTGTGCTGGCGGCGATGGCGGTGATCAGCGTGCCGCTGTTCCCCTTGTGGCGGCCGATGATTGAAAACGCCTTCACCGGCATGGCCGGCCTGATGCAGGCCGCTCAGGGCACGACCTGGGCCCAGTCGCTCGATGAAGTCGCCGGCGATGCAAGCCACGGCATGCACTTCACGCACCTGGTCCTGCTCTACGGCTTCGGCTGGATCCTCGCCATCGGTGCCGGCATCTGGTTCTATAAAGATGGCCTTGAGCGCGCTGAAAGAGTCGTCCGGATTCCGGGCATCGGCCACCTGCACCATTGGGCTCGCAACAAGTTCTACTTCGATGCCCTGTATGACATCTTCGCCGTGAACCTCGGCAAGGTCGTCGCCGGTGTCGCGTCCCTGTTTGACAAGATCGTGGTGGATGGCCTGGTCAATCTCGCCGGCACCGTGACCAAACTCTTCGCCGCCATCAGCGGCAAGGTGGACAGCAAGATTGTCGATGGCGCGGTCAACGGCGCCGCGGACTTCGCTTACAACTCCGGCTCGATGCTGCGTTCTTCGCAGGCCGGCCGGGTGCGCGTGTATGTGACGGTGGTTATCGTGGCGGCAGCGCTGGTCACCCTGGCGGTGATCGCGGTGACGCTGGTGACCCAGGCGGCGTAAGGTGCGCCAGTGCACCTTCGGTGCTACCGCTAAACGATTTGTGTTGAACCCGGAACTCTGAACCCGCAACCCTGAACTTCGAACGACGGACTCCGATGAAATTCATCCTGAACCTGATGATCTTCCTTCCCTGCGTCGGCGCAATCGCCTGTCTGGCGTCGCCGACCAAGCAGCAGACGCGGCAACTGGCGCTGGGCACGACCATCGCCACGTTTTTGCTGAGTCTGTTCCTTCTCTTCGGGTTCCTCGGAAGCAGTCCCGACCCGCTCACGGGCATCCACTTCGAGTCGTCCATCTCCTGGATCGAAGGGCTCAACGTCTTCTACCGCACCGGCGTGGACGGTCTCTCCCTTCCGCTCGTCGTTCTGACCACCGCCCTATCCATCCTCGTCGTGCTCGCCTCCTACTCGATCGAGAAAAACGTCAACGCCTACATGGCCCTGTACCTGTTCCTGCTCACCGGCATGCTCGGCGTGTTCCTCTCACTGGACATGTTTCTCTTCTACGTCTTCTTCGAAGTCTCCCTGCTGCCCATGTATTTCCTCATCGGCATCTGGGGCGGACCGCGAAAAGAGTACGCGGCGATCAAGTTCTTCCTGTACACCTTGGCAGGCTCGATCTGCCTGCTCATCGTGATGCTCGGCCTGTTCTTCTACACGCCGCAGGCGACGCCCGCCGGAGTGGGCAACACGTGGAACATGATGGCGCTGCAAGGCCGCGAGGTGAAAGAGACGCGCGTGCTCGACGGCAAGGTGCAGGAAGTGACGATCAAGGGCGATGCGATCGCCGCCCTGTTCAAGCCTCGCGCCGAAGAAGCACAGAAGACTTACGACGCAGCCGTCGCTGTCGCCAAGGCGGAGAAGAAGGCCGCCCCCGCCGAACCGCTGGCGGGTAAATACTGGCAGTTCGCCAAATGGGCGTTCTGGCTGACGCTCATCGCATTCCTGATCAAGCTGCCCGGCGTGCCCTTCCACACCTGGCTGCCTGATGCCCACGTCGAAGCACCGACGCCTATTTCGATGATCCTCGCCGGCGTGCTCCTGAAAATGGGCGGCTACGCGATGATGCGAATCACCTGGCCCTACTTCCCCGCCGCAGCCGAACTCTTCTGGGCCGCGGCAGGCGGGCTCGGCGTCCTGGCCATCATCTACGGCGCGCTGTGCGCCATGGCCCAGACCGACTGGAAGAAACTCGTCGCCTACTCCTCCGTCAGTCACATGGGTTACGTCACGCTTGGCCTGGCCGTGCTGACCCGCACCGGCTTCGATGGTGCCTACTTCCAGATGATCGCTCACGGCATCACCAGCGCCCTCATGTTCTTCCTTGTCGGCGTGGTCTACGAACGGGCTCATCACCGCGATCTCAATCGTTTTGGCGGCTTGTGGCTCCGCTGGCCTAAGTTCGGCGGATGGTCACTGCTGGGCTTCTTCGCCGGCATGGGTCTGCCCGGTCTGTGCGGGTTCATCGGTGAGATCATGGTGCTGCTGGGTACCTTCGAAGGCGCTGAGCGGGCCGCGATGGCGGGAACGCACTTTGACATCGGCACGATCTACACCCTGGGCATCCTCGCGGCCTTTGGCGTGGTCCTCACCGCCGGCTACATCCTCTGGATGTTCCAGCGCGTCTACATGGGTCACGACAAGCCCGAGTACGATCACTACGAACCCGTCAGCGCCCGCGAGAATTTCATCATGGTCACGCTCGGCGTGGCAGCGATTCTCTTCGGCCTGATTCCGTACCTGGTCTTCGCCATCACCGGCTCGACGTTCAAACAGATCGCGGCGACCGTGAACATGAGTTGATCGTCCGACTCAAGCCCGATGGCGAGTCCGCGAGCCGTCGGGGTATCGGCGTTCGTCAGTGAGAAGTACCCCGACGGCTCGCCGAACCTCGCCATCGGGCTTGGCAAGCGCCCTTGAAATAAGCAGGAAACAAACGTGGATTTCAGCATCGAGAATGTCGGCGAACGTTGGGCGGCCTTCTGGAAGGAAGTCGGCCTGGTCATGCCCGAGGTCTGGCTGGCGGTGGGCATGTGCGCGGTGATTCTCGTGCCATTCATCCGCCGGCGCGACGTGCGCCTGCCGATCTACGCCGCCCTGGGCACGTTGCTCCTCGCGCTGGTCGCCCTGGCCCGCAAGAGTGTGACCCTCGACGTCATCGGCGCTGACAACAAGCTCATCACTGAATCCGTCTCCACGATGGCGATGTCCACCACGGTCTTCCATGACATGCTGGTCATCGATCACTTCAGTCAGTTCTTCAAGCTGCTGCTCATCCTCTTCACCGCCCTGATCATCGCCCAGTGGTGGCTGCTCAAGCGCGAGCGCGGCAGCGACCTCGATGCCCCCGACTTTTTCTGCCTGCTGCTGGGCGCGACCTTCGGCATGGCGCTCATGGCGTCAGCCAACAACCTGCTGATGATCGTCATCGCGATCGAAGCAGCCTCGCTTCCCAGCTTCGCGCTGGCCGGCTATAGGAAGCACACACGGCGCGGCACCGAGGCTTCGCTCAAGTACGTCATCTTCGGCGCGGCCTCCAGCGCGATCATGATCTACGGCATGTCGCTCATCTACGGCACCACCGGCACGCTCAGTCTGCCCGGCGTCGCTCACGCCGCCGCCACCGGCGGCATGACGCCGCTGCTGGCCATCGGCCTGATCGCCATGTTCGCCGGGCTGGCGTTCAAGCTCTCAGCCGTGCCCATGCACTTCTGGTGCCCCGATGTGTTTCAGGGCGCCCCCATGCCGGTGACGACGTTCCTTTCCGTCGCCTCCAAAGGCGCGGCCGTGGTGCTGCTGGTCCGCATTGTTCACGCCTTCGGCGTCGCCCGCCTCAACCTTGACGGCGCGACCGGTGAAGGCCTGTTCATGGGCATCTGCGTCGGCGTCGCCATCCTCGGCGGTGTCACCGCCACCTGGGGCAACCTGCTTGCCTTCCATCAGAACAACATGAAGCGCATGCTCGCGTACAGTTCCATCGCGCACGCGGGCTACATGATCATGGCCTGTGCCGCGCTCATCTTCCCGGACCGCACCGGCGGCGATGTCTCGGGCGCGATCCTCTTCTACCTGCTCGTTTACATGTTCATGAATCTGGGCGCGTTCACCATCGTCGGCCTCATCGCCGAGCGCACCGGTTCGGAAGACATCCGCGCCTACACCGGCCTGATCAAACGCTCGCCCGCGCTGGCGGGGTTGCTCATCCTCTTCCTCCTGAGCCTGTTCGGCATGCCCGGACTGGGCGGATTCCTCGGCAAGATTTACCTGATGAAAGGCATGGGCGGCCTGGGCGATGGCGCGCTGGTGGTCATTGCCGTGCTGCTCATCAACACGCTCATCAGCCTGTACTTCTACATGCGGCCGGTCTTCTACATGGTCTTTGCGAAGGATGAAGAGGATCGCCCCAGCTTCGCCCTCGGCGCGGGCCAGGCGATCCTGATCGCCTGCGCCGCGGCAGTCGTGTGGACAGGCCTGGGCGGCGGCAGCGCGATGACTTACGGTTTCGCCGAGCTTCGCAGCCCGGAGAAGGAAGCTGTCGCGCCGATCGCACCGGTGCAGCCCGTGCCCGCGACCACGCTCCAGCCCGTGAAGCCGAATGAAACGGACGCCGGCGCGACGCTGGCGACACCGACCCCGATCAAGCGAGAGCTATGAACCTACGTGCCTTTGCAACTGAGATCAACGCCCTGCTTGACGCCGAGTCGCGCAGCCTGATGGAACACGCCCACGAGCTGACGCCCTACGTCTCGGCCAAGACGTACCGCACCTGGCAGGCAATCCAGGAGTTTTATCAGCGCGACACCGACCACGCAGGCCGGCTGACGGCGATCCTCCAGGCCATCGGCGCGCCCGAACGCCCCCGCCCCTTCTCGCAGGCGGTGGGCCACTATCACTTCATCACCATCGAAAAGCTGCTGGCACTGCTCATCGAAGAAAAGACGCGCCAGGTTGCCGCGTACGACCGCGCGATCAAGCATGCCGGGAATGAAGAAGCGGTGAAGACCGAACTCACAGGCCTGCGCGAAGACAACATTTCCGAACTCGCGCGGTTGCAGGTGATGCTCCAGGGCCTGATGGTGGGCACCGGCGGCCTGCTGGACCCGAACCATTCGCCGGACCTGAACAACGCGGCCAATGTGGTCGAAGCCCGCAAGGCGCTGGAGAAGGCCAAGGCGAAGTAGATCGCCGCTCGATTCGGGTGGCTGGGGCTGGAGTCCGCGCAAGCCCCGGCCCGATCAACCTTGTGCGTCCCCCGCCGGGGTTTCGCCGAGCCTCAACCCCAGCCACCCGACGCATGCCCGATTCGCCCCTCTCTTCACGTGTTATCCTGTGTACTTCATCCTGCGCAATGCAGGGATTTCACAGGAGCCGATCTTATGAATAGCAGCCGACCCTTTTCAGCGATGATGTGCCTCGCCGCGCTGTCGCTCGTTTCGATTCTCTTCATCACAGGCTGCGGCAAAGGCGATGATGATCACGACCACGGCCCCGATGGACATGTTCATAACGACGAGGGCCACCATCATGCCCCGCCGCGCGGCGGCATCATGGTCGAACTCGGCGAGCACGAGTTCCAGGTTGAATTCAAAATTCAGCATGAGCTGAACGTGTTCACGATGTGGATCATGGACGGCCACGCGGAGAAGTCGGTGCGCATCGCTGCGCCGCAGGTGGAGATGGTCATCGCAATGGCGCGATACGACGCGGCGCAGGCCTTCGGCGGGGAGGTCAAGGAACCGTTCAACATCACGCTCCTGCCCGCAGCCAACGCGACCACGGGCGAGAAGGTGGGCGACACCTCGCAGTTCAACGCCCCGCTCAAGGATTTGCAGGACATGACCCAGTTCAATGCGACGATCACCAGCCTGACTATCCGCGGCAAGGAGTACAAGGATGTGAAGCTCTCCTACGACGATGCGAAGGTGAAGAAGTAGGCCCCTGACACCGCTGCTTTCACACTTTCCCCGATAGGCTTGGCGGTTGCAGCGGTCTATCATGTGACAAATGACTTCGATCCCCAGGAAAATGCCATGATGAGCAAGCTGCCAACGATTCGACGGATTCTCACTCAGGCCGCGTGCGCTGCTTCGCTGCTGGCGGCGGCCCTGCTGCTGACGGCGTGTGACGATTCCACCTACACCGCCCCCGAGCCGGTGAAGGGCAAGATGATGTCCAGCGATGCCGACGCACTCGCGGCCCGTCAGGCGAAGCTCGCGAAGGTAAGTGCGGAGCTTGATCGGCGAATCACCTACACCATCGCAGCCGCCCGTCAGCGACTGCGCGAAGAGGCGGATGTCGTTCGCCGCGACCTGGCGCAGGCCGCGGCGGGCAATGATGTGCCTTTGAAGAACGAGCTTCGCGATGTGAGTCGATTGCTCGTATCGCTCGACCTTGAACAGGCCGCGGCGGCAGCGGTGCAGAAGCACATTGCGAATCAGACTGAAGCAGTCGAGGCGGTTTTGAAAAGTGAAGCGGCCCACGAAGCGATCATCGCGACGTTGAAGGAAACGGATGCCGCGCTCAAGGCCGCGGACGAACTGCTCGCGATCGAGATCGATCCCAAGGCATCGGCCCAGGTGGTGACGGAAGAAGCGATCGATGCGAAAGTGGTGGAGATCGCCCGCGCGCCGCTGCCGGCCGTGACCGTCGCCGACGCCCGCAAACGTCGCGACGAATGGCGCGCCGCCAAGAACGCCAAGGCCGTGAAGAATGATCCGCCGGGCACGGTCTACACCGATCCGAACACGGGCAACCCGACGCTGGACCCGGAGAAGGCGATCGGTCTCAAAGTCGATCCGCCCAAGACGCCCGCGGATTTTGTCGACCCTGACAACCCCGACCTCAAGCCCGCCGACCGCACGACTGCTGAGAAGTTCGACCACACCAAGGCCCCGGTGATTGACGGCGCGATCCATGTGCCGTTCGCCACGCTTTCCGGTTACACCTACGCGAGCATGATCGGCGTCAAGGAAGAGCCCGATGCGGACAAGTCGAAGCAGGACCCCAACCGCGTGATCCCCCAGCCGATCAAGGCGATCAACGGCAAGCAGGTCGTCATCGAGGGCTACATGATGCCGATCGATTTCGAAGACGGCGGCACCAACGAATTCATTCTCACCCGCGTGATTCCCTCCTGCTTCTACTGTCAGCCGATGCAGCTCAACGACTGGATCGAAGTGAAGATGGCCGGCGGCAAGCGCGTGCCCTACGTGCCCGATGCTCCGATCCGCGTGTTCGGCACGATCAAGGTCGGCGAAGTGTACGAAGACGGGTTCATCGTCTGCCTGTATCAGATCACGGGCACGAAGGTGGACAAAGCGCCGACGCCGTGACCCCCGGGGCCGCCGCACGCCGCACGCCGCTCCGCACGCATCGCCCCGGACCTCACGCGCTTCGAGTGTTCACTCATGAGGTGACGAATGGCTCGTGAAGACACAGATGCGCCCGCTCCATATCGGCCTGTTTCGCTGCTCTTTACCCTGGGCGCTCCATTTCTCATCATCGCCGCCATGGCCCTCTGGTTCCTGCTCGATCCATTCGGATTGCGAGTCCGGTATGATCCGGATGAATCGTGGCAACAATATCCAAGCACTTCATATCCAGCGAAGGGAATGAAGATCACTCAGGTCGATCGCACGCGTGCTGACACCTTCGACCCCGCCGACGCAGCCGTGACGGACGGTGCCCTTGAAATATCCTTTGCCGTCCTGCGGGGCTTTCCACTCACCGGTCCTGGTTCGATCGTAGAAAGGGATCCCACAAGCATTGTCATCCCCGAGTCTATCCTTGCGCTCGATGGCAGAGAGATCATTGTCCAGGGCTACATGATGCCGATCGATTTTGAAGATAACAGTACCAACGAATTCATTCTCTCTCCGATGCTCGCGGAGAACTATTACGAGCAGTCGCCGCAGCTCAACGACTGGATCGAAGTGAAGATGGAATCGGGCAAGCGCACGCCCTACCTCCAGGACGCGCTCTGCCGGGTGCGCGGCACGATCAAGGTCGCTGTGGTGTACGAAGACGGCGTCGCGGTCGGCCTCTATCAGATGACGGCGACGCAAGTGGAATCAATCTTCGGACAATGAGCGCGTTCGTGCGTTGCATGAATAGAAGAGTGCCGGGTGCCATGGGTAAGCGAAGTCCGCGGAGCTTACCCGTGCGAGTGCCTGCCGCGCACGACACGGGCAAGCTCGAAGACTCGCTTGCCCATGGCACCCACCGCTTGCCTGTGGCACCAAGCCCCGCGTCCGTTTGTTTCATCAAGCTACAATTCCACCGATGCATGCATTCGCCGCCATTGTGTTGCTCGCTCTGACTGCCGCGCTGCCTCCGCTCACGGGGCAGCAGAAGGCATATCTCGATGCCGTGAAGGACAACGTGGCGGAGATGGACGAAGGTTTTTATTCGCTGCTTGAAAACGCCTCGCTGTGGCCGGTGACGGAAGTGCCGCAGGGCATGGTGCTCAAGGCGGAGACGCTCCTCGCGTCGCCGGCCGAGTATCGCGGCACGCCGGTGCTGATTGAAGGCGAGTACATGGGCCTTCACGAGGTGCATGAGGTGAAGCGATCGGGCCCTTGGGACGGGAAGCTGGAGCAATGGGGCATCAAGGTGGAAGGGACGGACCGCGCGGTGATGGTGTACCTGAGCGATCCGCCGCCGGTGCCGGTGAAGGGCACGAAGGTGAAACTGGCGGCCCGGTTTTACAAGGTCTGGCCGGTGCAGGGTGAGGACGGCGTGACGCGGCCGTTCCTCGTTTTCGTCGGTCGCAGCGCGCGGGTGACCTACGGCGATACGCTTCCGCCCTTGACCAGCCTTCAGCAGCAGCAGGTGCGGGGGATCGTGGATTTCACGAACAGCATTGATGTGGGCGAGCTGTATGCCCTGCTGGCGAACGTGGCTCTGTGGAAGGATGAGCCGATGCCGCTCTCGCCGCTGATCACGCACGTGGGCCCGCTGATCGGCGCCCCGCAGGATTATCGCGGCGACCTGTTTCGCGTCGAAGGCATTTTCGCCGGGCGCAAGGAAGTGAAACTCGAGCGCCCCGGTGCCTGGCCGAGCAACATCGAACAGTGGGCGGTGCGCATCACGGCCCTCAACGACCCGCGCGATGAAGTCGTCGTCGTCTATCTTCTGCATCCGCCCAAGACAATCGAGCGCGGCGACAAGGTGCGGATCGTCGGCCGCTTCTACAAAGTCTGGCGCGACTATCGCAGCAACGGCGAGGACAACATCCCGCTGAACTTTGTCGCGCTCATCGGCGACAGGGCCGAACCGATCGACGCCCTGCCCGCGTCAGCGACCGGCGCCGTCACCGGCTCAGGCGAAGGCATGCCGCCGTCGGCGATCAAGGTCGGCCTCGGCCTGCTGCTGCTCTTGGGCTTTGGCATGTGGATGATGCGGCGATTCCTCAAACGCGTTGCCACCGGACCGGCTCGATCGGGCATCTCCCAGCGCATCGAACGCGTGCGCGAAGAACGGGCCGCCCACGCAGCGAGTGGTGACAACGGCGACGCCACCGACACCGGTCCTCCGCTTCCCGAAGATCCCATCGCAGCCCTGGAGGAACTGGAACGCCGGCAAAAGCTGGAGTCCTAGTACTACAACG
>JBBDXA010000242.1:0-12059 GCA_040902585.1 Phycisphaeraceae bacterium
CTCGGTGGAAGATCTGAATGATGGGGACGCCGCGCTCGGCGAGGCGGCGGGCGTTGAGGGCGCAGGCGGCGAAGGTGCCGGGCTTCTTGGCGTCGGGGCCGTAGAGGTTGAAAGTGGCTTCGGTTTCCTTGGAGAGGTCCATCAGTTCGGGGACGGAGGCCTGCATGCGGTAGGCCATTTCGTGCTGCTTGATGCGGGCGAGGATTTCCGGATCGCCGAAGCGTTCGTGCTGAGCCTGGTTGATGGCGGCAAGTGCATCGAGCTGAGCCCGGCGATCCTCGCGGGTGACGCCCGCCGGGTTGGCGAGGTAAAGCACCGCATCGCCCTGGCTGCGGAGGAGCACGCCCTGATGGTCGGCTGGAAGAAAACCGGTGCCCCAGAGGCGGGCGAAGAGGGATTGCTCGGCGTGGCGCGATTGGGCGTGCATGACGATGTAGGCGGGGAGATTTTGATTCGTGCTGCCGAGACCGTAACTGAGCCACGCGCCGAGGCTGGGCCGGCCGGGCACCTGGCTGCCGGTTTGAATGTAGGTAATGGCCGGGTCGTGGTTGATCGCTTCGGTGAAGGTTGAATGGATCACACACAATTCTTTGGCGACCTTGGCGGTATGCGGGAGTAATTCGCTTACATACACACCGTCCTGATTGTTGTCGTGTTTGGTGAACTTGTATTTGGAGGGGCAGACGGGGAGTGTTTTCTGGCCGGCGGTCATGCCGGTGATGCGCTGGCCGTCGCGGATAGCTTCGGGGAGAGGTTGGCCGAAGAGGTCGATCATTTTGGGTTTGTAGTCCCACATATCGTGATGGCTGGGGCCGCCGGACATGAAGAGATAGATGACGCGTTTGGCTTTGGCTTTGTGGTGCAGGCCGATTTGAGGGGCCGCGCCATTAGCAGCAAGCAAGCCGGTGCCCGCGAAGAGCTGCGCCATCGCGGCGGTGCCGACGCCGAGGGCGGCGCGGCCGAAGAGCTGGCGGCGGGTGAGGTTGAGGTCGTATTCTCGGAGGGGGTTCATAGGTTTCCTCGAAATAGGTTGACCACGGATGGCACGGATGGCACGGATGGGGTTATGAGGAAAGCAGGAAGGCAGGAAAAGATTGATTCACCACTTGGTTTCCTGGTTTTCTCATTAATTGTTCTCTATCAGTGCTATCCGTGCTATCCGTGGTAAATACTTAATACAACAGAATCGCCACATCACTGGCAAGGATCGTCGTCGTCACCTGCGTCCACGCCGCGACTTCGATGGCGTCGAGCTTTTCATCGCGCTTCGCTTCGCCGATCGCGAGCAGTGCGGTGGCGTCGTTTTTTGCGTTGGTGAAGCGCTCGCGAGCGCTCTTAATGAGTGATGCGCACACGCGCGACTCCAATTCCGTCGGCGCCCGGCTCGCCAGCAATGTAAATAGCAATTCAACACGCTTCGCATCGCTGTCCGCCTCGCGCACCAGGCGCTCGGCGAGTTTGCGGGCCATCTCCACGCGCTGCGTTTCATTCAGCAAGCCCAGTGACTGCACCGGTGTACTCGTACGCGATCGGCGAATGCAACTCGCTTCCCGGCTCGGGGCATCAAACAGTGTCAACATCGGGTGCGGGCTGGTGCGCTTCCAGTACACGTACAAACTCCGGCGGTAGAGCTTGGCACCGTGGTCCTGAATGTAACTCTTCGTGTTGCTGGCCGGATGCATGAGGGCTTCCCACAGGCCGGCGGGCTGGTAGGGTTTGATGCCGTCGCCGCCCATGTCCGGCTCCAACATCCCGGCAGCCCACAGGCCCAGGTCGCGAATGACTTCGGCATCGAGGCGGTAGCCGGGGCCGCGCGCGAGCAGGCGGTTTTCCGGATCGGTGATGTCTTGCCGGCGGGCTGCGCTTTGCTTGAAGGTGCGACTGGTGACCATGAGGCGAAGCATGTGCTTCTGGTCCCACTTGCTGTCGTGCAGTTCCATCGCGAGCCAGTCGAGCAGCAAGGGATGCGTAGGCTGCTGACCCTGGAGGCCGAAGTCTTCGGGGGTTCGCACGAGGCCGTCGCCAAAGGCGCGGAGCCAGAGTTGGTTGACGAGGACGCGGGCGGTGAGCGGATGATCGCGCGCGGTGAGCCACTGCGAAAGGCCAAGACGATTTGTCGGGGCGGCCTTGGGCAGCGCGCCCATAATGGCCGGCACCGCGGGCTTGAGCGGCTCGCCATCGGGCAGGTCATATTCGCCGCGCTTGAGCAGGCGGGTTTCGCGCGGGCTCGGCAATTCCTTGGCGACGAGTGTGGTGGTGAAATCCTTTTCAAGTTCCGCGATTTTCTGCGCGAGCGCGACCGCATCGGCATGCTGCGCAAAGTTTTTCAGCGGCCCCTTCGCATCGGCGAGCAGTTTGAGCTTCCCGTCGCTGTCTAGGCTCGCCCAGTTCTTCGCCTGCACAAGGGCCGCGGTGCTGGCGCTCTTCAAGAGCTTGTCGCGTGCCGCTTCGACTTCGAGCCACTGCGTCCACGCCTGCTGCGTCGCCGGGGCTTTGATGACGGGGGCGTAGTCGTACTTGTTGCCATCGAGCGGGCTCTCGGCTGTGTTGTTGAAAAAGGCCAGCAGCTCGTAGTACTCGGTCTGCTGAATCGGATCGTACTTATGCGTGTGGCAGCGCGAGCAGATGAAGGTCATGCCCAGAAGAACGGTGCCGATCGTCTCAACGCGATCGAAATTGTTCTTCGCCTGGAATTCGGCGGGGATCGCGCCGCCCTCGGCGGTGGTCGGGTTCATGCGCACGAACCCGGTGGCCACGAGCTGCGCCAACGTCGGGTCGGGCAGCATATCGCCGGCAAGCTGCCAGGTAAGAAAGACGTCGAGCGGCAGGTTCTCGTTAAACGCCCGGACGACCCAGTCGCGATAAGGAAAGATGCCGCGCTTGTTGTCCAGGTGCAGGCCGTGCGTGTCGCCGTAGCGAACTGCATCGAGCCAGTAGCGGGCCTGATGCTCGCCGAAGCGCGGGCTGGTGAGAAGCGTATCTATATAGTGTTCGTAGGCATCGGGGCGTTTATCATCGAGGAAGGCTTTGAGCTGTGATAGTTCTGGTGGAAGGCCGGTGAGCGTAAGGGCGGCGCGGCGGGCTAGCGTCGAACGATCGGCCTCCGGCGCGAAGGGGACGTTCTTCTCCTTCAATCGCGCGAGCACGAAGGCATCGGTCGGATTCTTCTCGCCGCTTCCCACGGCTGGCAACGTGGGTTTCCTGGGCGCCACAAACGCCCAGTGCCTTTCATACTTGCCGCCCTGGCGGACCCAGCGGTCGAGAACGGCCCGCTCGGCGTCCGTGAGTTTCTTTTCCGCCTTCTTCGGCGGCATGGGATCGTCCTTCGAATGAATGCGGACAAGGATTTCACTCTTGGCCGGATCCTTCGGATCGATCGCGCGGGTGTCGCCGTCGAGCAGTCGCGTCGCGGCTTCGAAGGAATCGAGACGGAGGAGATCCTTCTTCTGCGTGTCGGGGCCGTGACAGACGAAGCACTTGTCCGAAAGGATCGGCAGCACGTCGCGGGAAAAGTCCAGCGGCTGCTCCGCGGCGAAGGCGGGGCGAGCGAGAAAGGCGACAAGGAGGAACAGTCGGTGACTCATGGTTTTCATTCTACGCTACGGGACTGCGTGACAAGAAGAAGAACCACGGATTGCACGGAATGCATGAGTGACGCGGATGGAGAGAGCGACGTGAACGAGCCGCGATCGTAAGGGAGCGGACCGGCCTCCTGAAACCGCTTACTCACGTGCGCGGCTCGTTGCGATCCGTGGTCAAATCTCAGCCGTTGATCAGCCGATACATCGCCTCGGCTTCGAGATCGGGCACGAGCGGCTCGACGCCTTCGCAGCCTGCTTCGCGCAGGAGGGCGGCGGCGGCGAGATAGCCGCTGCGGACCGCGCCTTCCATCGTCGCGGGCCAACCGGACTGACACCAGTCGCCGGCGAGATAGAGATTGCCGATCGCGCCGGTGGCGGCCGGACGGAAGGCATCGACCCCGGGGCGCGGGCTGAAGGTGGCGCGCTTTTCCTTGACGACACGGGCATGAACGAGCTTCGCATCGCGGGCATCGGGCAGAGCGCGGCGAACTTCGGAGACGATGAGTTCGATGATGCGGTCGGCGGGTTGATCGACGAGATCGTAGGCGGCGGAGATGACGCCGTGCAGATGTTGGGAGGGGATCCACCCACGGGAGTGGGTGGGCTTTCGCCCTTCTGTCTCCTGACTCCTGTCTCCTGACTCCTGACTCCTGTCTCCTGACTCCTGACTCCTGTCTCCTGACTCCTGTTCCATTCCCTTATTGAAAATCCACTGCAACGGACTGCGCATCAACACCAGATGCGGCAGCGTCATCACCGGCTTATCGTTCGCACATTCAAACCACAGATGAATGCCCAGGATGGGACTTGTCGTGAAACGATCGATGCGACGCAGGCGGGTGTCAGCCTTGAACATCTCCGGCCCGCAGACTTTCGCGAGGCGGTCGTGCGGCAGGGCGCTCACGAAATCATCCGCTTCGAGCCTTTCTCCATCGGCGATGAGCGCGGTGACCTGACCGTTTTCATAGATGAATTCCTCCGCGCTGGTGGAGAGCATCACCTTGCCGCCAGCGCGGGTGATGGCCTGCTCAGCCGCGTCGTAGAGACGCACCAGCGGCACGCGCGACAGGCCCATCACGTAAGCATCGCTGCTGCGGAGAAAACCATCCTGAAACACGTGGATCGCATAGTCGGCAGCACACTGCTGCGGCAGTTCATTCAGGGCGCTGATGACGACAGGGGCCCAGAACTTGTCGATCGCGCCCTTCGTCTGACCGTGATCGGTGAGCCAGTCGGCGAAGCTCTGCTGATGGACAGCTCGGCGATTGCGTTCACTCAAACGCATGAGGGCGAACATGCCGCGCGAGATGGCGAGCTTTTCCAGGAGCGTGAGCGATTTGAAGGCCATGAGCGAGCGGGTCATGTGCAGCGGCGCGGGCAGGTCGTCGGCTTCGAGGATGTCGACGGGAAGAGAGGGCCAAGGGCCAGGGGCCAAGGGCCGGGGGGATTGCGGATTGCGGATTGCGGATTGCGAATCGGACTGCCGACTGCCGGCTGCTCCTGCTTCCTCTTCCCCGCCTTGGCCCCTGGCCCCTGGCCCTTGGCCCTCTCCTCCTCCCAGGTCCATGAAATACAGCGTGCGGTGCCACTGAATCGCGTCCTGCACGTCTAATCGTTTGTATAGATCGATGAGGTTCGTGCAGCAGCCCATGAGGACGTGCTGACAGTTGTCGAGGGTCCGGCCGGATTGCGGATCGGTGAAGCTGGTGGCTCGGCCGCCGAGGCGATTGCGGGTTTCGACCAGCGTGACCTGCATGCCGCGACCGGCGAGGCGCACAGCCGCGGCGATGCCCGCGAGGCCGCCGCCGACGACGATGACCCGGCGGGCGTGAATAGCGGAGTTTGAAGTCGAAGCGTTCATGAAGGGCCACAGTCTAGCGAGATGCACATGGAGGCGGGTGCCACGGGTCGGGGAGGTCTGCCGACGAGACCCGTGCGAATCACCATTGGCATCCGCACGGGTCTGCTCGGCGGCCCTCGCCGACCCGTGGCACCCACCGCATCACCGCTGCACATCCAACACATTCGCATGCGTCAGCTTCAACTCATCCCCCACCAGCACGAACTCCAACAGGAGCTCCCGCGCGAAGACCGGCTCCTTGCCCGCCGGCGCGAGGTTGATCTTCAGACGCGTCCGCACCTTGTTCGAAGTGCCCGTCGATTCGTGATAGCGGATGTCGCCCTCCGCCAGCTTGAAGCGCGTCAGCTTCAATGCCAGTTCCACATCATAATCCGGTGCCGCCAGCCGCTTGAGCGCATTGGTATCGCGCTTGACCAGCGCTTCGACCACCTTCGTCGATAATTCGCGCGTGTCCGGGCGCAGGCCTTCGACCCGCGACTCGGGATCCTTATGCACCAGCAGCCAGCCCCAGGGCTTGCCGTTCTGCTGGTCGTACATTTCATACACGCCTTCGCCGCGCGGCATGTCCACCGTGATCTGCTTCTTGGTGACGATCGGCGTATCGACATCCGCCGCGCGGAAGTGATGCAGCGTCGCCACATCAAACGCCACGTGCAGTCGCTGCTGCGGACGCACCAGCACATACACCGGCGGATCATCGTGACCCGTGAATTTGATCGTCTGCCCCGAAGGCGTGAAAAATTTCAGCTCCGACGCGGGGTACTTCATACTCAGCCAGAATGAAGCAAGCTCCGCCTTCATCTTGCCTGAGGCGGATTCGATCTCGGCGGCGAGATCCTTCTTCGAGAGCACGCCGCGCTGGGCGTAGAACATGACGATCTTCAGCCTGACCCCCGGCTCGGCGGCGGCGATCATGCGCTTGACCGTGTCATCGTCGATCGCCTTGGCCACGCGAGAACGGTTGATCTTCAGCGTCAGAGGCTGACTGACGAAGGTCTGGTACAGCTCGGGAAACTGCGACTTGGTCACCTCTTCGCCCGCGGCCCTGGCGGGTGACTCGATCGTCGCGCTGATGCGGAACGAGCCGTCGGCGAACAGCCGGTAGACGTCATCGGACTTCGCGAGCAGGGCGCGAAAGGCGGGGTCCATGCGAATGATGAAAGGCAGCTCGAACCGCCGCCCGACGCCGAATGTCGGCAGCACCGTGGTGCGCCATTTCACTTCCAGCGGCACCGCCGCCATATCCGATGGAAACACGATATTGAGCTGCGGCCCGTTGAAGCGAATCGCGTCGTAGGCCGTGTTGAACTTGTCGCGCACCTCGTCGAGCTGAAAGATCAGCCGGCCTTCGATGATCTCCTCCGCGCCCAGCTCGGTGCGGTCCAGCTTCAGTTCGAGCGAACCGCGCCCGCCGTTACTGATGGTCTTCACATCCGCCGCAGCCGAGGCGGTGATCGCGAGCAGGAGGATGACGATGTGCATGGATCGAGGCATGAATCGAGGCATGGGGTCGCTCCCTATCTTCGCAGGCCTTTGCGCCAGGTTGCGCGCAGGGCGATCCAGAGTTTCTGCATCTTGCCGAGGGCGACGCGCTGGGTCAGCACGCGACGAGGCTGTTTGCGGATCTTCTCTAAGAGCCCATGATAAATCTTCATCATGGCCCAGCAGGTCGGCCGGCAGGCGGGCGTGACGAACGACTCCAGCGAAGACGATGAATCGTAGTAGTGAGCCGCCCGCGCGACCTGCATTTCCATCAATGCATCGAACTGAGGCGAAGGCGTCGGGGAAAGGATGAAGGCTTTGAATCGCTCCGCATCGAAGCCGAACTTCGCCAGCTCTTCAGCAGGCAGGTAAACGCGATCGCGCCTGGCGTCCTCGACAAGGTCGCGAAGAATGTTGGTGAGCTGAAGGGCGATGCCGCGTTCCTCGGCCAGCTTCTGCGTGGCGGCGCCGCCTTCAAAGCCCCACACCTGCATGCACACCAGGCCCACCACGCTGGCGACCTTGTAGCAGTAGTCGTAAAGCTCGGCGAAGGTTTCGTAACGCGTCCGCGTCTGGTCGAGAAGCTGACCGTCGATCATGTCATCCAGATCGCGGGCGGCGATGGTGTATTGCTTGAGCGTCCTTCCCACGGCAGGCCACATGCGAGCCACCGGTTCTTCGCGGTCGTCGAAGCCGGCCGCATCGCTCTGCATCACCGCGTGGGTCCGCCTGCGAAAGGCTTCCAGGGCCCGGCGTTTCCCCTCGAGCTCGCCTTCGCCGTCCGCCAGGTCATCCACTGCCCGCATCCAGGCGTGGATGGCGTACATCGCGCTGCGGCGCGGCTCAGGCGTGAGCATCATGCCGTAGTAGAAATTCTTGGCCTTGGCGCGGGTGAGCTGCGCGCAGTAGGCAAAGGACGATGCGACGGCGTCATCGGCAACAGGCAAAGCGGGCGCATGCGACGATCGGGTCATACTTTCTCCGGGCCTTCGGTGCCCGGACTTTCGGACGAATCGAAGGAGGGGTCGCTGAGGTTCATGGTATCGCCGGAGAATACCGCGCTGACGTTGGTCACGTTCGACGGGCTGTCGCCTTCGGGCAGCGGGTCGGGCGTCTTCGCTTCGCCGCGCGGCACGCCGATGCCGAAGAGCTTGCCGAACAAGGCACGCATCATGAGGCCGAGTTTGGCGGCCTTGCCGAGCCTGGGGCGTTTGCGAAGCGTGTCGTAATCCTGCTTGCGGATGAGCTTGAGAATCGCCTCGCCGCCGAGGCCGAAGAGTTGGATGTCGAGCCGCACGTCCCTGGCGACGAGAGGCCAGAGCGCCCTGCCTTTCTCGAAGAGCGGCCAGGTGCGATCGCACAGGTCTTTGATCGTCGCGCGGTAGGCGGGGAGGATGGCGTGGATCGCGGCGGTCGGCACCTTCTCGCAGGCCGCGCACGTCGCCTTCTCACCGGGCTTCACGTCGAATTTAATCGCCTGCGCCATGGTGGCGAGATCCAGGCCATGTCGCGAAGCAACATCACTGGGCAGATACACACGATCGCGTTCGAGCACATCGCGGCGCACATCCTGCCAGAAGTTGGCGAGCTGAAGCGCGGTGCAGGTGGCATCGCTGAGGCGCTGGCGGGCTTCATCGCGGTAGCCGCACAGGTAGAGGACCAGCCGGCCGACGGGGTCCGCCGAGCGCGTGCAGTAGTCGAGCACCTGATCCCAAGTGTTGTACCGCGTCACGGTCTGGTCCTGCACGAAGGCATCGATGAGCTTGTCGAACGGCTTACTGGGGATGTCGTGTTCCTGGATCGTCGGCCAGAGCGCGACGAAGACCGGATGCCGCGGCGTGCCTTCGTAGCACAGGTCCAGTTCATGCCGCCACCAGGCGAGCAGTTCGAGCGAACGCTTGGGATCGCCTGTTTCATCCCCCAGATCATCGGCCCAGCGGCAGAAGGAATAGACATGGCGAAAGTCATCGCGCAGACGTTTGGGGAGAAACCAGGAGACGACGGTGAAGTTTTCGTAGTGCGTTTTGGCAAGCTGTTTGGTGTAGGCGACCGCCTGCTCATAGTTGAGTCGCTTGCAGCGATCCGGGCCGTAGGTGTCGAGCTGGTCGAGAAGGCTGGAGGGCATGGGAGCAGAGGGCCAGGGGCGAAGGGCCAGGGGCCAAGGGGGTCAATCCAACATCTTACCCGATGCGTGAAGCTCTATAATCGCGGCCTCCCCGGCAAGACGAGTGAAACCACGATGGCTGAAGCTTACAAACGAATCGGGCATTTCAAAGACGTGGAAAGTTTCCGCGCCTACATGGCCGGGCAAGGCCTGTCGCTGCCCTGTGATGATCGCATCCTTTCCGCGAAAGAGATTTCCCCGCTCGCCCAGCCGATGATGGTGCGCGATTTCAAAGTCGGCAACCGCTGGTGCATTCATCCGATGGAAGGCTGGGACGGCGAGCCGGACGGCAGGCCCTCCGCGCACACCCTCCGCCGCTGGCGCCACTTCGGCCTCAGCGGCGCGAAGCTCATCTGGGGCGGCGAGGCGTTTGCCGTGCAGCACGGCGGACGCGCCAATCCGAATCAACTCTACTTCCGCCCCGAAAACATGGACCCCATGCGCCATCTGCTGCGCACTCTGCGCGAAGCTCACGAGGAACGCTTCGGCAAGGGCGCGGGTGACGATCTGCTCGTCGGCCTTCAGCTCACGCATTCGGGCCGGTTCTGCAAGCCCACGCGCCAGGACCGCTTCGAGTCGCGCATCGCCTACCACCATCCGCTGCTGGACCGGCGCGTGGGCATTGATCCGAAGGATGATTCCGCGGTGCTGAGCGATGCCGAGATCAAAACGCTGATCGAAACTTTCATCTACGTCGCGGGCAAAGCTGAGAGGCTCGGCTTTCAGTTCGTCGATATCAAAGCCTGCCACGGTTATCTCGGCCACGAGTTTCTCTCCGCCTACGATCGGCCCGGGCCCTACGGCGGCTCCTTTGAGAATCGCACGCGCTTCCTGCGCGAGATCATCGAAGGCATCCGCGCGATGCATCCGAACCTGCGCATCGGTGTGCGGCTCAGTGTGTTCGACATGCCTGCCTTCCGCCCGGACCCGATGCAAACAGGCGGCGGGAAGTTCGGCCCCGGCATCCCTGATGATTTCGACCCGTCGCAGCTTTATCCCGCCTTCGGTTGCAGGCGTGATATTCCTCTTGAGATAGATCTGACCGAACCGGTGCGACTGCTCACGATGATGCGTGATGAGCTGAAGGTGGACATGGTCAACCTCTCGGCGGGCAGTCCTTATTACAACCCGCACATTCAGCGGCCGGCGTTTTTTCCGCCCAGCGATGGCTACACGCCGCCGGAGGATCCGCTGGTGGGCTGCGTCAGGCAGATCGAAGTCGTGCGCGACCTGAAGCAGCGCGTGCCCGGCCTGCCCATGGTCGGCACGGCTTACAGCTACTTGCAGGAGTGGTTGCCGCACGTGGCGCAGGCGGTCGTGCGCGAAGGCTGGGTGGATAGCGTGGGCCTGGGCCGCGTCGTGCTTTCCTATCCCGACCTGCCTGCCGATTGCCTGGAGCACGGCGAGCTGCGCCGGCCGAAGCTGCTCTGCCGCACGTTCAGCGATTGCACGACGGCTCCGCGCAGCGGCATCGTGTCGGGCTGCTATCCGCTGGATGATTACTACAAGGATTCACCGATGGCGGCGCGGTTGAAAGAGGCGAAGGCGAAGTTGCGGGAGAAGTTGAAAACATGATCGCCGCCCCAAGCCCGATGGCGAGGCTCGGCGAGCCGTCGGTGTATCGGGAGGTACGATCGCCGCATACCCCGACGGCTCGGCAGACCTCGCCATCGGGCTTGGCATTCCGGTGCGACTCCTTCACTGCGATTCCACATCATCCTCCTTCGATTTTGCGGCAAAGGGGCTAACGAAGGTCGGCGACCGCCCGCGCTCCCCTAAAATCCCCCATGGCTTCCACAACCAGTATCATCCCCTCCATGCAGTATCGAACCCTCGGCAAGACCGGCCTGCGCGTCAGCGAAGTTTCCCTCGGCGGACTCTACACCTCCTCGCTGGGCGGCGGCCTCGAATCGGCACGGGCCATCGTCCACAAGGCCGTCAGCCTCGGCATCAACTATATAGATACCGCCCCGCGCTACGCCGACAGCGAATTCACCCTCGGCCACGTCCTGCCCGACGTCGAGCAGCCGCTGATCCTGTCCACCAAGCTCGGCGGCCGACCGGAGCCGTTCGATCCAAAATCGCGCGACGGGCTGATGTGGTCCGTCGAGGAAAGTCTCAAACTCCTCAAGCGCGATGTGATCGACATGCTGCTCATTCACGAGCCCGACCGTCCGCAGCTTTTCAACTGGTGGAAGGACCCGTTCAAAGTCTATGGCCCGGTCATCGAAGTCCTCGAAGAACTCAAACAGGACGGCGTCATCCGCTACACAGGCATCGGTGGCACCACTTCGACGCAGATCGCCCACCTGATGCGCAGCGGACACTTCGATGTCGTGCTCACCGCTTTTCAGTACAGCCTTCTCTTTCGCGAGGCGGACAACGACATCTTCCCGGCCGCCGAGGAGATGAACATGGGCGTGATCCTCGGCTCCGCTTTGCAACAGGGCGGCCTCGGCAGACGGTACGACGAAGTCGTCCGCAGCAAGCCGCCGTGGCTCGCCCGGCCCCGGCAGGCGCAGTTTCTCGCGCTCTACGACCTGCTCGATGAAACAGGGCTGGAACTGCCGGAGATGGCGCTGCGTTTCGCGCTGAACAACCCGGCGATTCACACCGTGCTCATCGGCCCCAAGACAGCGGAACAGGTGGAGCAGTCGGTTGTCGCCGCTTCGCGCGGGCCGCTGCCGGTGGACATCATGGGCAGGATCGATGAGATCTGGCGGATTTGCCCGATGCGGCCGTTCGAGGAGCCGATGGTGTTGCCGTTCAGGAATCCGAAATACTTCGGGCCGGGGATGGCGAATCATGGGTGAAGAGAATGTCGATTGTCGAAACCCAAATGACGAAGGAATGACGAAATCCAAACTCGAAATTAGAAGACGATCGGCACCCCGTTCAGCTTTCGTCATTTCGGTTTTGGATTTCCTTCGTCATTTGGATTTCGACATTCGTCATTCCCGAATCCCGGTTT
>JBBDXA010000243.1:0-12039 GCA_040902585.1 Phycisphaeraceae bacterium
CTCAGGACTCAGGACTCAGGACTCAGGACTCACACCCATGCCCGACGATCGTGACAAAGTGATCGCTGACACCGGCTGGGGGATCAAGCCGGACGATCAACCCGCCAACGCAGGGGAGGCGGCAGGGCGGGCGTCGAATCTTTATCGCTACGATCCGAACGAACCTGATGCAGTCCGCGCGATTCTCAAAGCCCAGCGCAAGGGATTCAACACCGCCAACAGCGTCATCGTTTCGGCTGAGCGTTTCATCATCCTCGATCTCAACGGCGACGGCTTCACCGTCGAAGGCCTGGGCTACGGCTGTCCGCACCTGGTCGAACTGATGAACGAACTGGGCGCAGCGTTCAGTCCGCAGCAGCTTCGCGCGGTGCCTGCCGGTGATCCGGTCAAGCGCGAGTACAAGCTCACCCGCGCCTGGGCATGGGGCTCCGAGCGAAGCGGGTAGTCAGCCGAAGTGCGAGCCGGAAGTCGGTTGCCCCGACGACCCGGCCCGTGCGCCTCCGATTGTCCCGCGAATCACTTCCTCACATTTGAAACATTTCTCTTTCCACGTTTCGCTTTCCTTCTTATAATGAATTCATTAGTTGTCGTGATCCCGGCCATCGTGCGCTGACCAAACGGGTTAGTTTCACGTCTGACGAATGGAGGGCGCCGACAACCCGACCGCCGTTGTTCTCGGCCGGGTCGCCAGGACCTTATCGTTCGCTCAGGCCCCCGCGGGTCGTGCGAGATGGCTCCACCCTTCTGTTTGGGAGTCATCGATGAGTAGTTCTTCAGGCAATGGCAAGCATCGTTACCCTGGCGTGCCCACCATCACGGACGGCGCGGGCGCGGTCGTGTGGGTTGAGATTCACATCACCCAGGCCGCCTGCGCATATCCCATCACCAGTTCCACCACGATGGGCGGCGGCTACAGCGGGGCGGTCTCCAACGGTCAGGAAAATCTCTGGGGCGAAAAGATTCTCTTCATCGAACCGGAAAGCGAACACTCAGCCGCGTCGAGTTGCGAAGGCTTCGCGCTGGCGGGCGGCCGCGTCACCAACTTCACCAGCGGGCAGGGGCTCGTCTTGATGAAGGAAGTGCTCTACACCATCAGTGGCAAGCGATTGCCCATCGTGTTTCACATCGGCGCCCGCGCCCTGACCAGTCACTCGCTCAACGTTCACGCGGGGCATGATGACGTGATGAGCGTGGCGGACACAGGCTGGGGCATTCTCTTCGGTCGCAATCCGCAGGAGGCATCGGACATCGCCCTCATCGCCCGCCGCGCCGCTGAGACGTGCCAGTCGCCTTTCATGAACGTGCAGGATGGCTTCCTCATCACGCACACGATCGAGAACGTGCTGCTGCCTGAGAAGGAGTTCATGGCGGAGTTCATCGGTCGGCCGCAGGACCGCATCATCAATCTCTTCGATGTGGATCATCCCTTGATGACCGGCGTGGTCCAGGACCAGGACTCGTACATGAAGGGCAAGATCGCCCAGCGGCACTACTACGTTCACATGAAACCAGCCGTGCTCGAAGCGATGAAGGTGTTCGGCGAAGCGACCGGCCGGCACTACAGCCTGACCGAAAGCTATCGCATGGAAGACGCGGACTACGCGGTCGTCGGCATGGGCTGCCTGATGGAAACCGCCAAGCCTTCGATCGATTACATGCGCAGCGAGCTGAACCTGAAAGTCGGCGCGGTGAATGTGTGCAGCTACCGCCCCTGGCCTGGGCCGGAGGTGGTCGCGGCTCTTAAGAACGTGAAAGCGTTCACGGTGTTGGAGCGCATGGATGATCCGCTTGCCCCGAGCAATCCGCTGATGCGCGACATCAAGAATTCCTTCGTGGACGCCAAGCTTCAGCTCGAAGAGTTCCGCGATGCGGGCGTGAAGGTGGAAGAATTCCCGATGATGTTCCAGTGCTCGGCCGGCCTGGGCAGCCGCGACATTCGCCCCGGGCACTTTATGGGCCTGGTGCAGAACATGCGGGCGGCCGTCGAAAGGCAACCGCACAAGGAGTACTCGACCGTCGGCATCAGGCACGAGACCGCGATCGAGCCGCCGATCGATCCGGATGTCCGGCCCGAAGGTGCGTTCTCCATGCGAGGCCATTCCGTCGGCGGGTACGGCAGCGTCACCACCAACAAGGTCATCGCCACGCTCATGGGCGATCTCTTTGGATTGCATGTGCAGGCCTACCCGAAGTACGGCTCCTCCAAGAAGGGCTTGCCGACAACGTATTACCTCACGGTTGCGCCCTCGAAAATCTTCACGCACTGCGAACTGGAACACGTCGAGTTCATCCCGCTCAACGATGTCAACGCGATGAACCTGGGCGACACGCTGCGCGGCCTGGCCGACGGCGGCATCATCTTCCTCAACTCGAGCAAGACCTCGCCGCAGGAAGTGTGGAAGGATGTTCCGCTCTGGGCCCGCAAGCGCATCCGCGAGAAGAATGCTCGCGTGATGGCGCTGGATACGTTCAAGATTGCCGATGAAGTCGCGACGAATCCGGAGCTGCGCATCCGCATGATGGGCGTCGTGCTCGTGGGTGTGTTCCTCAAAGCGACGCCGTTCATGAAGCGGTTCGAGATGAGCATCGAGAAGCTGATGCAGGGCGTTGAGGATGCGGTCCGCAGGTACTGGGGCAAGCGCGGCGAGCAGGTGGTACAGGACAACCTGACCTGCATCAGGCGCGGCTTCACGGATTCGTTCGACGTGCCGCGCGAGGTGATTTTTGATGCAAGCCTTGATGCGAAGGCCGCGGGCGTCGCGCTGCCGGTTGTGTGAAATCAGTCGTCAGGAGCAGCCAGCAGACGGCAGTGCATGAAATCCGCTGCCTCCTGCTCCTGCCTCCTGCTCCTTCTTTCTTACGGAGTCCCCATGCCCATCACCCCCGCCAAACTTCCCCGCAGCGCCGATGAAGTCGTCAGCAAGAAAAACTTCTTCTCCCGCGTACTGCCTCTCTACGAACGCGGCGTCGGCGATATCGAACTGGAAGCGGACCTCGACTCCGCCCGCGCCGCCATTCCTGCCGCCTCCGGAGCCCCGCGCGATTTTTCCTTCATCGCACCGGAGATACCTGAGTTCATCGCCGAGAACTGTGTCGGCTGCATGGACTGCGTCACCGAATGCCCCGACACCGCGATCCTCGGCAAGGTCATCCCGCAGGCCAAGCTCGAAAGTGAACTCGCAAAGCTGTCTCCCGATGAACGCGCCAAGTACGAACGCGACTGGGCCAAGACGAGAAAGTACTGGAACGCCAACGAGAAACAGAAGAAGGAACCGGGCTACTTCGGCATCTTCATCGACCCGACCAAGTGCAAGGGCTGCGCCGAGTGCGTCCAGGTCTGCGATGACAACGCCCTGAAGATGATCAAGAAGACTGACACCAACATGCCCGTCATTCAGCAGAAGTTCGATCACTTCCACGCCATGGGCCCGACGCCGGACATGTACATTAATGAGAAGGTGCTCGCCGACATGATGCTCAAGGATTCGTCGCTGCAATACGTCGGCGGCGCGGGTTCCTGTGCAGGCTGCGGCGAGGCGACCGTGCTTCGCATGTTCATCGCCGCCACCTGTTTTAAGCACGGCCCCGAGAACCTCGGCCTCATCGCCGCGACCGGTTGCAACACCGTTTACACCTCGACCTATCCCTACAACCCGTACACCGTCCCCTGGTCCAACAGTCTGTTTGAAAACGCCCCGACCTACGCCATGGGCGTTCGCGCCAAGTGGGATCAGCAGGGCTGGGGCGACAAGAAGCTCTGGGTCATCGGCGGCGACGGCGCGATGCTTGACATCGGCTTCCAGTCCCTCTCGCGCATGCTCATGAGCGGCATGGACATCAAGGTCATCGTCCTGGACACGCAGGTCTACTCCAACACCGGCGGACAGGCGTCGACCTCCACCTACATGGGCCAGAACACCAAGATGAGCGTGCATGGCAAGGCGATTGCCGGCAAGACCGAACGCCGCAAGGAACTGGCGCAGATCGTCATGGCGCATCCGGACGTGTTCGTCGCGCAGACCACGGCTGCACACGTGAATCACTTCTACAAGGCAGTCATGCGGGCCAATGAGTACAAGGGGCCGGCCGTGATCATCACCTACACGACCTGTCAGCCCGAGCATGGCGTGGGCGATCACCTCGCGGGTGAGCGCGCGAGGCTCGCCGTCGATAGCCGCGCGTTTCCACTGTTGATGTACGACCCCGAGAAGGGCGATCGTCTGAAGGATCGGCTGGACCTGAAGGGCAATCCGATGCCCGAGGCGGACTGGTGCGTCGATCCCAAGAGCAAAGAGCGGATCGACTTCGTCACCTTCGCCCGTGGCGAAGGCCGCTTCGAGAAGCACTTCGACAAGGAAGGCAACGCGTCGCATGCGCTGATGGTGGCTAATGAAGATCGCCGGCGCAACTGGCGTCAGCTTCAGGAACTGGCCGGCATCGAGCCGGTGAAGCACGAAGGCGAGGCGGCGACGTTGAAGCAGGCTGTGGTTTGAAGAATGACCAATGACAAATGAGGGATTGACTAATGAATGTCGAATGACGAAATGTCGAATGCCTGACGACGGAGTGGCAGGCGATACGCTTTTGAGCCTTCTTCCATTCGTCATTCGTCATTCGTCATTGGTGCATCGTCCTTCATTAGTCATTCTCTCATTAGGCATTCGTCATTCGACCGCGACATCCAGATATCCCTTTCCATCTCGAGGGTTCCATGCCCACCACCACGCGCCCGCACATCTACACCGGCTCCGGCGACGATCTGATGGAGCGGATCGACACCTGCGACAAGATCATCCTCCTGCCCGATGCCGCCGCTCACGATCGTGGCCCCGATCCGACGCAGCGCATCCGCATCATGTGGGGCCAGCGGCTGGTGGATGACGTGCTCGGCGGACACTACCGCTCGCTCATCTGTGCCGTGAATGCCCAGGACAACAGTCACGGCTTCATCGCGCAGATCGCCAGGCTGCTGCCGACCAGCCAGTGGGATGAAGCGTCGATCACCGAGTACGCGAAACACTTCGTGCAGCCACACACGGTCACGGTTGTGAAGTACGACATGGACACGGTCGAAGTGCTGGCGATCCTGCGCCCCGCTGAGCACGAGCAACTCACGCTCGACGATCTCTCCAGCGGGTTCCGCATGGTTTCGGCCATGCTGCACCGAAGGCCGCAGCGGCTGCCTGTCGCCAGCGTCTGTTTCCTCGGGGCCCGCGCGAATCGACTCATCGACGACACCGGCAGCGAACCGAGCGTGGAGGATGTGCTTCAGGTGATGTACGACTCGGGCTACCGCGGCGATGTGTATCCCTCGCTCTGGATGTGGGACGCCGGCTCGCGCGGCGTCTTCGCACGCTTCCCCTTCCCCGATTCCATCCGCACCATGCGCGAAGGCGGGTTCTAGCCGCTTGCGGCTTCGCACTCGCTACCCTGTGCGCATGAACCGCACCGAAAAGGAAAAGATGATCGCCGGCGAAGCCTACCGCGCCGCCGATCCGCAGCTCGTCGCCCAGCGCCTGCGCGCCCGCCAGCTCACTGCGCGCTTCAACTCGCTCGCTCCGGAACTCGCTGACGAACGCAACGCTCTGCTCCGCGAACTCCTCGGCAAGGTCGGCCCCAATTGCTGGATCGAGCCGCCGTTCTACTGCGACTACGGCTCGCTCATCGAGCTGGGTGAGAACGTCTACTTCAACTTCAACTGCGTGATTCTCGATTGCAGTCACGTGCGCATCGGCAGCGACGTGAAGTGCGGGCCGGGTGTGCAGATGTACGGCGCGTATCACCCGGTCGATCCCGCCCAGCGCAAGGCCGGGCAGGAGTTCGCGGGCCCGATCACCATCGGCGACAACGCATGGATCGGCGGCGGCTCCATCATCTGCCCCAACGTCACCATCGGCCCCAACAGCGTCATCGGCGCGGGCAGCGTGGTCACGCGAGACATCCCGGCGAATGTCGTTGCCGTGGGCAATCCCTGTCGCGTGCTGCGAAGTATCGATTCGCGGTGAGTGATTCAGTGCGGCTGCTGCTCGGGGTCTTCCGCAGGCGGTGCCGTGGGCTGGCGATCGGGATAACCTTCGGGGCAGGCCGGCTTGTTCGATCCGCCCTTGGAACCATTCGTCGGAAGGGGATCGCATTCATCGCCTCCGACAGGCTCGGGCTTACTCACCGGCGGCTTGGCGGGATTGGAACGTGTTCGTTTCTGATTGGTCATGATGGAACTCCTTTGCGAACCATTCTTGGCATCACGTGCAGCAATCTCCAGTCGAAAAGCCATAGGCAGGGGTGAAATCCTGCAACTGCTTCTTTCGACGATGGTTGCCGCTGCTCACCCCTTCCACTCCACACGCTTCGCCTGCAAGTACGCCAGGTTCCCCAGATGCGCCCCGCCTGCCGCCAGCGCGCCCGCCTCGGCCGGAGCGATCGGCTTCACCCGCGACCGCATCGAATCAACCCAGTTCGTCAGGTGCTGCGTTTCACCATCCACATTCGAGTCAAAGTCCGCCCCGCGCTCGCTCTTGCCTTCGCCGAACTTCGCGGGCTGCGTCTTGCTGCGCGGCTCAGGCCAGATCTCGCAGTGACCGCGATCCAGATACATCGTGCCTGCTGAACCCATCAGCACGAGATGGGCCTTGGTGTACTGATTGACGAACGTGCCTTCGAAGTGAATCTGAAGTTTGCGATCGGGATAATGAAGAATCGTCTGAATGGTGTCGGGCGTTTCCCACACGCCGTGAGCGCCGATGTTGTCACCCGCCGTCACTGCTGACGAAGGCATCGGCAGATCGAGAAGGTAGTTCGCCGAGTCGAGCCAGTGAACCATCAGGTCAGTCAGGATGCCGCCGCCGAAGTCCCAGAACCAACGCCAGTTGCCCACCAGCCGATACGCGTCGAACGGTTGATCCTTCGCGCTACCCAGGAATCGCTTCCAATCGACCTCGCTCTCCTTAATATCCGGCACATACTTGCGGAACGGCTGCGAGTTGCGGTTCCACGTCATGTGAATCTTGTACACCTCGCCCAGCACGCCTTCCTGAATCAGCTTGCGGGCCTGCTGAAAGTGCGGCATGGAACGCTGCTGCGTGCCGACCTGCACGATGCGCTTGTGATCGTTCTGCGCAGCCACGACCTTCGCGCCTTCTTCGAGCTTGTGCGTCAAAGGCTTCTCGACGTACACATCCTTGCCCGCTTCGCACGCGGCAACGGTGCAGGGCACATGCCAGTGATCCGGCGTGCCGATGAGCACGGCGTCGATGTCCTTGCGCGCGAGGAGTTCCTCATAGGCTTTGGTGGTGAAGACATCGCCGGCCTTGTACTCATCGAGCACGATCTTCTTGCCGCGATCAAGGAAGCGATCGACGACATCGCAGACGGCTGTGACCTTGATGCCGGGAATCTTCAGCAACTTCGGAAGGAGCTGATACGACACGCGTCCGCCGCAGCCGATGACGCCGACCTGGATGGCGTCATTCTTCGCGAAGGCTTTTGCGCTGGAAGCGAGCGAGGCGGAAGCAAGACCCGCGGCGGCGAGGCTGGAGGTTTGCAGGAACCGGCGGCGAGAGTGGGGCATGTTGAAGCTCCTTGGCGGTGATTGTAACGTGGAGCACCATCCCGGTGCCTTAGAAGCTTGGAGCACCATCCCGGCAGGGTGGTGCCGCATCCGGCGGCATGTGGCGTGAATTGCATCAATGGTGTTCAGGCCCGGCACCACCCTTCCGGGATGGTGCTCCATACACTTCACGTCGGGCCGAAGCGGATGGCGTTCTTGCCGTCGCGTTTCGCCTGCGTTGCCATCGCGTCGGCTTTGGCGATGAGTTCCTCCGGCGACTTACCGTCCCAAGGATAACTCGCCAGACCGCCCGAGACGGTGAGCGGGGCTTCGACACTTTCGAGCTTGGGAAAGCGGTGTGTCTGCATCGCCTTGCGGAATCGCTCGGCGATCTTGACGACGTCCGTCGGGTGCCGGCTGTTGGCGCGGCGAGGGGCTTCGGCATCCCAGAAGATCACGGCAAACTCGTCGCCGCCGATGCGGGCGACGATGTCCTGATCGCGCACCACGGCCTTCATCAAGGCCACCGTCTCACGAAGAATCTCATCGCCCGCCGCGTGACTGAATGCGTCGTTGTAATGTTTGAAATCATCGATATCGAATAGCAGCAGCGTGACGGTGGAGCGATCGCCCTCAGCCCGCTGAAGGACCATGCGCAGGAAGCGGTTGAAGTAGCGACGATTCCACGCGCCGGTCAGTTCATCGCGCATGGCCATGAACCACAGATCCTGCTGCTGGCGATGCAGCAGCAGGCAACGCGCCAGCCAGTCGGCCCAGGGTTGAAGTGATTCAAGGGCAGCGGGCGGCGGGGCGTGGAGCAGGCCGAAGGTCTGATTCATGCAGGTGACCGGCGCCCGGGCGTGATGCGGAGGAATATCGTCTTCGGCCTGGGCCAGTGCGATGCCTTCGATGCCGCTGCGTGAGGTGATCGCGGCAAGAGCTGCGTCGCGCGGTTGGCCGTGCGGGTTGATCAGTTCATCGATCACGGCGATGTCGAAGGGTTGCGCTACTGAGGCCTCAACGTGCGGCGAAGAGGGCGGTGAGAAAGTGGACACCTCGCTGCGGTCAGACTTCACGGGTGCATCGATCGCCGCGAGGAGCGCGCTGGAGTCAAGGGGTTGCCCGAGGCATGCGTCAAAGCCAGCCGCCCGGGCTGCGCGGGTTGACTGCTCATCGCCTTGGGAGGCCACGGCGATGAGCCTGACGCCCGGCGCGACTTCGCGCAGGGCCGCGACCATGGCTGATGCTTGGCCGTTGACCGCCTCCAGCGGACACACCACGGCAAGAGGAGCAGCCACATCGCGTCGCCCCGCTTCGCCGATCGCCATGAGATAATCCGGAACCTTTCGCAGAGGCACCGCGCGGGCTGCGCTCGCCAGTGCGGCTTCCAACTCGACAGCGAGATGCTCATCCGTCTCGATCACGAGCAGGTCGCGGCTCTTCAGGCTGGCACCGGCGTGGGACATGTTGAATGCGGACTCCATCTCGAAAGGCGAATCGCGGCGATCAGTTCTCCGTCAGCGGACCCATGAGCATCGCCAGTTCCTCTTCGGTGAGCATCGCCGCCACTTGGTCCTGAGTCGGATGCGTGGGAGGCGAGGATGCTTCATCCTGTTGGCCGCGCGAGGAGCCGGCGATCTTCAAGGGCGCGGGGCCGGCACCGAGCGCGTAGGCATGTTGCGTGACTTCGGGGTGATACGTTGCGATCGCCTGCGCGAGCTGCGTGTGTTGATCTGCATCATCGGGAACGATGACTGCCGTCGCTCCGCGGTGAAGTTCGACCATGACATTTGCTTCGTGGTGAACGACGACCGTTCGGCCGCAGCGCGAGGCGATCTTGTCCCACGCCTTGGCCGGCATGCTCCGGCCGCGCGGCAGGAGCACGACGGCGCTGGTCACGGCAGCCGGCAGTTCAGGATGAAACGCGAAGTCGGACATGGCTGGTCATTGTAGAGCCAAGCGATTGGAGCGGGGCGGGCGGGAGAATGCTCGGAAGCGGCGCGCGTCCCATTTGCTTCACCGCGCTTCGAAGAAGCGCGAACTGGTGCCGCCTTCGCCGACTTGGACGTGAATCACGCGGCCGCAGCGCGGGCAGCGGGCGTCGTAGGCGGTGCCGGCGGCGTTGCGGTAGACGCGGCTGTAGACGGAGCAGCATTTCCACTGGATCGCCAGCCAGGGCCGGCCGCGCAGGGAGGCGGGGTTGTCGACTTTGCTCCCGGCCGCGTTGCGCGGGCTGGTGGACAGGTCGAGGATGTAGTCGGGGTTCTTGCTCATCGCGTTTCATCATGATCGGTCAATCGCGAGGGCAAAACCAAATCTGAACATTCAAGCAGCCCCTGCTGGTTCGCCGAAGCAATACTTATAGGTCTTTGCCCGCTGAGCCTCGTTCATGACGCCAACCGCTTGTGACTCTTCGATCCAGCGCCGGCTGATGCCCGCCATCGCCATGGCCCGCGATCCTGACCGCGCGGGTGAACTGAAAGTCACCGTTTCGACCGTCGTCTGCGATGGCCGGCGGGTGCTGCTGGTGCGCGAAGGCAACGGGCGCAAGCGCGGCAAGTGGAACCTGCCCGGCGGCAAGGTGCAGTCAGGTGAGAAGCTCGTGGCCGCCGCCGTGCGCGAAACGGAAGAAGAAACCGGCTACCTCGTGAAGCCTGTCGCGCTCGTGGGCCTTTACATCAACGTGCGCGGCGAGCGAAAGCCCAGCTTGCGGCTGCATCTCTCGGCGAAGGTTGTCGATGGCGAACCGGAGTACGACGGCGACGAGATTCTCGATGTCCGCTGGTTCACGCTGGCGATGCTGCGCGACATGCCTGACCGCAAGCTGTGGAATGTGCATCTCCTGCGGCGGACGCTGTCGGAAGTGGATCACGAAGTCAGTTACCCGCTGAGGCTTCTGAAAGAAGTCGATGCGGCGCTGGCGGTGGCGTGAGAGCTATCAGCTATCAGCTCAATACCACGGAGCACATCATTCAAGCCCGATGGCGAGGTCCGCCGAGCCGTCGGGGTATCGGGGGATCGTGCGGGATCGTGCGCGAAGGCGTACCCCGACGGCTCGCAAAGCCTCGCCATCGGGCTTGGGGGCGGGGCGTCATCGGGTTTGGGGCGGGGGCATTAGAATGGGCGGATCGATCGCGACTCGTAAATGAGGATGATCATGCGCCGAACCACGAAACTGTCGATTCTGTTGATTCTCGCCTTTGCTTTTGCAGGCATCCTCCCGCTGACCGCGGTGCGCGGTCAGACGCCGAGTTTCAAGGACACGGACTGGCCCTGGTGGCGCGGGCCGGGGCGCGATGGGATTGCGTCGTCGAATCAGAAGCCGCCGGTGAAGTGGAGCAGCGGCGAGAACATCGTTTGGAAGACGCCGATTCCGGGGCGCGGGCATGGCTCGGTGACGGTCGTGGGCGATCAGGTCTTCATCGCAACGGCCGACCTCGATGCGCAGGAGCAGAGCGTCTTCTGTCTCGACCGCGATACCGGCGCGGTGAAGTGGAAGTTCATCGCCCACGACACCGGCCTGCTCAATGAAGGCAACAAGAAAGCCTCGCTCGCTTCCTCGACGCCGGCCTGTGACGGTGATCGCGTGTTCATCAACTTCCTGAACAACCGCGCGATCCACACCACGGCCCTGTCGCGCGAAGGGAAAAAACTCTGGCAGACGAAGATCACCGACTACACCATTCATCAGGGCTTCGCGACCTCGCCGACGGTCTACGAATCGCTCGTGCTGGTCGCGGCGGATAACAAAGGCACCGGGGCGTGGGCGGGCCTGAATCGGGACAGTGGCCAGATCGTCTGGAAACACGCCCGCCCGAAGCTGCCGAATTATGCTTCGCCGATAATCTACAGGATCGGCGGGAAGGACCAACTCGTGTTCATGGGCTGCAAACTGGTGACGAGCCTGTCGCCTTTGACGGGGAAAGTGAACTGGGAGAAGCCGGGCTCGACGGAGGAGACGGTTTCTTCGATCGTGACCGATGGGACGCATCTATTCACCAGCGGCGGCTGGCCTGAGAATCACATCGCGGCGATGAAGGCGGACGGCAGCGGGAAGATCGCCTGGAAGAACGGCACGCGGGTCTACGTGCCTTCGATGATCGTGAAGGGTGAGCATCTCTTCGCGGTGACTGATGCGGGCGTGGCCATGTGCTGGGTGGCGGCGACGGGCGAAGCCCTGTGGAAAGGCCGGCTGGGCGGGACGTTCAGCAGTTCGCCGGTGCTGGTGGGCGATGTGTTTTATGCGATCAACGAAGCGGGGGAGTGTTACCTTTTCAAGGCGAATCCGAAGGAGTTTGAGCTGGTGGGCAAGAACAAGCTGGGCGATGAGGTGTTCGCGACGCCGACGATCGTGGGCGGGCGGATTTATGTGAGGATCGCCGAGCATGTGAACGGGAAGCGGCAGGAGTCGGTGGTTTGCATTGGGGAGAAATGAGGGAGGCCTGGCCTGGGGGGGGGCCCGGGGGGGGGGGGGGGGGGGGGGGGGGGGGGGG
>JBBDXA010000244.1:0-64809 GCA_040902585.1 Phycisphaeraceae bacterium
GGCCTTGGTCTTCATGGCGATGCGCGGCGAGATGAAACTGGTCAGATCCACCACGTCGCGCAGATGCTCGGCCACCAGCCTGCCCTCTTCCGCCAGCGCCTTGGCGTTGAGGTGGGCGGGCGTGCGCCAGCCAAAGACCGTGCGCCACAGGCGCGGCAAACCGTAAAGCTGATAATCAGGATTCTTGGTGAGCTGCGGGTCGGAGATATCCAGGCCGATCAGCGTCACCCGGCCGAAACCGAACTGATGCACGGCAATCAGATCGGGCGGCGGCTCCTCGGGCGTCACGGGCTTCACGGTCGGCGGCGTTTCTGTTTTCAAAGGCTGAAGCATCGCCACCTCGCGCAGCTTCATGCCGGGCAGTGGCGTCAGCTCGCGCACGCTGATGGTGAGGTTCGTGAAATCCGTCTTGCGGTCCTGGTGATACAGCCAGGCGGGCACCGGCACCTTCTTTGACTCGCCGATGCGCACGGGCGGCAACAGACCTTTGAGTCGTTCATCCTGCCAGTTCGCATCGGCTGCCGTGAGGGAGATGACCAGGTGTCCGCCGCGACGGACCCAGTCTTCGATGGCGGTCAGCGGCACGCCTTGCGCGGTGAGGAAGCGTGCCCCGCTGGTCCAGACGAGAGTGTCCATGAGCTGCATGCCGTACCAGCGATCGGGCAGGAGCGTCAGATCGACGATGCTGATGACCTGTCGCGTTTCGTGCTGGAAGGTCGCATCGCGAAAGCGTTCGAGCCCTGAGTAGCCGGCGTTGCCCGCCAGGCCGATGACGCCGACGCGCGGACTCAGCACTCGATTAGGCGGCGGCGCGACCCTAGCGACGGCCAGCAACTCTTCGGATTCCTGATCGACGACGCGCACGCGCCAGCCTTCGTTGGGGCGCGAGTTGAAGGCGGGCATGCCGTAGAGCCGCACGACTTGCTGATCGTTGGGGTTGAGCGTGACGGGATATCGCCGGGCGATGACCTGATCGCCATCCACATCCGGCGCGAGCCAGTCGACGGCGACCCGGCGGATGGAAGGCTTGTTGTTGCGAATGGTCAGGCGCATCGGCGCCCAGGTGCCGGGCCTGACGAAGCCCTCCAGGCCGATGTCCTCTTCACGCTGCACTTCGATGAGCACCGAGCCATCCTGCGCCAGGGCGGCGGCGGTGAAGGACAGCGCGATCGCGGCGAAGACGCAGGCGAGCCGGTGCGACCCTCGGAATGTCCGCCCTGGATGGGTCATGCAGGGAAGTTTACACCGCAAGAGGTGCAAGGGCGCGGCGATTGACTCCCCTCCCTCCCAGGGAGGGGCTGGGGGAGGGTCGAACGTGCAGAGTCCAGTGACTTACGATTGCAACGACGACCACCGACATCTGCGCGAGGGACCTCTGCTTGCAACGACGGCTATAGGCAACTGTGCGCCCGACCCTCCCCTAACCCCTCCCTGGGAGGGAGGGGAATCGAGCGGCCGTTACAATGGCGACTCGACTTCCGGTTCCGCGAAAGAGTTCATCCATGACTACGTTTCTCATCGCCATCGGTTCAGGCATCGCGTTCATCATCGCCTACCACACGTATGGCCGATACCTCGCCCGCAAGATATTCCGGCTTGACGCCCTGGCCGTCACGCCCGCCATCGAAGTCGATGATGACAAGGACTACGTGCCCACCAGTAAGAGCGTGGTCTTCGGGCATCACTTCACCAGCATCGCGGGCACGGGGCCGATCGTCGGGCCGGCGATTGCCGTGATGTGGGGCTGGCTGCCGGCCCTGCTCTGGGTCGTGTTCGGCTCGATCCTCATCGGCGCGGTGCATGACATGGGGGCGCTCGTCGTCTCCATGCGCAACCGCGGGCAGACCGTCGGTGATATCGCAGGCCGCGTGCTCAACAAACGCGTGCGCCTGCTCTTTCTCTTCGTTCTCTTCATGGCCCTGACCATCGTGCTGGCGATCTTCGGCCTCGTGATCGCAGCCGTATTCAAGCAGTACCCCGCATCCATCTTTCCGTGCCTGGTGCAGATTCCCATTGCCGTGGGCATCGGCGTCTGGCTGCATCGCAAAGGTGTTGACCTGCTGCTGCCTTCGCTACTGGCCTTGGGCGTGATGTATCTCACGGTGGTGTTCGGCGACTGGGGCCCGCTGCATGCGATCAACATCGAAATGGCGTCCTGGCCGGTGATCACGTGGGTCGTGCTGCTGCTGCTTTATTCATATGTCGCCAGTGTGCTGCCGGTGTGGTCGCTCCTTCAGCCGCGGGATTACATCAACTCGCTTCAGCTCATCACGGCCCTGGCGCTGGTCGTCGTCGGCCTTGGTGCGGCGGCGTTCTTTGGCGGCGCGCCGCCTGTCGAAGGCGCAGCCCGGCCTGCGCTGGAGATGGCCGCCCCCATGCTGCGCGATGCCCCGCCCGGCGCCCCTGCCATTCTCCCGTTCCTCTTTATCACCATCGCCTGCGGCGCGTGCAGCGGCTTTCACTGCCTCGTCTCCAGCGGTACATCGAGCAAGCAGATCAAGAACGAAACCGATGCCCAGATGGTCGGCTACGGCTCGATGATCACCGAAGGTTTTCTCGCTGTCATCGTGATTCTTGCTTGCGTCGCGGGATTAGGGCTGGGCATACCTGCGCCTGATCCAGTCGCCTCGGGATTCGGTCCCGAAACCGATCAGCCACAGGCGGCCCATGCGATGAAGACCAGCTACTTCGGTCCTGACGGCCGCAAACGAATTCTGGAGGTGTTCGAACACGGCGACAAGATGGTCGAGCGGCACGTGTCGGGCACGGGAGAGAACGAGCTTTACTCCGATTCGGTCGCACTGGGGACCGAGGATGGCGTTGTCGTTGCAGGCGTGGACATGAAGAACGAAGTGTTGCACGCATCGCTCGTCGGCCCCTCGGCGTACAACACCCGCTACGCCTCCTGGGGCGCGGCCGGCGGCCTGGCCAAAACCGTCGGCGCGTTCGTCGACGGCTCAGCCAACTTCCTGAAAGCCGTGGGCATCCCCGCCGCCGTTGCCATCGCGTTGATGGGCGTGCTCGTCGCGTCGTTCGCCGGCACCACGCTGGATACCGCCTGCCGCTTACAGCGATATGTCGTGCAGGAACTCGCCTCGACCTTCGCGCCGAAGATCAGCACCACTGCACAGGCGGCTGAGGCGTATGAATTTGATGACAACCTTGAAGGTGCCAACCGCACGACCGGCGAAGCGGCTGACCGCAAGGCCCACGCCTTCAACCCGCTCGTCTGGCTCACGAACAAGCACGGCGCGACGATCTTCGCCATCGTCGTCGCCGGCCTCATCGCCGCCATGCCCAACCCCGGCGCGGCCCTCTCCTGGGAAAGCAGCGGCAAGGGCGGACTCATCCTCTGGCCGCTCTTCGGCGCGACGAACCAACTGCTCGCCGGCCTCGCGTTCCTCGTTGTCACGTTCTATCTCTGGCGGCGCAAGGCGAAGGTGTGGATGATCGCCATTCCGATGGTCTTCATGCTCATCATGCCCGCATGGGCGATGCTGGCGGAGCTGCCCAACTGGATCAGCCCCGGCGACGGCAAGCCGACGAACTGGGTGGTGGTGGTGATCGCCATCGCGACGCTGGCGCTGGAAGCGTGGATGCTGGTGGAAGCGTTCCTGCTCTGGCCGCGCGTCAAGGGCGTGCTGGAGCCGGCGCTGTCGCCTTATGTGAAACCGGGGATCGAATAGCGTTGAGCTATGAGCTATGAGCTATCAGCTATCAGCTATCAGCTTCAATCCAAAGCCGCGCGATGCTCGCGCCGCCTCGCCTCTCTTTTTTTCGTGTCTCGCACCCTTTGAAATGAAAACAGCCTTCGGCCGCTGCTGGCTGAAGGCTGATAGCTGAAGGCTGATAGCTGATAGCTCTTCCTACGCCGGCTCAATCGTCACCGTCAGTCCGCGGCTGGCGAACTGCTGCTGGTACAACTCCGCGCGTTCCTTGTGGGTCGTGACCAAGAGGGCCACGCCGGTGTCGTGAGCTTCTTCCATGCGAAGCAGGGCGTCCTGGGCGTTGAGCGTGGTGAGCATGACGATCGTTTCGATGACGAACTTCATGTCGTTGGTGTCGTCGTTGTGCAGGAGCACCTTGTAGGGCGGCAGCAATTGGGGAGGCCGCTTCACGGGCGCGGGCTTGGTCTTCACCGCCGCGCTGCCGCCGCTGCCGCCGTTCGTGCCGCCATCGTTTGATTCTTTCTTCTGCGGGTCAGCCATGGGTTACTCCGGCTTTCGAGTGCGTTCGCTGGGATGAATCTACATGAAGGTTATCGCCATATACCGCGCCGATCAAGGCGGTGAATGCCCCGAAGTGGGAAAACAGCGGAGAACTGCTGCTACTATTTCGACATGCATGTAACGATCAACGGCGAACGGCGTGAACTGCCCGCAGGCAACACGGTCAGCCAGCTTGTGGAACTGCTAGGCCTCAAGGGCCGGGCGGTGGCGGTGGAGGTGAACAAGCAGCTTGTGCCCAAGAAGCAACACGAGGGGAAAGAGATCAGCGAGGGGGATGTGATTGAGGTGGTGTCGCTGGTGGGTGGCGGTTGAGGGCGCGAAAGGTGAAGTGAACGGCGGTTGTATGCGCTGCTAAGCCGCAAGCGGCTGGGGCGGACGTCGCAGCGCCGTTTCTCTATCATCTGCGCTGTCATGAGCAACACACCTACCCCACTCGACGCCCCCCTCACCATCGCCTCGCGCACCCTCACCTCGCGCCTCATCGTCGGCACCGGCAAATACGCTGACTACGACACCATGCAGAAGGCCCTGGACGCCAGCGGGGCCCAGGTCGTCACCGTCGCCGTGCGCCGCGAACGGCTGGTCGACAAAGAAGGCCGCTCGCTGCTCGATTATCTCGATCTCTCCCGTTACACCATCCTCCCCAACACCGCAGGCTGCTTCACCGCGGAAGATGCCGTGCGCGTTGCCCGCCTCGGCCGCGAAATCCTCGAACAGCTCGACAACCCCGGTCAGGACTGGGTCAAGCTCGAAGTCCTCGGCGACAAGAAAACCCTCCTGCCCGACCCCGTCGGCACACTCGAAGCCTGTCGCCAGCTCGTGAAGGATGGCTTCAAGGTGTTGTGTTACTCCAGCGATGACCCGATCGCCGCCCAGCGCCTGCGCGATGCCGGGGCCGCCAGCGTGATGCCCGCCGGCTCACCCATCGGCAGCGGACAGGGCGTCCTCAACCCCAACAACATCCGCCTGATTCTGGAACTTCTTAAGGGAAAAGAACACGGCGGCGATCCGAGCTTTCCCGTCATCGTCGATGCCGGTGTGGGCACCGCTTCCGATGTGACCATCGCCATGGAACTCGGCGCCGATGGCGTCTTGCTGAACACCGGCATCGCCCACGCGAAGGATGCGGTGAAGATGGCCCATGCCATGCGCCACGGCCTCGAAGCCGGCCGCCTCGCCTATCTTTCCGGCCGCATTCCCAAGCGGCTGTACGCCACCGCGAGCAGTCCGTGGTCCGGCGTGATCAGCTACATTCCGGGCGAGTAGATGCGTTCATCGTTCATCCCGTCCCGCCAAACGTCGGTGCCGAAGCGCAAGGAAAAATACATGGAATTGTGCTCTCCAACGCTGGTTTTACCTTGCGATCAGACGGTTTCCGTGGCATAATCTCAATGTATTCTCAGCGTCAAAAGGTGGATTCCCGCCTGTTATGAAGAGACGAGTTCCTGCCGCGCTTCAGTTCGCCCGGCATCAAACTGGCCCATTTCCCAAGGAGACTCTGATGTTGCGATCCCGATTTTCATCGTATGCCGCTGCTGTTGTTCTGTCGGCGTTTCTCTTGACGCCTTCGACAAAGGCCGCGCTGGTCGCCTACTACCCCTTCGACATCGCCCCCGGCGGCATTTCGCCCGATGTCGCAGGCGGTAACGACGCGACGCTCCAGAACGGCGCGTCCATCGTCGCCTCCCCCGCGCCCAACGGCGTCGGCGGCACCGGCTCGCTCATGCTCGATGGCACCAACGATCAGGCCCTGGCCATCGGCTTCAAGGGCGTCACCGGCGGCACCTCCCGCACCCTCATGGCCTGGGTCAACACCTCCACCGCCACCGACGATGGCATCATGGCCTGGGGCACCAACGCCACCGGCGAGAAGTGGGTCGTCCGTATCAACGACAACGCCGGCAACGGCCCGCTCGGCGCCCTGCGCGTCGAAGTCAACGGCGGATTCCAGATCGGAAACGTCAGCCTCGTCGATGGCAACTGGCACCACATCGCCGTCATGCTCGACGACGACGGCACCCCCAACGTCAACGAACTTCAGTTCTTCGTCGATGGCAGCCGCCACGCCATCGGCGGCAACTTGGGCACCCTCATCAACACCGCCATCGGCGCGGATGTCAGCATCGGCAATGACCCGATCACCAACGCCACCCGTAACTTCCCCGGCATGATCGACGAAGTCCGCATCCACAACAGCACCGTCCGCACCAGCGAGATCACCCAGGCCTTCAACGGCAAGGCCCTGCCCATTGCCGCCCTTTCCTACAACGCCACCAACGACACGGACAACAACGCCGTCTGGGAAGATGAAGTCCGCCTGTACGCCGTCGGCAACCGCGACTTCAACCTCACCGGCCAAAGCCGCGTCGGCGTCGTGGGCAACATCGGCCTGACGCACGCCTATGCCTTTGACGGCTCAGGGGGCATCACCACCACCGTCAACAACCCCGAGAACTTCGCCAACAACGTCACCGACAACTCCGCCAGCTTCGAGCTGTGGTTCAAGCCGGCGGACCTTCAGGGACAGGAAGTGCTTTGGGAATGGGGCGGCGCGACCGACGGCACCTCCTTCACGCTCAACGGCTCCGCGATCCAGTTCGCCGTCAACGACGACAACGCCAGCGGCAACGTGGGCTTGTCCAGCAGCCTCAGCGGAGTGCCCGGCCACATCCAGGTCGTCGGCGTGGTCGATCTGGATAACGACATCGTTCAACTCTACGTCAACGGCGAGTTGGCGGGCGGCGTGTTCTTTGATGGAATCGACTGGGCCGGCTCCGATGCGACCGGCCTGGCGTCGCAGTTCGGCGGCGCGGTCGGCGGACACAACGGCTTCTTCGGTGCGCTCAACGGCTACAACAACTTCACGGGCCAGATCGCCATCGTCCGCCTCTACACCGAAGCCCTCAACGCCGAGGAGGTCCGAGCCCTGTACCTGGAGAACGCCTTCATCCCCGAACCCGCCACGCTCAGCCTGCTGCTGCTCGCCGGCGGCGCGCTGGCCCGCCGCCGCCGCGCCGGTGCCTGAAACGAGTCCCCCGGCTCAGTCCGGCGTCCATGCCGACCGTTCAATCGGATGGAACCACCACCGCCCTGGCGGCACGATGGCGATGCGTGTCGCCTTTCTGCCTGCGCGCCATGACATGAAGCCATGAAGGATGGAGCACCATCCCGGCAGGGTGGTGCATGCCAGGTATCCCCGCGCCTCTGGCACCGCCCTTCCGGGACGGTGCTCCACGACGACGCTTCTCACACACGTTCTGAGGCCGGCATGAAGAGGAATTGACCTCCGATTGCAAAAAAAAAATGGGTTTCCCGCGCTTCGCCCTTCGGCTTTCGCGGTGTATGCTCAATTCATCGCATTGAGACCATCCAACCAAAGGAGAACCCTCATGTCCGGCAAACACTTCACCTTCCTCAAGGCCTCCCTCATCGCGGCCTCGGCGATGATCGCCTCCACCGCCCACGGCGCGCTCATCCTCGTCGAGGGCCAGGGACAGATTCTCCGCCCCGGGGTCAGCCTGGTCGCGAACACCACGGAGAACGACGACATCCGCTTCCTCCGCGAGGTGGACCAGCTTGCCCTGCCTTCAGACCTGCTGGTGGATATCTTCGCCTCGCCCAATCTCGTCCTGAACAACCCGAACGACGCCGGGTACCCCAACCCCGTGCCCGTGATCCCCGCAGGGACGGTCGTCAACAGCCATTTTCTGCACTTTGACCCCGTCGGCGCACCCAACCCCGCGGTCAGCGCCACGGCCACTTTCACCTTCGACTCCCAGATCCTGGGCGTCATCATCTCCAACCAAGCCATCCCCGGCTCGGCGACCGGCCTGCTCCTGCTCAGTGACCCCGTCCTGGGCTTCGGCACCACCACCTACGGCACCGGCAACGGCCGGCGAACCCTCCGCACCAGCGAAGCCACCGACCTGATCACCCTCTCCGACGACGGCAAGAGCATTACCGTCACCATGTTCGTCGGCCAGAACAACCTCGACCACATGCGCATCATCACCGCGTCCAACGGGCTGCCCGTCCCCACGCTTGAGTACAACGCCGCCATCGTCGGTGCCGGTGGTGCCAACATCAATGACTCGGTCCGCAAGATCGTTCCCACGATTGACCTGGCCAACACCGGCGTCACCAAGACCACCAGCGTCGGCCCGACCGGGTACCAGAACCTTTTTGCCACCTTCCAGCTCAACGGCACTGACTCCCTTCGTGTGGGCGCGACCAGCCTCGAAGACCTGGTTCCCGGCAACCCGACCAACAACAACGCCAGCTTCGAAATCCTCTTCCGCCCCGACGATCTGGTCGGTCAGGAAATCGTCTATGAAATCGGCGGCACCACCAACGGCATCTCCCTGACGCTCAACGGCTCCACGCTGCAACTGCTCGCCAGGAACAACCCCGTCCAGGCTCTTATCACCCAGGACATCACCGCCGTCGCCGACGACTTCATCCATGCCGTGGCCGTGGTGGACCTGGACAGTGATCTTATGAGTCTCTACATCAACGGACAGCTTGTCCTCACCGAGGCTTTCAACGGCGACGCCGTCGACTGGGCCGGGGCCAACGGCGACGGCATCGGCAGTCTCGGCGGTACGCAGGTCGCCGGCTCGGGCGGCCTGCTGGGCGACCTGAGCGCCTATGGCACCCTGCAAGGCGACATCGCCATCTTCCGCTTCTACGAACAGGCCTTGAACGCCGGACAGGTTCAGGACATCTTCGTATCCATCCACGGTGTCACCGTGCCCGAACCCGCGTCATTGAGCCTGCTCCTGCTGGCCGGCGGCATGATCGCCCGACGCCGTCAGCGCACCTCTTGACCTGACGCCGACAACCTTGAACCCCCATCCGCGATCCTCGCCCACCGGCGGGGATCGCTTTCATTTGAAGAGCGCAGAAGGATGGACCGGCCTGTGCAATAAGCCAGTTCGGCATACGTTAGGCCATCATCCGCCCCCGGCGGCGGCGCGATCCGTCCGCGCCGACCTTCCGCCGCCGCCGGTAAATCCCGTGTCTAGTAGACACGGGGTAGACACGAGGTAGCCATTTGACAAGTCCTTCCCATGAAATCACTTACATTCAAATGGCCACCAGGGGGTAGGGGGTATGGTAGACATGTGTCTACCTCGGGTTTTCCCTTGGCCCTTCGCCCTCCTTCCCCTTGGCCCTTGGCCCTTGGCCCTCTTCCCTTGGCCCTTCGCCCCGTCTACACTGGCACCTTGCACCTGCGTTCGCCAAGAGGTAGGCTTTATCTAACTTTTGAGACAGGAACAACGCCATGATCAACGTCGGCGTCATCGGACTGGGCATGATGGGACTCACCCATCTGGACGCATACGCGAAACGCGACGATGTCAACGTCGTCGCCATTGCCGACAAGGACCCCAACCGCCTCAGCGGCAAGGTCAAGGCGGTCGGCAACGTCGAGGGCCAGGCCCAGGGCGGTTTCGACTTCGACAAGCCCAAGAAGTACGAGGAAGGCATGGACCTGATCCGCAGCAAGCGGGTCGATGCCGTGGACATCTGCCTGCCCACGCACATGCACCTGGAGTACGCCAAGAGCGCGATCCGCAAGGGCAAGCACGTGCTCATCGAAAAGCCCCTCGCCCGTACCGCGAAGGATGCGGCGAAGCTGGTGGCGCTGGCGGAGAAATCGGCGGGCGTGAGCATGTGCGCCATGTGCATGCGCTTCTGGCCGGGCTGGAGCTGGCTCAAGGATGCGGTCGATGACAAGCGTTACGGCAAGGTGATGAGCGCCCAGTTCCGCCGCGTCGCTTCGCACCCCGGCGGCGCGTTCTACGCCAGCGGCGAACTGTCCGGCGGCGCGATCCTCGACCTGCACATTCACGACACCGACTTCGTGCAGTTCCTCTTCGGGCCCCCGAAAGCGGTCAGCAGTCGCGGCTACTCGAAGGTCACCACCGCGGTCGATCACGTCGTGACCCACTACATCTACGATGACATTCCGATCGTCGTCGCCGAAGGAAGCTGGGCGATGGCGGAGAAGTTCCCCTTCTCGATGGCTTACACCATCAACTTCGAGCAGGCGACGGCGGTCTACACCATGGGCAGCGATCACCCGCTGACGCTCTATCGCCCCGGAAACGCTCCTGAAAAGGTCGAGCTGGAAAAGGCGATGGGCTACGACCTGGAGATCGACAACTTTCTCAACTGCATCAAGAACGGGACGAAGCCGACGACGGTCACGCTCGCCGACGCGGCGAATACGATCAGGATCATCGAAGCAGAAGAGAAGAGCGTGCGCACCGGCAAGCCGGTGAACGTGAAGATATGAACGCGAACGGTTCAGATGTCCGGTTCGGGTGAACTACGATCGCCCTTCCATTTCTTCCTTCAACTTCACAATCGTCATCCGCAGATGTTCCAGCGCCCCGTCATTGCCCATCGCCAAAAGCTTATCCGCATCGATCGGCTCGCCGAACTTCGCACGAACGCGCTTGAACAGTCGCGGAATCTTCTTCCCCTTCGGCCAGGCCCGCAGTGAACCGGTGATCGCCATCGGCACCACCTTCGGCTTCGCCCGTTTGATGAGCAGCAGCACGCCCGGTTTGAACGGCGCGATGTCGCCCGTCTCGCTGCGCGTGCCTTCGGGGAACAGGGCCAGCAGTTTGCCCTGCTGGAGCACTTCGATGCAGCGGCGCATGGAGCCGATGTCGGCTGTGCCGCGTTCGACCGGAATGGCGTTGACCGAGCGGATCATCCAGCCGAAGAAGAAGTTGTGGTAGAGCGTGGACCGCGCCAGCGAATGCATCGGGCGCAGACCGGTGGAAAGGCCGATGATGACCGGATCGAGAAATGACTCGTGGTTGGCGACGATGAGCGTGGGCCCTTCGCGCGGGAGCAGATCACGCCGACTGACACTCAGGAAGTAGAACAGCTTGAACGCCACCCAGAACGGAAAGCGCACCATGTGCCACCACAGGAACCGCAGCCAGGAACCGCCCGGCGAGGCGCGCACCATTGCTGGAAGCTCGGCGCTCACCGCGCCGCTCCCGACGCCTGCGTACCGGCGACAGCGCCGCGGTCGATCCGCCGATGCACCGCCTTCTCCAGAAGGTCGAGCACCTGCGGCAGGTTCATCTCGGAAGTGTCGATATCGATCGCATCATTCGGCCGAATCAGGCCTTCGCCATGACTGCTGTCACGCTGATCGCGCTCGGTGATCTGCTGAAGGATGATGCGCTCGTCCGCGTCGCGGCCCTTGGTGCGAAGCTGCTCGGCGCGGCGGCGGGCGCGGACCTGCGCCGAAGCCGTGATGAAGAACTTCATCTGGGCACCGGGGAAGACGATTGAGCCCTGGTCCCGCCCTTCGGTCACCAGTCTGGGATGCTCGCGCCCGATCTTCTGCTGTTCGCGGACCAGCACGCGGCGCACGCCGGTGATCGCGGCGACGATGCTGACTGATCGTTCCACGTCGCCGTCGCGCAGGCGTGCGGTGACGTCGCGGTTGTTGACGTAAAGCTTCGGTGGATCAGCCTTCCAGTCGAAGCGGATGTTGCAGTCGCGTGCGAAGTCTTCGACGGCCTGCGGACTGGTGCGCGGGTCGATGGCATCATCAAGGCACTGGGCCGTGATGCCGCGGTACATGTCGCCGGTGTTGAGGAACTCGAGCCCGAGCCGCCGCGCCAGTTCCTGCGCGACGGTGGACTTGCCCGAACCGGCCGGGCCATCAAGGGTGATGATCAAAGGCTGCATGAAAGCCAAGTGTAGCAGAGGTTCGATTCTCTCTCCCGTCGCAAGCCATGGCGAAATCACAGGCGCTTGGTCATGAAGCGAGTCGCGTCCTTGCCCGGCGTGCCTTCCTCGAAGCCGACGGCAAGGTAAGCCCGGCGGGCCGGCTCGTTGTAGTCCTTCACTTCAAGCGTGATCGAACAGCATTCGTTGCGCACCGCGAAGGCTTCGACCGCCGTCAGCAGCAATCGCCCGACGCCTTTGCCGCGCCATGCCTTGCGCACGGCAATGTCGTGGACATTGATCAACGGCCTGGCGCGGAAGGTCGAGAACCCGCGGAAGCAGATGGCCAGCCCGATGAACTGATCATCTTCCTTCGCGAGGAACACATGCGTTGTCGGATGCTCGCGCAGGCGATCGATCAGCGTGGCCCGCACCGCATCGTCAAGCGGTTTGGCGTCGATCATCGGCTCCTGCGCGTACTCGTTGAGAAGGTCAACGATTGCGACAGCGTGCATCGCATCGGAAAGATCAGCTTCGATAACGGTGGGATTGACCATGGCCCGGCGATTGTCGCCCGTCAGTTGCGCGAGGTCAATCGTAAGGCCGACTTGATCCGTTCAGCGCGGGCCGGTCGTCAGCACGACGCGCGAGGCGTAGAGCGGCGGCGCACTTGGCCGCAGCAGGCGGGCGACGACGGTGATGGTCGACGTGGAAGGCGCACGTTCGAGCCAGGTCAGTGTGAGCACATACTGCGTGCCGACGGCGACCTTGCCGGCGAAAGGTCGCATCTGCGCGGCCCCAATGCGCCAGGTGTTCAGCGGCGGGGTGGTGCTGAGCTCGTGTTCCTTTACGTTACCTTCAAAGAGAAGGAACTCGATTTCACCCCGCTCGAGCATGAAGGCGAGCGGCTGCTTGAGAGTATAAAGCCGCACCTTGAGCATGACGCCATCGGGTCCGGGCTCGCTGTCAAGATTCACCGCGCTGGGCGAGGCTTCCAGTTCGATGTGATCCACCTGCGGCGACGGCGCAATGATCACCGCCGCGATCGGCTCGACAGGCTTGAGCGGGCCGGGCTGGGCGCTGTTGCCCGCACCCTGACTTCCGCCCTGATTGCCGCCAGTGCCCGGATTCTGGCATCCAGCCACGGCGAGGCACAAGGCAACCGACAACACGATGGCGAGCGAGCGTACAGACATCAATTCATCTTACTGGTAAAGGAGCACAGTCATAGTCACGCGCAGGAACTACCGCGCGGTTTCAAGTTGGGGACGAAACGCGCGCGACACGTCGCCCTTCGCCGCGCCGACGGGCGCGCCGACATTCAACGCACCCAGTCCGCTCTTCCCGGCATCGAAATCGCCGCCTCGCTTCGCGCCGTTCGGTAGTGCGGGCGACTTGCCGTCCTTATTCTCGAACTCCCGCAGCGGGCCCGCGCCGTCGAACGGAATCTCCGTGCCCTTGCCGGCTTCTTCGATCTTGATCTTCCTGATCAGTTCCATGCGCTCGCGATTGAGGCGTGTAATCTCGGCCGCATCGCTGGGCTTGTACAGAATGCGCGGCGTGAGAATGATGAGCAGTTCCGTCCGCTGTTTGGTGTGCGTGGTCGACTGGAATGCGTACTTGATCAGCGGGATATCGCCGAGGATGGGCACCTTGGAAACCCGCTCTTCATCGGTGGTGGTGATCAGGCCGCCGACCACAATCGTCTGACCGTCCTGCACGGTGACGCGTGTCGCCGCCGAGCGGTTGCTGATGATCGGCGCACTGACCGTTTCAGAGACCTGCACGCTGGAGTTGGAGAGCGAACTGATCTCCGGATTCACATCCATGTTCACGAAGCCGTCGTCAGAAATACGGGCGGTGACGTTAAGCAGGATGCCGACGTCCTCATACTGAATCGTGTTGACGACATTACCCGTGTCACTGATGGAGCTGTTGGTGACAAAGGGCACGCGCTGGCCGACGGTGATGTTTGCGGGCTGGTTGTCGGACGCGAGGATCTGAGGCCGACTGAGCACTTCAAGCTTGCCCTGCGCCTGAAGAGCGCGGAGGAAGAAGGAGAAGTCGCCGCCGGTCACGCTGACGCCCATGCCGCCGAACTGCTGGATGGCCTGCTGGACGCCGAAGTTCGTGCCCCCCTGGACGTTGTGGCTCTGAATGCCCTTGGTGATCTGGAAGTCAAAGCCCAGGTCGATCGAGTCATCCAGCGTGACCTCGGCCAGCAGCACCTGGATGAGCACTTGCGGCTTGGGATCGTCCAGTTTGTCGATCATTGCCTTGATCTGCGCGTAATAGCGCGGGCTGGCGGAAACGAGGAGGGAATTGGACGTTGGCTCGGCGACGATGGAAACATCCTGCTCCGCCAGCCGTTGGGCCGCGCCGACTTTGTCGGTGCCCAGCGTCGAGGTAAGTCGGGTGCGCTCCTGATCGAGGAAATTGCGAAGCGTGGTCTCGATGTCCAGCGCCTGTCCATTGCGAAGGCGGAAGACTTCCGTCTTGCGTTCCAGCGCGGGACTGTCATCGAGCTCATCGACGATGCGGGAAACGAGCTGCACATGCTCGGGCGTACCGCCGACGAGCAGGCTGTTGGTACGCGTGTCGATGGTGACGCGCAGCGCGTCCTGTTCGGCGGTGCCAACGGTGGCCTCGGGAATGGGCGCGAAATTGCCATTGGCATCGGCAACGGGCCGACCGCCCACGAGGCGATAGGTGATCATCTTGGTGCCGGCCGCGTCCGTCACATCCATCTTGAACACCTTGGTGATGATGTCCGACATCTGCGTTGCGTCGGCGTTCTTCAACAGGAACCGGCGGATTTCCGCGGGCTTGGCGGGCGTCTGATCCAGGCTCTGAATCAGGCTCTGAAGCAGCGGCATGTAATCCAATGGCGCGCTGATGATCAGTGAATTACTTCGCCGCTCAGCCGAGATCATCACGCCTTCCTGAAGGGCCTGGGCGATGAACTGCTTGCCGCTTTCGGTCTTGCCGAGGAACTGAAGAATCGTCTGCCTCGAGTCGGTCCCTGTGATGTTGGGATCGATCGCCTTCTTGGTCAGGATGTCGTTGAGGATCGCGGCCAGTTCGGTGGCGTCGGCCTGTTTGAGGACGACGACTTTGATCTCCGTGATGCGCTGGACGTTGTTGGAATCCAGCTTGCCGATGAGCGAGGCGATGCGTTCGTGGTCGGCAGTGCCTGCGCGGACGATAATCGAGTTGATCCTCGCCTGGGCGCTCATGACCACGCCCGAGGGCGTGGTTCCGTTGGCGGCGCTCTGAGCGTCGTAAAGTTCCTTCAGCGTCGTGAGTACCTGCGTCGCATCCGCCTTGCGCAGCGGGTAGATGCGCTCGACGGTGTCCGACACCTTGGCGATGTCGAGCTGCTTGATCAGACTCTCGGCCAGCGCCATGTGCTCGGCTGTCGCGCCGACAATCAGCGACTGCGAACGCGAGTCCGCCAGGACCGTCACCGCGTCCTTGGTCGTATCGCGGATCTTCATATTGGCGAACAGATCCTGAAGCATGGGTTGAAGGGCGCTGGCGGTGGCGTACTTCAGTTCGAACACTTTGAACTGCCCTGCCGCCGGCACCTGTTCGCCGTCCAGTTCCTTAATCATGGCTTCGACGGCCGTGAAGCTTTCGGTGCTGCCACCGACGAGCAGCGTGTTGGTGCGGGCTTCAGCGATGATGCTCACCGCCAGAGCGCGCGGCGCGGTGCCGGTGACAGCCTGCTCGGCAGCCCGCTTCTTATCGAAAATTTCCTGAAGCGTGGGGCCAAGGCGAGTCGCGTCAGCATGCTTGAGAGCAAACATGCGCATGTCGCCCAGCACGCCGTAGTCCTTGCTGGAATCAAGCTGCTTCACGATCTCTTCGATGACCGCGAAGTTTTCCTTGCTGGCCGAGACGATGAGCACGTTGGTGCGCGTATCGACCTGCACGGCAATCTTCTCGCGATTGGCGACGACCTGATTCTGTCCTGTCGCGGCCGCGGTGCCGGGCTTGTAAAGCCCCTGCGTGACCAGGTCCTGCAGGATCTGGCTGATGCGCGAAGCATCGGCATTCACGAGGTGGTACATGCGCACCACGCCGGTCTGTGCGGGCGGATCGACATCCACCTTCGTCAGAAGATTCTGAATGAGCGCCATGTTCTCTTTGCTTGCGGAGATGATCAGGGCGTTGGAAAGGGCATCGGTCTCGATGGTGACCTGGTCCTGCGGCGAGGGCTGCGCGCCCTGGAGCGTTGTGGCCTGAAGCCGGGCCTGGAAGAGGCGGGTGAGCGAGGGGCCGACGGTCGCGGCATCGTTGTGCGTCAGGCCGACGACGAAGAGATCAACCGCGGGGTTGACCTGCTTCACATCCATCTTCGCGAGCAGGCCGGTGAGCACCTTGCTGTCATCGGCGTTGGCGGCGACGAGCAGACTGTTGGTGCGCAGGTCGGCGAGGATGGTGGGCTTTTGCTTCTGCACATCCGGCGTGGTGGCAGCGGCGTAACGCTCGTTGAAAAGCTGCGTCAGCGTGGTGCTGAGTGTGCCTGCGTTGGCTTCCTTGAGCGGGCCCATGATCTGAATCTGCGTCGCCAGCGCGGGGCCGGCGTTGTCAAGCTGCTGAGCGAGCGATTCGACCAGTTTGAAGCCTTCGGTCGAGCCGGCGACGATCAGCGAGTTACTGCGCGGGTCGGCGACGATCAACATGCGAAGTGCTTCGGCATCCGCGGCGCCCAGCGTCTGCTGCTGCTGCACGCGCTGATCCATCGCGGTCTGGAGCGTCGGCGCCAGGGCTGAGGCTTCAGCGTTCTGGAGCTTCACGAGCTTGATCTCTTTCAGCTCGATCGGCAGCTTCTTGTCCACCTGCTTCGTCATCGCCGTGATCATGATGAAGGTCTTCTCGCTGGCGGCGATCACTAAGGTGTTCGTGCGCGTGTCCACACCGACTGTGGGGATATCCGTCTCACGTACATCCTTGGCGTTCTGCCCGGTGTAGAGCGAGTCGATCATGGTCTTGATGCGCGTCGCGTCAGCGTTTTCCAGCGGAATGAAGCGGACCAAGTTGCCCGCGCCGGCCCCGGGCACATCCAGCGACTTGATCACATCCGCGATGATCGGCATCACATCACTGCGGGCCGCGACGACCAGCGTCTGGCTGACGTCATCTCCGCGCACCGTCAGCGCGGGACGCGATGCGGTGAACTCACTCTGCACATCCTTCTCGTTGACCTTCATCCAAAGTTGCGTGGCCTGAGCGCGGATACCGGCGACGGCCTGAGTGTTGGCGTTGTTGCCGCCGCCCTGGACAGCCGTCTCCGTGAAGACTTCCGACAGGATCGGCGCGATGACCGAGGCCTTGGCGTGACCGAGTTGGAACAGGCGGACTTCGGTGACGAACTTACCCGTCTCGCGATCCAGGTCCGTCGCGATTCTGACGGCCAGTTCCAGCGTCTCAGGCTTGCCGCTGAGGACGAGCGAATTGGTGCGCAGGTCCGCGCTCACGTTCAGCGGGTTGACGATCGCCTTGCCCGTGGGCTCCTCCGGTTCAGCCTTGCCCGCGGTGGAAGTGCCGGCCTTGCCCGCCAGCTTCTGACCCTGCGTGAAAATCTCCGTCAGGATCGTCGCGACCGACTGCGCATCAGCCTTTTTCAGGTGAACGAGATTGACCTTCACATCTTCCGTCAGTGGCACTGCGTCCATCATCGCGATGATCGCCGACAGGGCTTGGAGATTGTCAGGCGTGCCGGAGATGACCAGCGCGTTGGCGCCCTGTTCGCCGGCATTGATCGGGTCGGCGATGATCTTCATGGGCTTGTACAGATCGAGTTCGATCATCTTCTCGCCCTTGGCATCCATGATCTTGAGCAGGCGCACCTGCTCCTGAAGTGCCTGGCCTTCGGGCGTGATGGTGGTCGTGCCCGAGCGCTGGCGCAGCATTTCATTGAGCACCGCCGCCATGCGCGTCGAGTCTGCCCGCTTGAGCTGCACGATCATGATCTCCGCCGCTTCGTGCGCGGGAGCCTGGTCGAGCAGGTCGATCACCTTGCCGACCTGATCGAAGACATTGGTCTTGGCGGTGACGATCAGCGAGCGCGTCCGGTCGTCCGCCTGCACGTCGAATGAATCATCCTGCCGAATCACATCCACCTTCGCGAGCATGCGCTGAACCAGCGGCACCATCTTGGAAGGCGTGGAATTCTTGAGCGTGAAGATGCGGAACTCGACCTGCGGCACCACGTTCTTGTCGTCGAGCATCTTGATCAGTGCTTCGACCTCAGGCAGCTTCGACTCGACAGCCGCGATGACGATGGCGTTGGTTCCCGCCAGCGACGTGACGCCGACGCGATCCTCCGGCCGCTGCACGTTGCCGTACATCTGCGCGAGAGCCTGGGCGATGCGCTGGTTGTTGGCGCGTTCGAGGATGATGACCTTCGTCTGCCGCTGCTGACCCTTGGCGGCTTCTTCCATCATCTCGACGAGCCGCTGAATCGCTTCGTAGTCTTCATCACTGGAGTTGACGATGATCGAACCGCTGTTGGGGACAGGCGTCGCGGAGACGCGGCCGTCCGCCGTGCTGCGCGTGGTCATGCTGCTGCCGGCTGGGTTCAGGTCGGAGCGCTGGCCGCCGTTGGGTGCGTTGCCGCCGCGATTCGGTTGCGCGCCGCCGCCGTTCTGATTGCCGCCGCGATTCGGCTGATTGCCTCCGCGCGGATTCTGCGTGGGCGTCACGTTGGGATTCTGCTGGCCGCCCTGATTGGGCTGCGTGCCCTGATTAAAATTCTGGTTGCCGCCGCCACGGTTGCCCTGGTTGGTCGGCTGAAAACCCTGGTTGCCCTGATTGAAGCCCTGGTTGCCACCACGGTTGCCCTGGTTTTGCTGCTGCGTCGTGTCCTGACCGCCGTAGATCGAGTTGATCGCCCGCTGCACATCGGTCGGATCGGCGTACTTGAGCGTCAGGATGCGAGGCTGGCCGCGCTGTGGCGCGATCGATTCAAGGTGATTCACCGTGAACTGAATCTGCGTGCGCGTCATCTGATCAGCCACGACGATCAGCGAGTTGGAGCGCATGTCCGCGGAGACGGCGAACTTCGGACTCGCAGGCCCTCCGCTCTTGAGCAAACTGCCGGAGTTGATCGCGGTCAGACGGAAGAGATTGTTGATGGTGTTGGCCATATCCACCGCATCGCCGTTGCGGATGGGAATGACGGTGATGCCGGTTTCGGTGTCCGCCTTTTCGACGTCCATCGCCTCGGCCAGCTTCAGGTATTTCTCCACGTCCTTTTCAGGGCCGGAGAAGATGACGATGTTGCTGGCGTTCTCGCTGGTGATGACGGTATCGTTGGAGCGACCGCCGGTCAGGTTGCGGTTGCCGCCGCCTGAAGTGCCTCGGGCTGAAGCGATGCTGCTCAAGGCCCGCGACAGATCCTGCGCTGATGCATTCTGAAGGACGAGGAAACGGTTGACCATCTCGCCGCGCACGTCCACATCCAGCGACGGCAGGAGGGCATCGATCTTCTTGTGGTTCTCTTCGCTGGCGGTGACGATGATCGTGTTGGATTCGACCTCGGCGATCACCGTGACGCGCTGGCTGGGGTCCTCTGCCTGACCGCCTGTTGCAAGGTTGGCCACCGTGCGACTGTTGGTGGCAAAGGCATCGGTCAAGGCTTTGGCGATCGAGTCGGCCCGGCCGGCCTTGATCTGAATCAGCCGCTGCGAGAGCTTGCCCAGCGGACTGGCCACATCAAGCTGCATCGCCATTTCCTGGATCTTCTTGAAGGTCTCTTCATCAGACCGCACGATCAGCTTCTTCGATTCGCGATCGCCTTCAATCACGATCGGCTGCCTTTGATTGTTCTGCCCGCGGAACTGGTTGTTGCCGACGGTGATGCTCGACTGCTGCGTAAAAATCTTGGTCAGGAGCTGCGCCAGGCTGACCGGATCCGCATGCTGGAGCGACACAAGCTGCAACGGCTGCGTGGCGATGACCGGCACATCGATCTTGGCGATGAGCTCGGCGATCTTCTCATGCATTTCCTTGGTCGCGCGGATGACCAGCGAGTTGCTGGAGGCATCAGCACTGATGCGCATCGCACCGGGCGCGACGTCGGCTGTCGGAGCGGGCGCGCCCCCTGAGCGCGGACCGGCGAGCCATTGGAGGGAGTTGGCGTTCTGCCGGGTGCCGCTGCTGCCGGGCATGAGCATGTCCGCCAGAGTGCTGGCGACGCTGGTGGCCTCGGCGTTGGCGATCTTGTAGACCTTGATCTCCAGTTCACCGGCGGGCTGCGAGTTGTCGATATCCGCGATGACCTTCGCGATCATCGCCTGTTGATCGGCCGAGGCGGCGACGATGATCGTATTGGACGCGGCATCGGCGGTGATGGTCACGCGGCCGGAGGCGTTGGGGCCGTTGCCGGTTCCCACCAGCGGGCCGTAGATCTTCTGAAGGTTGTTGACCGTTGTGCCCAGGTCCGCATTCTTGATCGGATACATCTGCACGGTGGGCACCGCCGCCAGCGCGGCACTCTGATCGATCTCCTGAATCATCTCGGCGATAATGTCCATCGCCTCGGCCGGCGCGGTGGCGATCACACTGTTGGTCTGCTGATTGGAAGTGACGCTGACGATGCTGGCCATGTCTACCGGCTCTTTGCCGAGCTGGCCCTTAATGGCTTCCTCCACCTTGCCGCGGATCATGACGGAGCGCGGAGCAGTGGTGCCACGAGCACCGGCGGAACCGGCGAACATCGCGGTGATGTTGGTGGCGACTTCGCGGGCATCGGTGTTCTTCAAGGGGAACACGCGCACGACGCTGGCGACGGTGGTGGACGTATCGATCTGATCGATGACCTTGCTGACGAGATCCAGATCGGTGGGCTTGCCACGGGCGATGATGCGGTTGGTGCGCTTGTCGGCGACGATGATGACCGTCGGCGCGGCCGCCTGCTGCTGACCACCGGCGCGGGCGTTGCGCTGAGTGCCGCCCTGCGCGTTGCTGTTGCCGCCGCCGCGCTGAAGGACGCCGGATCGCTCCATCGCCGCGGTGACCGGATCGGTGCCGCTGTCACCGCCGCGACCGCCGCCCGCAGCGCCGCCCATCTGCTGCATGAGCTGCTGCTGCATCATCTGAAAGAGCTGCTGCTGCTGCGCGTTGCCGCCCTGGAGTTGCTGCTGCTGGGTCAGGAACTTGGCGTTGAACAGGCTGTTCAAGACCTGGGCAAGCGTTTCCGGATCGCTGTGCTTCACACTGAAGACGCGGAAATCAAAACCATCGCTCGCCTCTTCGGAGGTGCTGAACTGGGAAATGAGGGAATCGATCTCCGCCAGTTGCTTGCGCGTGCCGGAGATGATCAGCGTGTTGGTCGGTTCGTCTACGGCGATGATGACATCGGGAATCGGGCCGGATGCGGGCTCGGGCACTTCGATTTTCTTGATGTCAGGATCAGCGGCCGCAGCGATGAATTCAGTCGAAGGCTCGATGCCGTCGATCACATCATCAGCCACGTTCCGCACCAGGGCTTCGACATCCATCGGGCTGTTCGAAGAATCATCCGCGCGTGCGGAAGGCTTCGTATCCTTGGGCTGGGCGGGCGGACCGTCCTTGGGCGCGGGGGCCGGGACGTTCTCGGATTCAGGCTTGGGGATCGCGCTGTCCGGCAGCTTGTCGGTGACGATCACCTTGCCGCCGGTCTTCTGCGAGTAGAGCGTCTGAAGCATCGCCGCGATCTTCGCCGCGCTCTGCTGCTTCATGTTTATCACTTCGACGATGCGGCGGTTGTCTTCGGGCGTCTTGGCACCTTCGTCGAGCTTGGTGACGAGTTCCTCGATCGTCTTCATGTCCTCGGGCGAAGCGATCACGGAGATCGATTCCGCAAAGGTATCGGCGAGAATCACGGGCTTGTCCGTCTTGCGGTCGGCGAAGGTCGCTTCGATCTGCGAAGCCACATCCGTCGCCCACGCATTTTTCAGGAAGAAATACTGCGCCTCGCGGTTGACGCGCTCCTGCGGGTTGTCCAGCGACTCGATGATCTGCTCGACCAGCGCGAAGTACGTCGGCGTGGTGGAAACCACGAGCTTGTTCGTGCGCGGATCGGCTCCCACGGTAAAGGGAGGCGGCGTGACATTCTTGCCTTTGGACGCCGCCGCGATCATCGCCTTGAAGATGTCATCCAGCGTCTTGGCGAGGGCGGCCGCGTCGCCGTTCTTCAGTTGATACATCTGAATCTTCGAACTGTTGGCGGTGCTTTCGCTGTCCAGTCGCTCGATCATCTTGACCGCTTCCATCACCCGCTCGAACGGCCCGCGCACGAGCACGCTGTTGGAGTTCGGATCGGCGGAGACCGTGACGGCATCATCCGAAACCGCCTTGCCCGCGGGGCCGGCGTTCTTCACCTGCGCGGCGAACACGGCCGTGACCACCTCCGCCATGCTTCCGGCCTGAGCGTTCTTGAGTTGCACCTGCTGAATGATGATGGTCTTCTGGGCATCAGGATCGTCGAAGTCCTTGATCAGAATTTCGGCGAGCGTGATCTTGTCCATCGGACCCTGCACGATGATGTCGTTGGTGATGTCAACAGCGACGACGCGCGTCTGCGGCACGTCTTTGGCCGTAACACCCGGCACAGGCTTATCAACCAAGATTGCTTCCAGGGCTGCCGCCACGTCGGTCGCGCTGGAGTTGGCCAGCCGGAACCGCTTGGTCGTGCTCCCGACGACGCGCGTCGCCTCCACGTCCTTGATCACCTTTTCAATCTTCGCATGCTGTTCCAGCGTAGCCAGCACGATCAGCGTGGTGCCTTCGGCGCTGATGCGCGGCTGAAGTTCGGCCGAGTCCTTCGAGTTGGCCGACGGCTGGAACATGGCTGAGAGCGCCTGGACCAGGCCCTGAGCACTGGCCTTTTCGAGTGAGTACGTGCGCATCTCCTGCGCGACGGAGCTGTTCTCCTGATCCATGCTCTTGATCAGGCCGGCGATCTCTTCGATCTTCTTGCGCGGCGCATCGATGATCAGCAGCTTGTCCCCGGGAGCAGCGGCGATGACCACGCGCTCGGCCGGATCGATCGTTCTCGCGCCGGCCGCGGGCACGGTCTCGTAAAGCTTCACGAGCATCGGCGCCAGGGACGAAGCGGAAGCCTTGTCCAGGGGGAGCATGCGCGTCTCGCGGGCGTTCTGCGGTGCCAGTTCATCGAGCTTCGCGATAAGCTCTTCCATCAGCTTGCGCTCGGACTCGGGCGCGCGGAAGATGATTGAACGCGATGCGGTGTCCGCCTGCACGTAGACCTTGCCCTCCTTCACGATCGCGGGCGGAATCATTCCGATGAGCGTCTGGGCGATGGCGGAAACGTCGGCCGCCTCGGAAAGTTGAATGATGCGCACGGGATCGACATTCTCAGCCGCGGGCACATCCAGTTGCGTGACCAGCTTTGCAATGGCGGCCTGATCATCAGCGGCGGCGGAAACGACGAGACTGTTATTGCGATCGGATGCCGTAACGATGACCGGCGGCATCTCGGCTGAGCCGCTGCTGCCGCGGGAGGCCGTCGTCGTGCGGCGCGGGGCGGAGTAAACGGTCTTGACCGTCTCAGCCAGTTCTGAAGCCTTGGCGTGTTTGAGCGCGAGGATGCGGCTCTCGGCGACGTTGGTCGGGATGGCCACGTCCTTGATCGTGTCGATCACGCTCTTGACCTGCTCCCACTGCGATTCGAGGCAGGAGACCAGCAGCGTGTTGCTGGAGGCGATCGCCTGGATGGTGGGCATGATCTGCGGCGAGGCCTTGTTGCCGTATTGCTTCTCGTACATCTGGGAAATCTGCGTCGCCATCTCGGTGGCGCTGGACTGCCCGAGGTTGGTGATCACGTGAAGCTGGCGCGATTCGCCGTCGTACTTGTCGATGTCCGCGATGATCTTGGTCGCGTTCTCGACCACGGCCGCAGGCCCGGAGACGTAGATCGTGTTGGTCGAAGGGTCGGCTGAAACCGCGATGTTGCCGAACGTGCGCTCGCCGCGAATGTCACGGGGTGCCAGCACCGTGCGCAAGACTTCGGCGATGGCGGTGGCGGTGGTGTACTTGAGCGGAAAGGCTTTGACGGTATTCAGATCCTTGACTGAGGCGTCGAGATCCTTGATCAGCTTTTCAATGATGCGCATGTCCTCGGCACCGGCGCGCACGAGCACCGAGTTCATCGAGGTATCGCCGTAGACATAGACACCGCGGTCGCGACCGATGATGGCCTGAATAGCCGCGGACACATCACGGGCGCCGGCCGTCTTCAGGCCGAAGGTGCGGATAGGATCGACCGCATCGGGATTCTCCGCCTCGAGAATCAGCACGAGCTGATCCGCCAGTTCCAGCATGTCCTTCGTGCCGCGCAGAAGCAGGATGTTGGAGCGTTCATCCGCAGTGGCGTAGATCACTGAATCGCCCGCACGGAAAGTCGTCGTCGTGCCGCTGCCTTCACGCGGATCCCTGGAGGAAGAGGAGGCGGAGCGACTGCGCAGCAGATTGTTGATCACGCTGGCCGCGTTGGCGGCGGTGGCGCGCTTGAGCATGTAGTTCTTCAGATCCAGTTTCATCTCTTCTTCGCTCTTGGCATCCATCAGCGCCAGCAGCCGGCGGATGCGCTCGATGTTGGAGAGCGTGTCGGTGAGAAGAATGCCCTTGCCGCGCACCAGCGGCGAGATGCGGCCGAAGACGGAAACCATCGGCACGATCGCCTTGGAAGCGGTTTCCACGTCGATGTGCGCCACCGGGAGCATGACCGTGACGACTTCGCCCGAGCGCGAGCCTGCCGTGATCGCCTCTTCCAGTCCGGGGAAGATGCGCGTCCACGTCGCCAGATCGTTCACCTGCACCATGCGGAGATATCGCCCGTCTTCCTTCAGATACCAGCCTTTGCCCGCGAGCATGTTGTTGAGCACATCGAGCGCTTCGCCGTAGGTGTAGGGCTCGGCATCCATGAACGTGAGCGTGCCATCGACTTTGTAATCGCCGATCATCGCCTTGCCCGACATCTGGGCGAAGCGCTTGACGACATCGGTGTAAGGAATGTTGTCGAACTGGAAGCGGATGTTGCGTTCGTCTTTCCTCGCCGCAGTCTGCGTGACCTGCACCACGGGGGGCTTGACGGGCGCTTCCACTTTCGCGGGCGTCTCAGTCTTCACCGGCGGGTCAGTCTTCGCGGGCTCTTCGCTCTTGACCGGCGCATCGCTCTTCTCGGGCGCATCGCTCTTCGCGGGCGTCTCCGCTTTGTCAGGCGTCGACGGCTCCGCTTGCGCCTTCGTAGGCTCATCCGCCTTCGGTTGCGCCTCGGGTTCAGCCTTTTCGGGGTCCTCCTGCGCAGCGATAACCGGCGCGGGTTCCTCCTGGGCGAGTGCGCTCAGCGGCGGAGCAGTGGCGATCAAACCAATAAGGATCAATTGAAATAGACGATCACGGAGCATTACCAGCCTCCTTGGTGGGCGAATCGGAACCCGCGGGGGTGCCTTTCGCGTTGCTGGGTTGAGGTGTTACAGAACTTTCACCGTCACTAGTAACGTCTTGTGCGGCCTCTTTGTTGCTCGACTGAGTTTCAGGATTCGATTCCGGCGTGGCAGGAGCCTTTTCTATGAACTCTTCCGGCTCCGGCGCGGGAGTCGTTATCGGCGTTGAGGTCCGCGAAGGAAACAGTTGCTTCAACAGTTCCTGAACCGAATCAGGGATGCGTTCGCGCGAGACTTTGTACTTCTCCGTCAGGTTGTGCCCGAGTTCCACGGCCCAGATATCAGGGCCGATCATCACGAGCACGCGGCTGCTCGAAAGCATTTCCGGTTTCTTGGGCAGCGGCAAAGGACGATAATCGACCATCACGATCTCGCCGCCCAGCAGGCTTCCCCCGACCTTATGGACGACGGTCTTGGAGGACTTGAGATCCTTGATGACGACTTCGGCATCCTGCTCTCCGCTGCCCCATGAGGGAAGGCCGACGAGTTGCAGACTCGGCGGCGGCGGCGGAGGTGGTGGTGGCGGAGGCGGAGGAGTCGAGGTGACGCGATCATTCGTAGGCCCACTCGGGACTTTCACCGGAGGCTTGGGGATGTACGGCCGGAAAATATCGCGGTCCGTAATCATCGCCAGCATCTTGCGTTCTTTCGTTTCCAACTTCGCGAAGGGAAGTTTGTCCGGCTCGATCACCGGCGCGGCCTGCCCGTCAACCGAATCGAGAACCAGCGTCGCGAAGCGGAACTGGAGCGTCAGGTCCGTCGAACTGGCGACGGGCGTCCACGTCACGGTGTCGATGCGATGCAGATGCGGATCGGCCTGCAACTGAAAGAGCAGTTCGGTCAGGCGCGGCTGCGAGCCTTTGATGCGCACGACCCAGCCGACCTCGCGCCCGCCGCCGACCTGCTTGCCGGTCACGGGCGTCATGCTCAGGTCTTCGCCGCCGATGCCGACGCGCGAGAAAAGTTTCACCAGATGATCGCGCGACATGCCGCTGGCGACGGAAGCCTCGTCGCCATAAGAGCTGACCAGGAATTGCTGAAGCTGATCTCGATACCAGTTCTCCTGCTTCACCTTCAGGGCGAGCTTGTCCACTTCCAATTCGAGGTTGTCCGCCAGGCGACTGGCGGTGCTGACCGGATCGATGATCATCTTGAACACGAGCAGGTAGACCACCACGAGCGCGGTGGCGCTGAAGGCGATGATCGCAAGCATTCTTTCACGTGATTGCATCAGCGGCTCCTCCCTCGATCGTCTTCGCGGCTGGACTTGCTGCGAGGATCGGTCTTGTTGCTTGACCCGTTTGAGCCGGTTGAACTGCGCGGATCGCTCTTCTCATTGGAACTGCGCGGCTCCGGACGATTCTCTCCACTCTTTCCGGCCTCACCGTTGGACGGCTCGCGCGAAGGGGCGGTCTCGCCCTGCTCTTTCGTTGCTTCACGGGTATCTTCGCGACCGCCGCCCTCACCGTTCCCGCGCGGATCGGCGGATCGTTCATCACCCGTACCCCCTTCGCGGCCGAACCGGCTCGAAGAGGAGGATGACGATGAGCTTCGGCTGCGCTTGATGAGTTCAGCCGAACCATCGTCGCGAGGCCGGGCCGGCGCGGTCAGGGAGACCGGTTCGATCTTCATTTCATCGCCTGCGGTCAGCGTCATGGTGGTGCTGTAGCGGTAGCCGAACTCGTCGGGGCTGGTGGTCTCGGCTCCGAGTTTCACGTCATAACCGGCTGCCCGCAGACCGGCGGACATGTCGGTGATCACCTTGCTGGACCTGGCCCGGACAACAACGGCCAGCGAACCGTTGCTGTTGGACTTAAGCCCGGTAATGTAGATATCGGTCGCAGGGGGCAGGCATGACGAAAGCTTGGCCCAGTGATCCAGCCAGGGTTCGCCCTCCTTGACCCACGATTCGATGCCCGAAACGCGAGCGGCCAGTTTTTCAACCGGTTTGACGTCCTTATCAAGCTTATCCTTCCGCTTTTTAAGGTCCGCCAGCCGGGCATCGGCCTCGGAGCGGGCCGACAAGCCCATCACCGTGCCGACCAGCAGCAGCACCCCTGCCGCCACCGCAACGGCAATGCGGCGGATTTTCTTCACATCGCGTTCGACCGGCGGCTTCTTCGGATGCAGAAAATCGAACGGCATCCGGTCCGTGCTGCCGTGCGCCACAGCCAGGCCCAAAGGCGAAGTGAACCCGCTGGGATTCTCGCCGTCCGCCTTGATTGAGAACGCATCAACCACACTCAGGTTCTTCACGGGAATACGGATGCGCTGACTGAGCACATCGATGACCGCGGTCTCGTGCCCCGTGTCGCCGACGATGTAAGCTTCATCAATCTTGCGACCGCGATGCGAGGACAGCGCGCTCTGGGCGCTGCGGGCGATTTCCACCACCAGTGATTCGATGATCTCCTTGTCCGCCAGCGCCAGACCCGCTTCATCATGCTGACGAAGGGCAGCAGAGCGACTGAAGGTCAACGCGCCTTCGATCAGCACGTTGATCTCCGCTTCGTTCTCCAGCACATGCACCAGCAGGACGACCTTCGAGCGCAGGTCGCGCTTCAGGCATGCTTCAAGGCATCGCACATCGGCGTACGGACGCAGGCCCAGGCTCTGAAGGCGAATGCCCGCGGCCGCGGCGATCTTCTGATAATGCTCGACGACCGATCGCTGCACAGCCGCGACGAGTACATCCGTCTGCCCCGCTTTGGACGACAGGCTCTTCGCTTCCGCGCCGCCCGCGCCGCTGCCGGAGGGATAGTGATCGATCGTGAAATCGATCACCGCCTGTTCGATGGGGAACGGCAGTTCCTTTTCGACCTGGTAGCGCACCATGGCCGGCAGCTCGCGCTCGTTGTCCACCGGCGGCAGCGACAGCGGCTTGAGCACCGCCTGACTGCGCGGCACATCCATCAGCACGCGCATCCCCGTCAGCCCAAGCTTGCGGAGGGCTTCGCCGATGAACACGCCCACGGCCTGCGCGTCCTTCGAATCGACGTCTTCAGGCAGATCGATCGACGCCATCGTCTGCACCCGTGCGGTGCCGCGATACGGCTCGGCATGCACAACGCGAAGCCGGCGCGCTTCCAAGTCCAGCGCCACCAGTTTGGTCGGCGGACCGGCCATCAGAAACGATTTCGTTTTTTCAAACCATCGGTTGGCCATGACGATCACAGCTCCTCTTCTTCAGTGGTGAGCGGAAACGGCAGGCCCAGTCGCGTGACATCTCGCTGATAGATCACGCGCGGCGAAGGCCCCGCCAGATCGACCACGACTTCAAAAATGCGATAGCGGCCTGAAGGCACGCCGAAGCCGATCACGCGCATCCGGTACTGATAACCGCGCGTGGTCAGTTTAGGCGCGACCTGCTTGAAGGCGTCCGCCTCCATCAATCCCTGCGTCAGCAGCCAGGCCGACGTCGAGAGTGCTTCGGCATCGAGCTGCGGACGGGCTTCGACAATCTGCTGCGCCAGGCCTTCATCCATGCCCGGCAGCGCGGCGAGCACAGCCGTGGGCGCGGTGTTGATGTTGACGAGTCCGGTCTGCGGCACGCGCCCGCCACCGCGCGAGGCGGTGAAGGTTTCGAGAATGAGCGGCATGTCGCTTGCGGTCACGCCTGATTCGAGTGTCACGGGTCGCGGCGGCGGACCGGGGCGACCGCCTCTGCCGGGAGGTCCGCCGCGCGTGTTGCCGCGCTGGCGCATCGTGTAACGCATGTTCAGAAGCTGGCTCGGATGCGTGAAGCGATTGCCGTCGCCGCGGTAGGCTTCGATGAATCGGATGGTTTGCGCTGACACTCCCGCGTCGCGCGCCGCGCTGCTGCCGCTGCGGCCATTGATGTCCACCTTCGCTTTGCCTTCCTTGTTGTAGTCGAAGCCGTAGCTCAACGTCGTCGCCGAGCCGTACAGGCCCATGTTCAACTTACCGTCGTTGTCGTCGGGCGGGAAGGAACTGTCGCCGTCGTCTTCGTTGGGTTCCAGCAGCGTGTTCATGTTGGCGTCTTCGCCGTAGATCACGCCCGCGCCGAACCCTTTGACGACGAGCAGTTCTTCGAGCGTCGTGAGCGGGCCGTTGCGGATGGTGTAGGGCTGCGGCAACGTGTCGTAATACTCCTGCTCGGCACCTTCAACTCGTGGTTCGCTGTCCTTGTCGCGATAGTCGAGCAGCGCGGCGACGAGTGAAGAGGTCATGCCCGGCAGGCGGAGCAACGTGGCCTCGTCCGCCGTGTTGATGTTGATCTTCGAAGACTCATCCGTCAGACCGTTGCGCACGCGCGTCGGGTCAACGGAACTGGCGGAGTAAATCGTGAAGTACCACTTGTTCACACCATCATCCAGCACGAGCTGATTTTTGAACAGGTCCGGGTTGTCGAACCACAGCGTCGGGTTGGAGAGCGCGGGCGATGTGACGAAGGGAATCGGCGGGGCTTCGATCATCGTGCCGTCGACATCAATCTGCTCGGCTTCCTGCTCTTCACCCGGCGGCGGGGAGAGAACTGCCAGCGCCTGCTCGATGCCGCTCATCGCAGCGAGGTAGGCCTGGTCGCCCTGCGTCGAAGCGGCTGAAGCGGATAGCTCGGCCCGCATGCGGAACATCAGCCCGGCCGCCACCATCGAGCTGAGCACGATGACGACAAGGATCGCCGCGAGCACGAGACCTCGCACGCGACGCGCGACGCGCCAATGGAGCACCGGCCCAGCAGGGCGGTGCCGACGCCGCCCGCAGTTCGAAGCACCACCCTTGCGGGATGGTGCTCCCGCCGTATCCTTATAATAGAGATAATAGAGGGCGCGGATCATGGTCCACCTCCCGCGCCCAGGCCCTGGATCGCGGTCCCCTGCTGCACCGGCTGACCGCCGGGCAGAAAAACCACGCGCCGCCAGGTTTCAAACGGATACTCTTGTGGGTTCGACCCTTCCGGCAGCGGCTCATTGCCCAGCGTGATCTGCACCGCCAGCGGCAGCACCGGCTGCTCCGTCCACTCCGGTACCCACTGCGAACCATCCCAATACTGAAACCAGATAAACCGCATCTCCTGCGATAGGAGCGTGGTGGTGAGACCCTTGTTCTCCTCGACCACCTGCGCGGTGAGCAGCCGCTGCGACTGCGTGTCGATGCCGATGACAATCATCTCGTGGTTCTCGTTCTCCACGATCGTCAACCCGTAGCTGACCCGGTGAAGATCCGGGTCAGGCGGCAGCGGATTCTCGGTGATGCTCTGCACAGCCCACATCGACTTGCCAGGCAGCTTCGCGGCGATGAACGTCATCCGGTCGGCGGTGCCTTCTAGCGTCATGCCGCCAGGCGCGGCCACGGCACTGCGAAGATCGTTGGTCATGCGATCCATCATCTGCCGACGCGCGATGATCTGCTGCATCTCCCACGAGATGTTGTCGCGCACGCTGGCGGAGTATTGATAGAACCAAAGGGCGCTGCCGAAGAGGCCCACCGCCAGCGAGATGGCAAGAATGACTTCGATGAGCGTGAAGCCGCGGCGAACACGACGATGATTGATGCAACGAGGATGCTTCATGGCAATCCTCCAAGGCCGTTGAGCGCGCCCGCGGGAAGGTCGGCGGGAACCTCTGCTGGAATCTGATTCTGAATGTCCTGGACCGGCAACACCTTCTGCGCATAAGGACTATCGAAGATGAGCTGCGTCATCTCGTGCTGACCTTCCTGCTGTTCGTTGCGCACGGAAACGACCATGCGCTTGAGCTGCGGCATGTCAAGGCGATCTTCCATTCCCGTGAACGACACCTGCCAGGTCCAGCCTTCAAGCTCGGGCGCGTCAAACGGCGAAGGCCCCGCATCCACCTTTTCGATCACGCCCATATGCACTTCACTGATCACGGTGACGAGCAGGTCCGATGCCTGAGCATCGAGCTTGGCGGTGTTCGCGCCGCGGATCGCGCTGTGCAAGACGGACATGACAAACGTCGATCCCATCGCAAAGAGCGCGAGCGCGATGACCACTTCCAGCAGGATCGCGCCGCGGCGATGAGTCGCCGCGATCGATCGCTTCGTGTTGGCGCTGGCTTTACTGAGCATTCGTCTCCACGGTGTTGACCAGTCCCATCTGTTCAAAGAACGCGGCGACCTCCTCCAGTGACATCACCTGCGCGACGAACTGCTGACTGATGCCGTCGACGCGAACAACAGTGCGGCGTAAATCACCGGCATCGCTGGAACTCAACTGGATCACAGCCGAGTCGCACGTGCCGTCGGGGTAGAAGTCGATGTACTGCGTGACGGCATCCTCACCCATCGAAGCCGAGTCGCCGCTTCCATAAAGAAGCGTGTCCACGGCACTGTCGCCGGTGCGCTGCACGGAGAGCACGCGGACGTAGTCGTGCGGAAGGAGTTCGACCCAGACCGAGTCGGTGTAATCCAGAAACTCGTTGGGCTGCGCCAGCGGCTGCGGCTCCCACTGCACGAGCACGCGCCCCGACTCAGCATTGAACGACAGGCGGAACCGCCGACCCTGTGTTGCGGCTTCGGCGCGCATCATGCGGAGGGTCGTCTCGAACTGGCGCGAGCCTTCATCGAGATAACGATCCGAAGCGCGGCCGAAGAAGCCGACGCCGATCACGCCGAGAAGGATGGTCAGCAGCGCGATCGAAAGCATGACTTCGATCATGGTGAACGCATGCTGATGGGTGATGACGGAGCGATCTGAATGCGCACGCACCGATGCCGCGCGGTTCACGATGAACGCGCACGCCTCGGTGCGGGCATTCGAGTCATTCAACTGTGTCATGCAATGGCCCCAGCAACTTCTTTTTAGTGGGCCGTTGATCCAGCCGAAGGCTTTACGTGCCTTCGGTCGTCCAGTTCTTCAGATCGTCTTCGCTGCCGTTCTGTCCGTCCGGTCCGTTGGACCAGATGTGGAATCGCTTGGTGCCGGCATTCTGTGCGCCGGCTTCCATCAGTTCGTAGTTGAACTTGTTGTTCCAGGAGTCGTTGAGCTGCGCAGCCGAATCGATATACGGGCCGCGCCACTTGGAGCCCAGCTTTTCATCGGCGGGCTTCTTCAGCAGCGAATCGAGATCGGGCGGGTAGGCACCGGTGTGGAGATTGAACTCTTCAGCCGCGTTGGCCAGTCGCTTGATGGCAATGTTGGTCGTGTCGATGCGTGCACCCTCGGTCTTGCCGCCGACGGTGAAGATGAGCACCGTGGCGAGCATGCCGATAATGACGATCACCAGCAGGACTTCGATGAGGGTGAAGCCGCGTCGGGCGACGGCCAAGGCGCGACGACGGGCGGGATTCAAGGGCGATGTTTGTGACTCGGTCGTGTTCATGGATGCAAACTCCTGTGAAAGGGGCGGCAGGAACCGCGCCGGGGATTTCAAGACCTCTCCGCTGAGGCTACCGTCAGGCCTGAGATACGGTTGCGGGGAAGCGGGATAAACGTTGAACTGCGGCATGCTGGGAATCGCTTTCGACACGGTTCCAACGATGCCGAACACCTTTTCATTGCGATGGTTATCGGATCGTGCTGGACATCGAGAAGATCGGGTAAAGCAGGCCCAAAGCGACAAATAAAATCACCCCGGCGAGCAGAATGAGGATGACCGGCTCCAGCAGACGTACCGCCGAGTCCACCTGGCGATTCGTTCGTCGCTCGACCGTATCCGCGATTTTCAGCAGTACTTTCTCCAGTTGGTTGGATTCCTCGGCCACGGCGATCATCTCCAGCGTCTGGGCCGGGATCAGGTCGTATTTCTTCATAGGCGGCGTCAGGCCGTTACCGTGACGCACACTTTCGATGGCCTCATCAATCGCCACGCTCAAAGGCGGAAGGCCGGCCGCGTCGCGACTGATCGCCAGGGCCTGGAGCATCGGCACGCCGCTGCCCAGCATCGTTCCGAGCACTCGGCAGAACCGCGTCACCGCCACCATGCGCACGGCAAGCCCCACCACCGGAATCGCCAGCATGACTTTGTTCCACAGGTTCTGTCCTGCCGCGGTCTTCATGTACATCGCAATCGCGATCACCGACAGCAGGATGCCCGCCAGGGTGATGGGCAGGTACGTCGAGATGGCATCGCTCGCCGCGAAGAGAATCCGGCTGGGCAGCGGCAGCGACAGATTCGCGAAGAGCGGCTTGAACTGCGGAACCATGTAGACAAGACATCCGGTCACCACCGCGAAGCCGACGAAGACGAGGATCACCGGATAAATCATCGCGCCGCGCACCTTCGAGCGCAGCTCGTCCTGCCGCTCGAGATAAGCGGAAAGATCGAAAAGCACGCTCTCCAGGAAGCCGCCGCGCTCGCCCGCGCGGACCATGGCGCACTGAAGCGAGTTGAAGACCGTGGGCTGGCGACCCATCGATTCTTCCAGCGCCTTACCGGAAGAGACATCGTCGGCCACCTGACGGATCACGCGCACCACGCGCGGGTTCGAGTTGGTTCGCGTCAGTGTCTCCAGCGCGCGAAGCAGAGGCACGCCCGCCTTTAGAAGGTCGCCGAGTTGTTCGAAGATCGCGGAGAGCTCTCGCGTCTTGATGCGCGGCCCCTGCTGCTGACTGCGTGGCTGCGCCTGCTCGGTCACCTTGACAGGGAAAAGACTTTTCTCATCCAGCGCGCGCACAGCCGCGGCTTCAGTGGCCGCCTCAAGCACGCCGTTGACGCGCTCTCCGGTATTGGTGCGGGCGATGTATTGGAATTGAGCCATGTTGAACTGTGAGCTGTGAGCCGTGAGCCGTGAGTCAGAAATTCAGAAATTCAGAAATCGAAGGGTTCGCAAACTAAGCTCTGGCTCAAAGCTCAAGGCTCATTGCTCTCCCTACACCTTTGTACACCGAATCACTTCCTCCGGCGTCGTTTCTCCAGCGATCACTTTACGCCAGCCGTCCTCGCGCAGCATGCGAAGACCCTGCTGCTTGGCGATGGCTTCGACCTGGTGCGCGCCGACGCGCTGCATCACTTTCTCGCGGACTTCGTCGGACATCGTCATCAGTTCGTACAAACCCGTGCGGCCGCGGTAGCCGGTGTTGTGACACTTGCGGCAACCCACGCCGCGGTACAGCGGCTGACCCTCGGGCATGTGAAAATCGCGCGGCATCTTCTCACGGTCCGGCTCGTACTCTTCCTTGCAGTGCGAACAGATGCGACGCACCAGACGCTGCGCCATCGCGCTGTTGAGCGTACTCGTCACGAGGAACGGTTCCACGCCCATGTCGATCAGTCGCGTCGCCGCGCTGCATGAGTCGTTGGTGTGCAGCGTGCTGAGCACGAGGTGACCCGTGAGCGCCGCCTGGATCGCAGCCTCCGCGGTTTCAAGGTCGCGAATTTCGCCGATCATGATCACGTCAGGATCGTGACGCAGGATCGCGCGAAGGCCGCGTGCGAAGGTGTAATCGATCTTCGGATTGATCTGAATCTGGTTGACGCCGGCCAGGTGATACTCGACCGGGTCTTCGACCGTGATGCACTTGATCTCGCCGTCCACGATTGCCGAGAGCGCGGCGTAGAGCGTCGTCGTTTTACCACTGCCCGTCGGACCGGTGACAAGGATGATGCCGTGCGGCCGCGCAATCTGATCCTGAAACACGGCAAACGTATCTTCCGCCATGCCCAGTTCAGGCAGCGTGTAGAGCACGTTGGCCTTGTCGAGAATACGCATCACGATGCCTTCGCCAAAGAGCATCGGAATCACACTCACGCGGATGTCGATCTGGCGACCGCCCACGTTCAGGTTGATGCGCCCGTCCTGCGGCAATCGCTTCTCGGCGATGTTCATCTGCGCCATGATCTTGATGCGGCTGATCATCGCCGCCTGAAGTCGTTTCACTTCCGCGGGCACCGATGCATCCTGCAACACACCGTCGATGCGGTAGCGCACTTTCAGATCGAATTCGTAAGGCTCGATGTGAATATCGCTGGCGCGTTCGTTGATGGCTTCGAGGAAAATCGTGTTCACCAGCTTGATGACGCTGGCTTCCTGCGCCATCTGCATCAGGTCTTCAGCGCCCTCTTCGACGGTGATGCCTTCGGTGTTCTGCTCATCGATGAGTTGATTGATCGTGTCGCCGCCCAGGCCGTAGTAGGTCTTGATGGCGGTGTTGATCTGATCTTCCAGCGCGAGGACGGGCTGAATTTCCAGCCCGGTCATCAGGCGGAGCTCGTCGAAGGCGTAGAGATCGAAGGGATCGCTGGTGGCGACTTTGAGTGTGCCGTTGTAGCGACCGATGGGGACCAGCCGCTTTTGATGCACGATGCGCGAAGGCATGGCCTCGATCGCTTCGCGGCCGATGCGCATGTTCGCCAGATCGACGATGGGGATGAAAAGCTCTTCGCTGGCAGCCTTGAGGAGTTCTTCCTCTTCGATCATCCCCATGGTGATAAGCGCACGATCCACGCGGGTGCCGTCCTTGCGGCACTTCGCCTGAGCCTGGCTCACCTGATCCACGGTGAGCAGGCCTTTCTCAACTAATGTGTCAACTACATTCATGGCCGGTTGTTTCCATCCTTGTCGACCCGCCAAGGTTCCATTTACATGGCAGGCCTGAGGGTTACGCGCTTCAAATCCGAACAGACCTGTCCCTGCCCGTCCCTGCCCGGCCCGCATCGCTTCTGGCACAACGCCCCAGAGCACTCCTTTTTTCATTTGACCTGAAATTTTTTGCATCCCAACCGTTTTTCCGCTGTAGCTACGGTCAGACGCCTTATTTATAGGTCGCGGTCGCCAATCGGACCCGTGCCAGCCGGTTGTCTGGGCCGCCTTGTGGAGAAGCCGTAAATCACGCTTCCACAAAACCTTTGATCGGCACCCTGAACGTACAATATTAGACACCCCAAGGTTGCAAGCCTTACTGGAGACGCTCGATGACTGCCTACCGAACCCTGATGCAAGCGTGTGCGATTCTCGCCCTCACCGGCTCCCTTTCCTTCGCCCAGGACCAGCCCGACACGAAATCCGCTGACAAAGTCATTGCGGACCTGGTCAACGAAGCGGTCGATCCCTACGTCCCCGGCGGCGAGCGAAGCCGCTTCCTCAAGGTCGCGGGCGTTGACACGGAACTCGATGCTGACGAATTCAAAGCCGGCGAGAACGCTGAAGACGGTTTCATCCGCAGCTATGACCGCTGGGCCGCGATGATCACCTTTGATCGCAGCAAGAACGGCAAGCTCGACTGGTTCGAAGCCGATGCCTACCGCCGCGACTTCCGCGCCCGCATGCTGGCTGAGTACGACAAGGACAAGAACGGCAAGCTCGAAGGCGCGGAGCGCGACGACGCCAACAAGGCCCTCGCCGCAGGCAAGCTGCCCAAGGCCACTGCTGTCACGCCACGCCCGGGTAACCGCGAAGACAATCCGCGGGATCCGAACAACCCTGACCGCCCGCGCGGCGGCCGCGGCAACGAAGAAATGCTCAAACGCTTCGACAAGGACGGCGACGGCAAACTTTCCGACGATGAACGCCGCGAGATGGCCTCGGCGCTGATCCTCGAAGGGCGCGACAGTCAGATCAAGAAGTGGGACGAGAACGGCGACGGCATCCTCGACGACCAGGAACGCTCAGCCGTCAAGCTCGACCCGCGTGACCGATTCTGGCTCATGCTCGATGACATCGGCATGAAGCACTTTGACGAAAACGGCGACGGCAAACTCAGCGACGGCGAATCGCGCGATATCGTCGCCTTCGGCGCGAAGATTCAGGACATGGGCAAGGTCTGGGAAGCCAAGCTCCTGGACACCGACGGCGACGGCGAAGTCTCCCGCGATGAACGCCGCGACTTCCAGCAGCGCATGCAGATCATCGGCATCACCATGCTGCCCGAAGCGATGAAGTGGGTCGATACCGACGGCGACGGCCGCCCCAGCCGCGAAGAGTTGGCCGCCGTGGCCGAGCGAGCCGCCAAGCGCGGCCAGGAAATCCTCGGCGACTGGGTCAAGAAGTTCGACGGCAACGGCGACGGCCGACTCGACGCCAACGAGCGCGGTAACTTCCTCGACGGCGTCAACGATGACATCGCCGCCCGCATCAAACGCCACAGCACCGACGGCAAACTCGACGACGAAGGCATCAAGGGTCTCGTCCGTGAACTGGCCGAAGAGTTTGGCATCAAGCCGAATGAAACGTTCTGATTCAATCGCGCGTTGACAATGAATGCAACTACTCAAAGCCCACGGTCTCCCGACCGTGGGTTTTTCTTTGCCGGTATGCTGCTGATCATTCGTAGACGCCACCGCGTCAACTCGGTACGTTGTACCGCCTCGCTGCAACCGTAACCTGCGCGGGCAATCAACGGTTTCCCTTTGTATTTTGCACTTTTCACTTTTCACTCTTCACTTTGCTCGCTCTTTCACGCTGACATGACTTCACCCTCGACCCCAACCCGACCCCGCGTCCTCACCGGCGACACACCCACCGGCCGCCTGCACCTGGGCCACTACGTCGGCTCCATCGAAAGCCGCCTGGCCATGCAGGAGACGCACGAGTGTTTCTTCATCATCGCCAACACGCACGCGCTGACCAGCCGCAGCGATCAGACCGCGCAGGTGCGCGAGGACATCATTCAGATCACGATGGATTATCTCGCGGCAGGCATCGATCCGCAGCGCTCCGTCATTTTCCTTCAGAGTGAAGTGCCCGCGATCGCCGAGCTGTCGTGGTTCTTCGCGATGCTCGTTTCCTTCAACCGCGTGATGCGCAACCCGACGCTCAAGACCGAGATCGAGATGAAGGGCCTCGGCGACACCTACAGCTTCGGCTTCCCGATGTACGCCGTGGGTCAGATGGCGGACATCCTTGCCTTCCGCCCGCAGTGGGTGCCCGTCGGCGAGGACCAGGTGCCGCACATCGAGATGACGCGCGAGGTCGCCCGCAAGTTCAACCAGCTTTACTGCGGCGTCGATCCGCATGCCGACGACAGCGAGCACGCGAAGACTGGTGTTTTCCCCGTCCCCGGCGCGAAGGTCGGCCGCATCGCCCGCCTCACCGGCATCGACGGCAGGAACAAGATGAGTAAATCGCTCGGCAACGCGATTCTCCTGAGCGACTCGCCCAAGGAAGTGAAGAAGAAGATTTCCTCCATTCAGACCAGCAGCCGGACGCCGACGGAGCCGGGCGTCGTCGAAGGCAACCTGCTCTTTGAATGGATGGATGCGTTCAATCATGACAAGGCTGAAGTGGACGCGCTGAAGGATCGTTACACGCGCGGCGACAATCTCGGTGACGGCCACGTGAAGGCCCGGCTCACCGAACTCATCAACGCCCTGCTCGACCCGATGCGCGCCCGCCGCGCGGAACTGGAAGCGAATCCTGATCATGTACTCGAAGTCCTGCGCGACGGCACGGCACGGGCAAACGCCGCGGCGGAAGAAACGCTCTGGCTGGCGAAACAGGCGATGAAGTGGGATTTCTTCAAGCGCGAGTTGCGACTAGACTAAACCTTGATTTCTCGTAAAACAATTGATTAACGTTAATGGATAACCTTGATTTACATTAACTTCGGGGCGATAATATGGGTGACGCGAAGGATCCGTCGGCACTGGAGAAGTACAAGGCGGTGCTAAAGCTGGCGAAGTTTACGGGCTACATCGAATGGAGGTTGCTTCCGCTCGGCTGGATCGCCGAGCACCTCACGGATGTCGACGCGCGGGATGTCAACGAACTCATGGCAGGCCACGTGCAGGCGGGCGGCAAGATAGATCAAGTGGAAGAGCGGCGGGCGGAGTATCTTGACTTTCGATTTCACTACGACTTTCGACTGAAGATCGGCGAACGCCGCGTTTACATTGAAACGATTCTGGATGAGCGAGAGGATGCCGAGGACTGCACGATCTGGGTTGTCAACATTCACGATGCATGAAACGGAAAACAGTGGAGCTACCCTTGAACGATTCGAGCCCAACCCGCGCTCCGCAAAAGAAGTACCCCATTCGCTGCATCGAATGCGGCAAGGTCGAGGTGCGTCCGGCAATCGTGTCGCACACGATGAAGCGGAACCATGAAGGCCGGGTCTACGAACTGAAGGTCGATCGCCTGCCGGCTTCCAAGTGTACGGCCTGCGGTGCGGTCTCGTTCAACAACGACTCCCACGAGGCGACCGCTGCCGCATTGCGCAGCGAACTGGGCCTGCTCTTTCCAAACGAAATCCGTGAACACATCGAATCCCTGGGCCTGACGCAGCGCGACGCGGCGGAGCAACTGGGCGTTGCGCCGGAAACCATGAGTCGATGGGTCAACGGCACCATGATCCAGTCGCGCGCGATGGACAACTGGATGCGAGCGTTCTTCGCGGCAGCACCGGCCGCAGACGCTGCCGGACTCGACCGCTTGCGCCGCCGTCTGGCCGCGCTGCCCTCCGCGCAACAAACGAGCCTCTTGAACGAGATCGAGCGAATTGTTGACCTCTTCGTTGCAGTCGCGGCCAAGAAAGCTTGATGTCACGCGAATCTGATTCATCGCTCACACCTCCGGCCGCTGCCACCATTCATCCACATGCACCGTGTAACCCTCGCGCTCCAATCGCGAGATCAGTTCCTGCATGTGCTCACGATTGCGCGTCTCGGCTGAGCAGCGCACAACAACAGTTGAAAGGTCTTCACCCGCGAAGGCGCGATCGTGCGTGATGTCGCGGATGGAGACGCCCATTTCGCCCAGCAGCGTGGCGAACTTCGCCAGGCCGCCGGGGCGATCGCTGATGGTGGTCTCGAAGCGGCAGAGGCGACCATCGACTGCCAGCCCGCGGTCGATCACGTGACCAAGGACGGGCGTGTCGATGTTGCCGCCGCACAGGGGCAGCACGACGCACTTGCCTTTGAGCTCCGGCAATTTGTCCCAGAGCAGCGCGGCAAGCCCGGCCGCGCCCGCGCCTTCGACAACGCTCTTTTCCAGTTCGATCAACCTCAGCACCGCCATCGCCAGCGCCCGCTCGGAGACGGCGACGACCTTGTCCACATGCTGCCTTGCAATCTCAAACGCCCGCGGCCCGACGCACGGCACCGCGAGGCCATCCGCAATCGTCGGGCGCGACTCGATGCGCACCGGCTTGCCCGCTTCCAGCGCAGCCGTGAAACTCGCGCAGCGTTTGGGCTCCACGCCGATCACCTGCACGCTGGGCTTCAATGACTTGATCGCCAGCGCGACACCCGCGATCAGGCCCGCGCCGCCGACGGGGACAATGATCGCATCGAGGTCGGGCACCTGTTCGAGCACTTCGAGTCCGAGCGTGCCCTGACCGGCAATGATCGCCGCGTCATCGAAGCCGTTGATGTAGGTCAGGCCGCGGGCTTCGACAAAGCTGCGAGCGTGCTCGGCGCAGTCGGCAATCGTCTGCCCAGTCTGAATCACTTCCGCGCCAAGCTTCTGGCAGTTGGCGACCTTGGAGAGCGGCGCGATCGTGGGCATCACCACCGTGACGGGCACGCCGAGTTGCTTGCCGTGGAAGGCGAGGGCGAGGGCGTGATTGCCTGCCGAGGCGGCGATGACGCCGCGCTTGCGTTGTTCATCGGTGAGCTTCAAGAGCGCGTAGCGGCCGCCGCGTTCCTTGAAGCTGCCGGTGCGCTGGAGCTGTTCGAGCTTGCAGAACACGCGGCTGCCCGTGAGCAGCGAGAGCGGAACCGACTCGGGGCAAGGCGTGCGATACACGCCTTCGCCGATCGCCTCGCGGGCTGCGTGGATGTCTGCGAGAGTGAGAGACATGGAGATACTTCAATGGTGACATGCATTACGTCGTCGCATCGTCATCGATCGTGCGCTCATCCGTATCCGAGGACTCATGCGAGTGCGCCGGGGCCGGTGACTGTTCTTCAAACTCTTCCACCACCGCGTCGCTCTTGAGCGTTTCAATGAAGGCCCGCATCTTGTCCTGATGCCGCTCTTCGCGCAGGAGCTTGCGCACCTCTTCGCGGATCTCCTCCAGCGGGCGCGGCGTCGAAGGCTTGCGACCGGTCATCTTCGCGATGTGATACCCGAACGGCGAAAGGAAAATCGGGGAGAGTTCACCTTCATCCATGCTGAACACCACGGCTTCAAACTCCTCGACGAGCTCGCCGCGCGAGAAAAAGCCCAGATCGCCGCCGTCACCGGGCTTGTCGCTGTGAGCATCCGCCAGTTCCGCAAAGCTTTCGCCGGCCTTGAGCCTGGCGCGAAGGTCCATCAACTCGGCGTAGGCGGCCCGCGGGTCGGCCCCATGATCCAGGCCTTTCAAAATGTGCGACACGCGGATCGCCTCCGGCGTCATGTAGCGGTCGATGTGTTCCTTATAGTGTGCTTCCACTTCCGCGTCCGTCGGCTCCGTCTTCTCCCCCACCGCCGCCTCGAGCACGCGCTGCAATCGAATGTTCACGGCGATGCTCTCGCGAAATGCCGGCTCCTCTTCTTCGCTGGTCGAGTAGTTGATGTAGAAGTGTTCCTTGCCGCCGGCCTCTTGGACGATCTTGTCGAAGGCTTCGAGCACTTCCGATTCGCTGACGATGACGCCGCGGCGTTCACCCTCCTGCGTGAGCAGCGAACGGGCGATCATGTTGTCCCGGGCGAAGCCCCGAAATTCGTCGTCGCGTTCGCAGCAGTTGACCGATTCGCCGCGCTGGCGGGCGGCGTTCTTGAGCTGGTCCATCTCGCGATAGATCTCTTCATCGGTGACGAGCGTTTCGTTGATGCGTAAGGCCATGGCGGGTCCAATCAATCAGGAACGATTCGGGGAAGGCGAGGCGAGTGTAACCGGTGATGCGCGGGGGCGTCTTGCAGTTCTATCCTATGCGACAGTCGGGCGGTGCCAAACGGGATGGCGGGCGGGGCACCCACCCACGGGAGTGGGTGGGCTTTGCCCTGCATTCGCATCGGTTTGGAGCACCTTTTTTCGGGTCGTTTTCTTTTTTCAGAATAATATGCATACGTAAGAACAAACCGAACCCCTCGGCGGTAGGTCCTTACGTACGCGTACAAACGGCGGCCTGGCGTTCAGGCGTGTGCCTGAAGGTTCGTATGGGTCGCCGCGTCCTAACGCAAGGGGAGTTCTGATGAAGACGCTACTTTTTGGAGGTTTCGCAGCCCTGGCGATGATGTTCGCCGCTCCGGGCCAGGCCCAGGCCCAGCATTACGGGCATCGCGATTCGGGACACGGGCAGGTCCGCGTCAACGTGGGCTATCACAACGGGCACAGCAACGTGAACGTGGGCTACAACAGCGGCTACAGAGGCCACCAAAGCCATGGCCACTACAGCCATGGGCACACCAGCCGCTATCAGCCCTATTGCCCGCCGCCGGTTGTGTATCGCCGCCCGGTGTATCACCAGCCGACGTACTGCCCGCCGCCGGTCGTTTACCATCGACCCGCGCCGGTCTACTACACGCGGCCGAGCTACGGCTGTCAGGGGTGGTAATCCGCGAACATTGAAAACGTGACGAAGAACAATCGCCCGGACGGCAAGAAGTCGTCCGGGCTTTCGGTTGCGCGGAGAGAGCCCTGAGTCTTGAATCGTGTGTCCTGAGTCAAAGAATTGATCACCAAGCCCGATGGCGAGGCTTGGCGAGCCGTCGGGGTATTTGCAGGATGGGTTCCACCACGTACCCCGGCGACTCGGCGGCCTTCGCCATCGGGCTTGTCCTGCTTCTCACTTCCCCACAATCTCGCTTCGCGTCGCCGCGACCCGTTGCATCAGTTCCGCGCGGTCAACCTGTTTCACTTCGTACTTGATGAGCGAAGCCTCGAGCTCGGCCGCGGCTGTGTAAAACTCCTTGTCGGTGATTTTCATCCCGGCATGCGCGCTCTTCATGTCCTTGCCCGCGTACTTCACAGGGCCGTCGGTCACTTCGCTGATAAACGCCACGAGATGTTTCTTCACCCGCGCCAGATTCGCAGGCGTCGCTTCCCACTGCGCGGGCGTGCCTTGGCGGGTGAAGTTCACATCTTCATTGGCAAGGGCGCGCTCAAGGAAATCATCGACGACGAGCTCGATCGCTTCGCCGCCGCCGAGGCGATCGTAGAGAGTTGAGGGGGCAGCATCTCCATCGCCATCGCTGGCGCAGGCGCAGAGCAGGAGCAGGAGCAGGCACATCGCGAGGCAGGCCGCGGACTTGAGGACGGGCATGGAAGTTCCTTTCAGGTGCGGCGAAGGGAAGCGGAACATGACATTGTATGTCCATGATCGATGAGCAATCAGGATCTGTCTTGTTCGTGAGCAACCCCCGGCTTCCGCCGGGGGCTATTTGCGCTAGGGCTTCCGCCATTAACTCGCAGGCACCAGATTGGTCGCGACGTCCGTCGAATAGGCCTTATAAGCAGGCACGAGACCGGCCAGCGCCCCCAGGCCGATCATGCCCAGCGGGGCGAAGAGGAGAGCATCGTGATACGCGGTGACATCGAGCACGACACCCGCGCGGTTGCGAATCTCCACCGCCGCGTAGGCAACCAGTGCGCCGTAGATCACGAACCCCAGCGCAACGCCCAGCGCGGCAATGGCCATCGACTCACTGACAATCGCGGCGAAGACGGTGCCGCGACTCGCCCCTAAAGCTCGCAATATCGCGAACTCGCGCCGCCGTTCATTCATGGTGTTGTAGATGCTCGCCATGATCCCCGCGCCGGCCACGATGGCGACGAGGTACGCAACGAAAGCGAGCACGAGATTGGCCCAGCCGATCTTGTCGAAGAGCTCCGCCATGATCTTGCCGATGGGCCATGCGAGGGTGTACACCGTGCCCTGCCGGTTGATCTGCATCTCCAGCGACTGCCCCATGGAGGGACGAATAAAACGCAGCATCACCGCGCTGACCTGGCGGTAGTCATCCGAAGCGGGATCGGTCCAGTCGATCGCAATCTTGCGCCCGGTCTTATCCACCGGCTCGTGACCGGCCATGTGAAAGTAGCCCTCAATCGGTATCCAGATCACGCGATCGATCGGGGTATTCGTCGGCTCCAGCACGCCCACCACCGTGAACTCCGTCGAATGCTTCTCCGTTTCGATGTAGGTCAGCCCGTGATAGGTGTTGAACTTGTCACCGTGACGCAGGCCCGCCTGACGGGCGGCGATGCTGCCGAGTACCGCTTCCTGAGCCATGGGCGAGCGCGGAATGCGATGGCCGGCGTGATCGGCGAGGGTTGTTTTCAGCGTGCCATCTTCATTGAAGAAGGCCGCGGCCGCGGTGCCGTCGACCATCTTCAGCTTGCGATCCTTGCCGAAGGAATACTCGCGGAAGAAAGCGAGGTCGGTCCCGACGATGCGGAAGCCCTTGTAGTTGTCGCCGGTGGCGAAGGGGATCGCCAGCTTCACGCGCGGGTCAGCTTTGATGGCGACATAAGCGGACCAGGGCATGTTGCCCGGCGAAGTCTCCAGGTGAAACACGCTGCTCAAGATGAGCTGAAGACTGCTGCCGCGAGCGCCCAGGACAGCATCGAAGCCGGTCGCGCCGCTGGTGAAGGCGTCATGCGTCTGCTTGCGGATGGAAAAGACGCTCATGAGCAGGCCGGTCGCCAGGCCCACGGAGACGACGGTGATGAGGGTCGATAGCGCGTGCTGGCGCAGGCTGCGCCGAAGCATGAGTATGATGCCGGCGACAGTAGCCAGCCCCAACGCGCCGATCACCATGATGACGCTGCCGGCACCGATCACCCAGCGCATCGGCGTTGGTGACACTTCCGGATCGGGAAGGGGCAGATTGGGATCCCTGTCCGGGTCTTTCTCCTTTACCTCTGCGGCTATGCGCGACGCTTCTATGCGATAGCTGATGTAGTACAAAACGGGTCCCGCCATGACGACGATCACACCCATGAGCAAGACCGTGCGCCAGAGGCGTTTGCGGGCTTCGATCGGCGTGATGTGGGCGGCTGCGGTAGGCATTGCATTCATTCGAACGGTCAATTGGACACAGACTCCTGTGCGAGACGATTGATGTCGGATATATCGCGCACCGTTTCGAACGCGCTGAGTATCTCGCGATCGTGACTCACGAGCATCAGGGCTGCGCCACACTCGCCGCAGACTTCGCGGATGAGCGCCAGCGCTTCGCTCGCCCGGCGAAAGTCGAGGTTGCCCGTCGGCTCATCGGCGAGCACGAGTTTCGGTTTGTTCGCCAATGCTCTGGCGACCGCCACGCGCTGCTGCTGGCCGGTGGAGAGTTGCGCGGGGCGGTACTTCATGCGATCAGCCAGGCCCACGCGCTGAAGCAGAGCCGCGGCGCGGGCGTGATCGACGCCGTTACCGAAGCGCATGGCGAGCTCGACATTTTCCAGCGCGGTATAGCCATGCAGCAGGTTGAAGGTCTGGAAGATGTAGCCGATGTTCGCGGCCCGGGCGCGATCGCGGCCTGATTCCTTGAGCGTTGCTATATCCACGCCATCGACGCGGATCGAGCCGGCGTCAGGCGTGAGGATGCCGGCTATTAAGTTCAGGAGTGTGGTCTTGCCCGAGCCGCTCTCGCCGCGCAGGCCGATGTGCTGGCCGGCGGCGAGTTCGAACGAAGGCACATCGATCACGCGATGCGACTTGCCATCGGGCGTTGCAAAGGACTTGAGCAGGTTCTTGATCTGGAGCACCGGCATAAACAATCTCGAAGGCGTGCGATCGTCATGGTAGTGCATGAGTGCGCGAGGGTGAAACGAAGCGAATGCCTTCGTGCCGTGCTTCTGCCCGGCACCGCGTCCGCAAACGTCCTACAATCCGCCGAGCCGCGGATGGATCCCGGCCCCACCCTGTGCCCCCAACTGAATACATAGATATGCAGAACCTGACGCCCCGCGAAGTTGTCACTGAACTGGATCGTTACATCATCGGTCAGGCCGCCGCCAAGAGAGCCGTCGCCGTCGCCATGCGCAATCGCTGGCGCAGGCAGCAGCTCGCCGCGGAGATGGCGCGTGAGGTCTATCCGAAGAACATCATCATGATCGGGCCCACCGGCGTGGGCAAGACCGAGATCGCCCGGCGCCTGGCCAAGCTCACCAACGCCCCGTTCATCAAAGTCGAAGCGAGCAAGTACACCGAAGTGGGCTACGTCGGGCGCGATGTCGAGTCGATGATCCGCGATCTATTGGACTTCGCCATGTCCCTCGTCCGCACCGAGATGGCTGAGAGCGTGCGCGAGCGCGCCACTGATGCGGCCAACGAGCGGCTCGTCGATCTGCTGCTGCCTTCGCCTTCGCCTTACGAACGCATGCCCGTCGGCGGCGGCGAGGATGATGATGCCCGCCAGCGCGAGTCGGAGGACGCAGCCGACCGCCTCGCCCACACCCGCCAGCGCCTTCGCAAGCAGGTCATCGCCGGCAAGCTCGATGACAAAGAGGTCGAACTCACGCTCAGCCACAAGCCCGCTGCCCACATGATGTTCGCCAACATGGGCATGGATCAGATGGACCCGGACATGGCCAACATGCTCGAACGCATCATCCCCGAGCAGAGCAAGACGCGACGCATGAAGGTCGTCGACGCCAGGCAGGTGCTGATCGAACAGGAAACGGAAAAGCTCCTCGACAAGGAAAAAGTGATCACGGAATCGATCCGCCGAACCGAAGAGGACGGAATCGTGTTCATCGACGAGATCGACAAGGTCGCGACGCCCTCGGCAGGCGACGGCGGCGGACGCGGGCCTGATGTGTCGCGGCAGGGTGTGCAGCGCGATCTGCTCCCCATCGTCGAAGGCAGCGCGGTGACCACACGGCACGGCATAGTGCATACTGATCACATTCTCTTCATCGCTGCAGGTGCGTTTCACTCCGCGGCGGTGAGCGACCTGATGCCGGAGCTTCAGGGCCGATTCCCGATTCGAGTCGAACTCTCCGGTCTGACACGCGAGGACTTCGTGCGCATCCTTTCAGAGCCCCACAACGCGCTGACCAAGCAGCAGCAGCAACTGCTGGCGGTGGAGGGGCTGGATGTGACGTTTGAAGATGGCGCGATCGAAGCGATTGCCGACTTCGCCGCCCAGGCCAACGCTTCGATGGAGAACATCGGTGCCCGCCGGCTGATGACCATCGTGGAAAAGGTTTTTGAAGAGATCAACTTTGAAGCCCCTGAGCTCGCCGCCAGGGGCGAGAAGAAGGTGTCGATCACGGCGGGGTTTGTGCGCGATCGCGTGGCGGATATTGTGAAAGATGAGGACTTGTCCAAGTTCGTATTGTGATTCACGATTAGCGGTAGCACCGAAGGTGCACCCGCGGGACGCGTGGGTCCACCGCCGGGGACCTTCGGTCCGCCCGCTAAGCGCGGTATCCTGTTTTCGGAGGTTTCAAATGATTCACGGCCGATCCAGCGTACTCACCGTCGCCTTCGCCCTGCTGCTCGCCTTTGCCGGTCGCGCTGATGCGCTGACGGTCGAGGTCCTCGCGGGCAAGCATGATCGCGAGAACACCATCGCGATCATCCCGCTGCCGGCCGGGCTCGCCAAGGCGCAGACGTTCCAGGTCTCATACGCGAACGCCGCTGCGGATGTCGCGCTGCTCCGCCAGAAGCTCACGCTCGACGGCCGGACCGTGCTGGCGGTGATCCTTCCCGGCTCGATCAAGGCGGGCAGCTCTGTCACGCTCAACGTCGTCGAGACTGAAGCCGCCAAGGCCAACCAGCGCCCGCAGGTCTCCATTGATAAGAACGACGCCAACCTCACGATCCGCGTGCAGGACAAGGATGTGATCCGCTACAACATGGCCGTCACGCAGCCGCCCGATGAGGTGGACAAGATATTCGCCCGCAGCGGGTACATTCACCCCGTCCGTTCCCCTTCCGGCCACGTCATCACCAACGACTTCCCACCCAAGCACCTTCATCATCACGGCATCTGGTTCCCCTGGACCGACGCGACGTACGAAGGCCAGAAGGTCGACTTCTGGAACAGCAAGAAGGGTGAGGGCAAGGTGGAGTTCGTCAAGCTTGAGACGACCGAAGCCGGTAATGTGATGGCGGCCTATCGCACGCAGCACAGATTCATCGGCATGAAGATCAAAGGCGGGACGACGATCCTGAATGAGACGTGGGACGTGCGCGTGTACAACACGACTTCGTATCGCCTCTTCGATCTCGACAGCACACAGACCTGTGCGACGGACAAGCCGCTGAAGCTCCTGAACTATTACTACGGCGGCATCGGCCTGCGCGGCAGCGGTCAGTGGGAAGGCAAGGAGGTCAACTTTATCTGCGCCGACGGCAAGACGCGCATCGACGGCCACGCGACGAAGCAGACCTGGGTCGCGATGTACGGCAAGATCGACGGCAAGGCCTGCGGCATCGCGGTGCTGGGCCACCCTTCCAACTTCCGCGCCCCGCAGATGACGCGCATCCACCCAACGGAGCCGTTCTTCAACTTCGCGCCGTGCGCGGAAGGCGAGTTCGAGATCGTGCCGGGCAAGCCTTATGTTTCGAAGTACCGGTACGTGACGTTTGACGGCGAGCCGGATGTGAAGCTGATCGATCGGCTGTGGAATGATTATGCGGAGCCGGTGGAGGTGAAGGTGAAGTGAGGCATCGGCGTGCTAAGATGTGTGCAAGGATCGCATCATGACTTCAAAGTCCGACCTTCTAAAACGAATCACCATCGACTCCGCCCAGTGCGGCGGACGTCCGTGCATTCGTGGCATGCGCATTCGCGTGGTGGATATTCTCCAACTCTTGAGCGCCGGCGCTCCGTTCGAAGAGATACTCCAAGACTATCCCTTTCTGGAGCGCGACGACATCCTTGCCTCGCTTGAGTACGCGGCGCGCCAGACCGATCACGTGGTTCTCGTCAGCTCATGAGATTCCTCGTTGACAACCAGCTTCCACCAGCTCTCGCGGTGTTTCTCCGGCACACGGGACACGATGCCGATCACGTTGTTGATCTTGGCATGGCCGGAGCGGACGATCGCGAGATATGGGAACACGCGCGCAAGCAGAAGGCGGTTCTGATCAGCAAGGATGAAGACTTTCTGCACTTGTCGCTCACTGATCCAACTGGATCGCCGTTTATCTGGATACGCATTGGAAACTGTCGCAAACCGGCCTTGCTCGCTGCCATCAGTGCCCATTTGCCAGACATCCTCGTTGCGTTAAGTGCGGGGCAACGTATCATTGAGATCCATTGACGAAGGCTTCCAGCCGGGCGGAAGATTGCAGTGGTTGACAAGCCCGCGAATCGTTACACTACGGAGGAACAGATAAGACCCGTCCAGTCGCGGAGATATCACTCATCGTACAGGGGTTCAGTTGTATGAGATCAAGCTTTTTCCTGGCCATGGCGGCGGCGCTTTACTGTGGCACGGCTGCCATGGGTCAGACCGATCTTGAACGTTTCGAGAGGCAGCTCGAGCAGATCCAGCGCGACACGCGCCTGCTCGTTGACCCGGACCTGCCGGCCGAGGCGCGATCGCTGATCGAGTACGGCGGTTACGTCACCTTCGGTTTCGCGGCCATCGATGACACCACGCAGAGGACGCACATCCTCCGACAGCTCGACCTGGTCGGTTACGTGCGGGTGAACCTGGACGGCGTCCACGAATTCTTCCTGCGCGGGCGGATGACTTACCGTGACTTTGACCGCGGTGACTCTTTCGATGGCAACGGCGATGACCTGGTGGAACCGACGCTCGACCGCGGGCACTACCGCTTCGATCTTCGCCGATATATGTCGGCCTACGAAGGGCAGGTCGTGCCGTACAACGTCGCCTTCCAGGGCGGAAGGCAACTTGTTCACTGGGCCAACGGTCTGGTGCTCAGTCAGGAGATTGACGGCGCGGTGATCGATCTGGAGTACGAGCCGGTATCGCTGCAGATTCTCGCCGGTGTGAGCCGGGACAGCACCACGGACTTCGACAGCTCGCGTCCGAACTTCGATGAAGAAACCCACCGCGGCTTCTACGGCGCGATGCTCAGCGTCGATGTCACCGCCAAGCACCGGCCTTACATCTACGGCCTCGTGCAGGTCGACAACAACAAGGACGACATCCTGACCTTCGGCCCGACAACCACGCGGTTCCAGTACGACAGCTACTACATCGGCATCGGCTCGCGCGGCAGCATCACTGACAACCTGGTCTACGGCGTCGAGCTGGTGTACCAGGGCGGCAGCACGCTTTCGAGCAGCTTCACCGTCGCGGGCACCACGGCGACCGCCGTCGCCCAGACGGAAGACAACATCTCCGCCGCCGCCGCGGACTTTCAGCTCGACTATCTCTTCAATGATCCCAACAATTCGCGCGTGGGACTGGAAGTAATCTTCGCCACCGGCGATACCGATCGCCTGCACACGTCCAACACCTTCGGCGGCAACGCCCCGGGCACCACCGACCACGCCTTCAACGCATTTGGCCTGATCAACGCCGGCCTGGCGTTCAGCCCCACCATCTCCAACATCATCATCATCCGCGTCGGCGGCTCAACCTTCCCCTTGCCCACCACCGACTTCTTCCAGCGATTTCAGATCGGCGTCAATCTCTACGGCTTCTTCAAGTTCGACAACAACGGGCCCATCGACGAAACCACCAACACCGATTCCTTCCTCGGTTTTGAAAGTGATATCTACGTCAACTGGCAGATCACCAGCGACGTCTCGCTGGCGATTCGTTACGGCATCTTCTTCCCGGGCAGCGCCATCCACAACGCCGGCGCCAACGACGACAATCCCCGCCACTTTTTCTACACCGGGCTGACCTTCTCGTTTTGAACCTCAACTGTGAGTGCCGATCATGCGTGGTCTGATTTCCAGTACGAGCAGTGATTCAGGCGTTTTCAAAGGCCTTCGCTCGAGGGGCCTGCTGCTGGCGATGGTGCTGGCGGTCGCGCCGCTGACGGCGTGTCGCGGGCCGGCCCAGGTCGGCGAGCCGCTGACGGAAAAGCTGGCGGGCAGCGATCCCGAATCGCAGATGGAATTCTGGCATGAGCTCTACCAGCGCAAGCTGACGAGCAATGACGAAGCCTTCCACGCGATCCTTCTCTTTCTGGACGGCAAGGACGAAGCTGCGGCGTACGGCGATCGCGTGAGCTCGCTCAAAGCCCGCGGCCTGCTGCACGACTCATTCAACGGCGCGGCCAACGATGCCGTCTCGCGCGGCGACCTGGCGGTGGTCATCGTCAACGCCTTGAAAATTCGCGGCGGCCTGATTCTCACCGTGTTCCCGCGAAGCCCGCGCTACGCCACGCGAGAACTCCAGTACATCGGCATCTACCCGACCAGCTCGACCAACCAGACATTCTCCGGCGGACAGTTCGTGAGCATCATCGGTCGCCTGGAGGATTACCAGCGCTCCAGGCCCGCGAAGGCTGCGGAGGCTCCGGTTGCGCCGCAGGAAGACGCCCCCGCCGCCCCCGCTGCCCCCGCTGCCCCCGTGGCGGATAAAGACGAAGCAGTTAAGCAGTAAGATTTCGTATGCATGCAGTGACTGTGACGATTCTCAGGATGTCGATCGACCCCTCGTGAAGCGAGGCGTGACCATTCAGAGTGACGGCATCTCCAAAGGGAACCCGAGATGAGACTTTCCCTCCCTGTAGTCGTGATTTTTGTTTCGATGTGGTGTTGTGCTTTTGCCACTGCCACCCGCGCTGACCTCGTGGGAAGGAATCGCGCCGCGTTCGTGCTCGCCCAGGAGGAGCCGCCGAAAAAGGAAGATGCACCCAAAGAGAACCCGCCGAAGGCGGAAGTGCCCGTCGAGCCCGTGGCGCCTGCTGGCGCTGACCCGAAGAAAGAGGATCCGGCGAAGGAGAAGGAACCCGCGAAGGAACAGGTCAAGCAGTTGAAGATCACGATCGTGGCGATCCAGGGATTCGCCCAGGTGAAGCAGGCGGCTGACAAGCCCTGGCAGCCCGCGAAAGTCGGCATGGAACTCAGTCCCGGCGCCGACCTGCGCACCGCCCTGCGCAGCGTGGTTCAGATCAAGATCGATCCGGGGCACATCATCACGCTGGACCGGCTGGGCACGATCAAGGTGATCGATGCGGTGCAGCAGGGCAGCAATGTGAAGACGGACATCGGCATGCAGTACGGCCGAACCAGCTATGAAGTGGAGAAGGCGACGGAGCCGCACGAAGCAACGGTGCATACGCCCGGCACGGTGATGGCGGTGCGCGGCACGTTCACGATCAATGAATCGGATGCCTTTACCGAGCGCGTTCAGGTTCTGCACGGCATGGTGGACAACCGCTTCCGCTTCCGGCGCGAGATCACCCGCATCAATCCGGTGGTGGGGACTTCGACCGTCACGGTGGACTTCCCGCAGGCGGCTGCTCACGCGATGAACAAGACTGTGCAGGACGCCCGCGGCCAGTTCACCGCCAACACACTGGAAGACGAGCGGCGAATCGCGGCGAACCCCATCGGAAACGGCGCGGACCTGTCCAACCTCAGGGGCGTCGATCTGACCCGGATTCAGGCCATCAATCTACTGGCGGCTGAACTCTCCGCGGGCGGCGGCGGCGGCACCGGCGTTCCGGAAATCTCCGGTCCGCTGACGTTCACCCTCGTCTGGAACGATCCGGACTTCTTACAGGATGTCAACCTCGACATGACGGTCACGACCATTGACGGCACCGTCTCGCGGATGAATCCCGTCGTGGGCACCTCGCCCACCCAGGGCCAGTTCAATGTGACGAGCGATGGCGACGGCATCGGCGGCTTCGGCAGCGAGGAGATAAAGTACCCGCTCTTCTTCAAGCAGGTGACCTACACGATCCAGGTGACAAACACTTCAACGACGGTGCCGGCTGATTTCTTCATCATCGGCGAGCAGGGACCGAATTTCGATCCGGTCGCGGTCAGCCCCACGCCCCCAATGCAGCTTGCTCCCGGCCAGACGTACATCGGCACAGCGATGCCCAAGTGACCCGGCCATCACTGCCGGCTCGCGTCTCGTCGTTGTCTCGTTGTTGTCCTATCCCCGCCGCCGCGCCTCAGCGAGCGGCAGGGACCGATGCCCGCGGGGTGTGACTGCGGCGGCGGCGTGCGCCCAATCCCATCAGCGCCAAGGCGAAGAGGGAAACCGTCGCGGGTTCGGGCACTTCGGTTTCCAGGAAGATGCCGATGATACGATCCGGCGAATCGGGCCCCGGAGGCGTGTAGGAGCCGAGCAGGAAGCGGGCTTCGATCTGTTCCGGCCGAAGGGCGAAGGGGTAGTAGGCGAACTCATCCACGAGGCCGGCACCGAACTGCGCGGCACCGAAGCCCTGTCCGATCATGAGCGGAATCATGGCCCCGTTGCTGCGGGCAATACCCACATCGAGCATGCCGACTAGAGCGCCGTCGTAATACATGGCGGCCGTATCGACGCCGTTATAGGAAATGGCGTAGTGGTGGAGCTGCGTGATGTCGTCGGATGCAGGATCGAAAACGCCGATGGAGAAAGGATTCCCCGCGGCATCGTAGATGATGCCCTCCCACTGCTTCGTGCCCTGGTGGGGGCTGATTTCAAATCCGTTGGATCGACCCATGTCCCCGGCGTTGACCAGCCAGCCGTCGGCGTTCCATAGCGCCCCGGCGGAGGCGGCCCAGATTTCCGCGGTAAAAGCCTGCGTCGTATTGTTGATCATGCCCTGAATCGCGTCGTTGTTGCCGTCGAGCAGGGCACCGGAGCCTTTCAGGCCCTGCGCCATCGTAATGCCGCCCAGGTACTGCGCGTTCTGAGCGCCGTCGATGGCGATCGCCGAGTCCTGGGCGACGCCGGGCGCGGGCGCGCCCGGAGGGGCTTCATCAAAGCGCAGGATGATGCGATTACCGCCCGCGGTAGGCGGGTTCTGGGCGTCGTCGAGCACATAGCTCTGATAGTCCGGATCGGCATAAACTGAAACCGGCGAGGTATCGTTCTTCACGCGAAACTTGATCGAGCCGGTCACGGAGTAGGTATCGCCGGTGTTCAGCTTAGTGGGGATGGTTGCGGCGGCGGGCACGTTAAGTGTGGTCAGCGTGGTGCCGGCGGTCATGGAGACCAGGGCGTTGCCATCGCTGCGCAGCATCACGCCGTTGCGAAGCCACTGCATGTCGATCACTTCAACCTCCGCCGCCCCGCCGGTGCCGACGACACCGAGGACGGGAATGCTGAAGCTGGCGATGATCGGCGGGCCGAAGCCGGGGGCGGTCACCGTCCAGTCCAGATCGAACGTGATGGTCAGTTCGCTGAAGAAGTCTGACGCGTTTCCCGGATCGACCTGGGTGATGAGCGTGTTGGCGGCGATCACGCCTGTTCCGCGCGCGAAAGCTTCCAGGTGTCCGAAGCCGGCCTTGGCGCGGCTGCTGAGCGTGGGCACGCCGTCGGCGGTCCCGGTCAGCGTCAGGTCCGAAAGGAAAATCCCGGGCGATGACCCGGCCGGAATCGCAGGCGTAGGAACCGTGACCGTCCGATTCACCAGGCCGCCATCATCGATGACGTCGTGGCTGTAAGTCACCGTCGATGTGCCCGCATTGAATAGCAAAGCGCCCTGGGCTGGAGCGATCTGCACAAGCGCCACCGCCAGCGCGGTAAGCACGATTCCGATTCGTCGCGATTTCATATTGAGTCCCTCCCAGCAATAGAACCTTGAACCACACAAACGATCCGCATCCGCGCGACACACTAATCCTGCCACCAGGAACAACTCAACCCCCGGTAGACCACGACACAGCCCCTTACGACCTCCAACCGCAATGCGAAAACTGAAACAGTTGACCCAGTCGCGAGAGGCGTTCCGTTTCTCCTACCCTCTCCATCACCCATTCAAGAGAATACGATACCCGCGGGAACGGCAGGACGTCAATACAAATGTTACGCATGTCCCGCGAAGTGAACAGGGGAATTCCCTCGGCCTTCCCTCCAGAAACCGCCGATATCAATCCGGGAGCGGATTATCTGCTATCTTTTTGATGGCTAGACCCGTCTGTCCGGGCCGGCCAGCAAGGACGCCAATCGCCATAGGAAGGCATGCCATGAAGAAGTTCGTTGTCGGAATCGGGCTGTGTGCCGCGGTGCTGGCCCTGGATGCACATCTACCCCAGGCGCGGGCCGATCTGCTGGGCCGCAACCGCACGGCCTTCGTGCTCGCCCAGGAAGAACCACCCAAGGAAGGCGAGCCCAAGAAGGAAGAGCCTCCGAAAAAGGCGGACGCGCCCCCAGTCGGAGGAGAGGCCGCGCCCAAGGAGGCACCGAAGCAACTGAAGATCACCATCGTGGCGATCCAGGGATTCGCGCAGGTGAAGCAGGCGGCCGACAAGCCCTGGCAACCCGCGAAGGTCGGCATGGAACTCAGTCCCGGTGCCGACCTGCGCACCGCCCTTCGCAGCGTGGTGCAGATCAAGATTGAACCGGGGCAGACGATCACGCTGGACCGCCTGGGCACGATCAAGATCATCGACGCGGTGAAAGAAGGCAACAAGGTCAAGACGGATATCGGCATGCAGTACGGCCGCACGTCCTACACCGTCGAAGCCGAGCAGGATGAACATGACGCCAAACTGCACACGCCGGGCACCGTCATGGCCATTCGCGGCACGGCCACGGTGAGCCAGTCGGACGGCCTCGTCGAACGGACGACGGTGAAGTACGGCAGCGTGAACAACACCGACAAGACGCGCATGGTGACGTACAACATCAACGCCCGCGGCGAAGCGACCGTCACCTCCACTGACCGCAGCCCGACGGATCATGCGATGAAAGAAGCGGAAAACAATCCGCGCGGCCGATTCGCCGGGCTCGACCGCACGGAAAAGCAAGTCCTTCGTGATGATCCTGCCGACCGCGGCGACTTCAAAGCCACCGGCCTTCGCGACGCCCGCGCCGGCGGAAAAAGGGACGAGTTCGAGACCAACCTCGCTGGAAACTTCCCCTTTGCGCCCCTGAAGCCGATGGCACCGCCGATTCTTCAGGAAACGTCGATCGAGTTCAGCCTGTCATGGTTCGGCACGAGCACGGACCTGAATTTCTCCGTCAAGGATCCGGCCGGCGATGTGCTGAATGTCAACAAGCTGGCCGTCCGCCCTGCAACATCGCTCGCCGGTTCGCACAGCGGCAATGACATGGGCAGCGTCAGCAGCGGAATGGAACTCGTCTTCTATGGTCCCAATTCCTTTGGCGGAAAGTATCAACTGAAAGTGGACTTCATCAGCGGCGCGGATGTGACGGCCCAGATCAACGGCACCATCAACGACATGAGCTTCGCCACCCCCGGACCCTTCAACGTGGGACCGAGCAATCCGCAGGTCATTCTCATCGCCGACACCCAGACGAGGACGATCAACTTCCCGGGTGAAGGCGGGTCACCGTAACTCAAGGCTGCCTTGCCCTGTCGCGCGTGACCCGCGCCATCTCGCCCACACCCCATATCACGCCGACCACGCCCAGCCCCAAAGGCAGCGTGAAGAGAATGTCCGTCGCACTGGCACCGGCATCGCTAAAAAGCAGCATCAGCTTCGCCACGCTGCCCAGCGCGAGCACGGCGAGAATGCGAAGTGCCCAGGAAAGAAACAGAAGAACGGCAAGCATAGGAGGCGGTTCGGCGGGAGGCTCAGGCTTCATGGGAGCAGCGATTGGAACTGCGGGCACCTCGGCCGCGACCGATGCCGCGGCGGTCGGAGCAGGCGGAGCGAGTGGGGCGGTTGCAACAGGCGCGACCGCCGGCACTTTCGCTTGGCGCGGCTCGCTGTCCAGTGAAATGCCCCGGCCCGCCGTACGCACAGGAATGGATGCGCGGTCCGGCAACGCCTGATCGCCCGATGCCTTCGCCTCCCCTCGAGCCGGTTCGGGTTTCACGGGGGCGACGGGGGCGACGTCTTCGACTTCAACGGGCGCGGCGACTGAAACAGTTTCCACCGGCTCGTCACGATCGCGCTCCTCGACGTGATCCTTCATCGCCTCGTTGTCGATTTCATCATCGTCCCCCTCTCCTTCATCATCAGCACTCTCATCCGTCATATCCCGCATTTCAGACGTGACATCTTCCTGCATCTCAGCTTCAGACGTTTCATCGTCAGCAGTGAACTCATCATCAAACTCCTCCGTCGACTCATCGAGATCATCCATCACCGGAGACTCGGCAATCGCGTGCTCGCCGGCTTCCACTCCGATCGTCGAATCATCCCCCGCTTGATCCGCCGCTTCCTCGCGCGAGGTTTCGGGCGCAGGCGCAGCGACCGACACCGGTTCCGCCGCCTTCCGCGCGCTCGTCTGTTGAACCACCGCAGCTTTCGGCGTGGCTTTTGAAATGACCTGCACTTTCCCGCAGCTGGGGCACTTGACCCGTCGCCCGGCCGTACCGTCAGGCACCTTCACTCGCGCTCCACACGCATCGCATTCAAATCGGATGGGCATGCATCACCTTCCTTGGTAAATGAACAACCGCAAAGCCCACCCACTCCCGTGGGTGGGGTATCCGCAATCCACCGACCGCCCTCATTCCTCCTTCGCGCCGCCGAGCGTGACGTTGATCTTGTATTTGTTCTGAAGATGGGCATGAGCCTCGCTCGCATGGCCGCTGCGCGGGTAATCGCGACAGACCTGCTGGTAGGCTCGAATTGCATTCTCCTGCTTGTCCATCTGCTCATACGTCTTGGCCATCTCGAAACGGGCGCTCGCGCCCTGATCCGGGTAGGCCGTGATCACCTGCGCGTAAAGCTCGATCGCCGGCTGATACTCCTTGAGCCGGCGGTGACACGACGCCATACTGGTCAGACACTGCGGATACCGATCACTCAGGCGATAACTGTGAATCGCCTCCTTCAATCTGCCCGACGAATCGTAGCACTCGGCAATCTGCCATCGCCAGTTGCCCGCACGCTCTGAATCCGTCTTCTCCAGCCCTTCATACACCGCGATCGCCTCGTCCCACTTCTTCTCTTCGCGCCACATGAGGGCAATGTTTGACTGCCCCGTGACCTGGTTCTCGAACCGTGCGTACATGGCGCGGGCCAGATCGCGCTTGTTGTGATTGCGGTACCAGAGGGCGAATTGGCCCAGCAGGCCGTCGTCCACGCCGAAGAGCTTCTCCATCTGCTGGAAGACTTTCAGCTGAACATCATCGCGCTTGGCGCGGCTATGCACCTCCGCGATCCAGTAGTAGTACCCCCTGGCGTGTGCCTTCTGCTTGTCATCCGTGAGCAGCGGAATGTGCCCTTCGATGCGGGCGATCACCGCGTCCGCCAGCTTCTCGCCCATCACCTTTTTCGCCGCGTCGCCGGTGAGCCTCTGAATCGGGCCATGCGAAATCTCATAGATCGCCCGCGTCAGCGATTCATCCTTGTAGCTCGTTTCCAAAGCCTTCACCGCTTCATCGAACTCGCCTCGATAAAGGAAATACTCCGAAAGCTCGCGCGCCGAAGTGACGCAGTAACTCTGTGAGTCAGCCGTGCGCTTGGTGGTGAAGGTGAGATCGTTCAGGATCGCGAGAATCTTCTTTTCATCGTTCTCCTTGCGGGCCAGTTCCAACAGATCGCGCTTCGAGCGCACGGCCACCACATCATCGGGATGCGTTTCGATCACCTTGGCATACGCCTTCTTCGCGTTGAGGGCCTGCCCCATGTCCTTGTATGTCTCGGCGATGAGGTACGACGACTTCACCGCCTCGGGCGAGTCGGGCCAGTAGTCGATCACGGACTGGAAACCGTCCTTGATGGCCGTGTTGAGCTTGCGGAGATGGACCTGGCAGATGCTCCATTTCATCTGCGAATACGGCGCAGCCTCGCTGGTCTCGTACAGCTTCAGATATTTTTCGTACTCGGCGATGGCGATCTTCCATTCGCCTTTGCCGAAGTACTTCTCAGCCGTGTTGAGCTGGTGCCGTTCCACTTCGCGCAGCTTCGCCCAGCGCTCCAGGCTCATTTCGTCGAAGCGTTCCTTCGGCGCGGCCAAGGCGGTACTGGCGAATAAGGAAGCGAGTAGAACAAATATCCAAGCCGGCGCGCTTCGCGAAGAACGCCGCCCAGCGCCCCCTTCGGACTTCGCACTTTCCACTTCGCACATTGCACTTCGCATCGTCATGTTCATTCCTTTTTCTCGCGCGCGGTCAGCCAGCGGTCGTACTCGGCATGGGCGTAGTTGATCACATTCACGCCGAGCTGATAGCACGCCTCGGAAATATCCCTGGACACGCCGGCGTGACCGTCAGCCCAGGCGTCGCCGATGTCTCCGGGATGATAGTACGCAAGCCAACGCCCGTCCTTGTACCAGCCCAGCGCATCCTTCCCGCCGTGCGGCGCGACGTAGGGCAGAAACGGCAACTGGTACGGGATGCGGTGAATCGGATCATCCAGCGGCACCTTCACGAAATAAACCCCCGTGCCTTCGAGCAGCTTGTTCATCATGCCGACGAACGCCCTGTGGAACTGCTGGCTGCCGCCGTTGTCGCCGAAGATCATGCCGTGCTTGTCGAGCAGGTACTCGCGCAGGATTTCAATCTCCCGCTTGGAAAGATCGATCGAACGCTGACCCGTGAGGTACACCATGGGCGGGCTCTTGCCGATCGGAAAACGCGACAGCTCCGCGATGGTGCGCGACTCGGTCACATCATGAACCTTCTGCTGCGTTCGCGCGTGGTATTGGATCAGCATGTTCAGGTCCGCACCGACGCCCATGTCCTGATCCCAGTCGCCGCCGCTGTATTCCAGGCGGATGAACCGGATCTTGCCGCGGAACGTGCCCGACGAGTAGCCGGCACCGTCGCCTTTGCCCTGGCCGACCTTGTATTCGTGCTTGGTCATCTCGGGCGTAATGGTCGTGACTTCCTCGATCGGCGGCACCGCCATCACCACTTTGTTCAGCGGGTTGATCACAAACTTCTTGCGGATGACTTTCTGAATCACCACCTTCTGCACCAGAGGCTTCTGCTCGCCGCCGCCGGCAGGCATCTCATAAATCTCCTGGCAGCCGCCGAGCTGATTGAAGAGGAAGACCATGATGAAAAATAAAAGCGTGTAGGTGAGGATCGTGGTGATCGACTGGTGCAGCTTCTGGCTTCGCCTGCCGTAGTACCAGGCATCGAGATCGACGGGGTTCCAGACGCGCGGGCCGATGTCCAACGCACTGGGCGTCACTGAAAACGCTGCGGTGCCGGCTCCGGCCCCATCTCCGCTACCGAGTGACGGGAGAGGGCTGGGGTGAGGGCTTGATCTCTCGGATTTTTGTTGCTCATCCTCCGCGCCCGCAACTTCCGTCCTCACCCTGGCCCTCGCCCGTCCCCCGGTAGTGGAGAGGGAATCGGATTTCCTGATCCGAAGATAGCGCGAGCCGCGCTCGACGCCGAACACCGTCCACGCCAGGCCGATGAAGAAGAATGTTGCCGTCCCCACCGTCGCGCAGGTGCGAGCCAGGCTGGACCACGCGTAGTAATCGCTGACGAAAACACACCAGACCCACAGCGGAACAAAGGCGATGCTTGCGACCACTGCTCTTCGCATCGCCCCGCCTTCACGCGTGAACCAGAGCCACGCCCCCGCTCCGCCGACGCCCCAGGAAAAGATCATCCAGCGAAACGCATCGGAAACATTGTGGGCCCAGAGCCACTCCAGCACGAAGAAAAGCCAGATGATCCCGCCGATCGCCGTGGCCTTGTGATACGGATTGCGCAGCCAGTCCCGCACCGGAGCCCAGGCTCGCTGCATCCATGTCGGCGACTTGTCCGCTACAGGCGTGGTCATCGGCGTTGAGCTACTTGATGTCCTTGAACAGATCGCCGCCCAGGTCATCGAGCGGATTCTTCTTCGGATCGATAGTCTTCGTCTCGTCGATGCCGAGCTTCTTGGCGACATCTTCCTTGCTCGACTTGGCCTTCTTGTCATCTTCCGTCTTTGCGGCAGCCTTGACCGGACCGGCGGGCGGGGTCACAGGCAGATTCGCCGCCGGCTGGACCGCGGCAGGCTTCGCTTTATCGCCGCCAAACAGCATCGGCAGCAGCGTGAAGATCACCAGCAGCACCGCCGCGCCGACTGTCGCCAGTGCCGTCGCGCGGACCAGTTCGCTCTGGGCGAGGACGCCGAGCATTTCCTTGGGGCTCTTGCCGCGCATCTCGTGCATGAACGCGCGGAGTTCGCCGATGCTCGCGCCGGTGTGCTGTTTCAGGCGTGACACCTGTCCGACCATGCCTGCGGATTCGGTCTGCTGCGTCGGTATGCGTTGCTTGTCTCGCTGGTCTTGCTGGTCTGTCATGGTTCATCTCGATTCGTAAAGTCATTCATCGCTTCGCAACTGGAGTACGTGTTCCAGTTCGCCGCCGGCCTGGCTGATCGCTTCGATCACCGGCTCAAAGTACTGGGCCGTCGCGTTGTCATGCACCTTCAGCCGCACTTTGCGGTCGCCCACCGGAAAGCCAGCCAGCCTCGCCTCGATCTGCTCGGCGAGCTGGCCCATGCCGATCTGCGCGCCGTTGAGAAACACCTTGCTCTCGTCGTTGATCACCACGCTCACAGCCGCGTTGCCCAGGTTCTCGACCTTGGGCAGGTTCGCGGGCGTCCAGCGCAGGTGCGTGTCATCCTCAGCCCGCGAAAGGATCACGAAAAAAATCAACAGCAAAAATGCGATGTCGCCCATCGCGACACTCGGCACATCAGCCTTCACATGTTTGCGCGTGATCTTCATGGGCGTTGAATGCGGGCGAAGCCCGCGGCTAACGGCTAATCGGTGTCCACCGTGCGCTCCTCTTCAATCTGAAGCGTCAGGATAGCGCCGACATCCTCAATCATCGCCGCCACCTTGATCCACTTCGCGTAAGGCGCATCCTTGTTGTCCTTGGTGCTGATCACCACGATGCGCTGCTTTTCCGGAAGGTCCGCCACTTCAGCCGAGGAGCCAGCCTTGCTTTGAAGAGCGGCGGTGAGCGCGCGAGGAAAGTCGTCGATCGCAACGATGTTGCCGTCGAGGATCACGTGCTTCGCCTCGCGCGTGACCAGCACTTCCATCGGCTGCGACTTTTCCTTCTCCTGTTCACTCGAAGGCACTTCCTGCTTGCGCCCGGTGTCCGGCGTGATCGCCACGCATACCAGGAAAAACACGATCAGGTTGAACGCGATGTCACCCGTCGCGGTGGCGGGAGGCTCGACGAGCAGATTGGAACGACGACGGAATTTCACGCGAAGTCCTGGGTCCTGGGTCTTAAGTCGGGGTGCCACGGGTCGACGAGGCTTTGCGAGTAGACCCGTGCGGCGGCCATCACATTTCCACGAACCACGAGAATTCGGGTGTTCACACGGGGCTCCGGCGGCGGCCTCCTCGACCCGGGGCACCCGATCGCATCACGTCACATCACGTCACGCCGACGGCCTTCGGCGTCGGCCGGACCTGCCCGTCGCCGCCGCTCTCTTCGTGCGCTTCCAGCACGCTCTGCAACGTCACGGTTTCGATCAGCTCCGTCGCGGATTCCTCCACATCGAGCACGAAGCGGTTGACCACGCCTGTGAAATAGTTGTAGGCGGCGAAGGCGGGGATGCCGACGATCAACCCGAAGCACGTGGTGAGCAGCGCGATCTTGATGCCGCCGGCCGCGAGCTTCACGATATTTTCCTTGCCGATGCCCGCTTCGATGTCGTTGAAGGAAAAGATCATGCCCTGCACCGTGCCGAGGAAACCGATCATCGGAGCAACGCTGGCGATGGTGGCGAGGATCGGCAGATGTCTTTCCAATGCGGCGACGACATGCACCGCGTAGTCCTCCATCGTCTTGATGACTTGCTGATCGATGCGCTCCGCATCGTGCCCGAGCCTGCGCAGCACGACATACTTGCGAAGGCCCGCGCCGAGGATCGCGGGCACGGGCCCCTGCTCCTTGTCCACCATCTCCAGCGCTTCCTCCGGCCTGTCATTGTGCAGCATGTCGCGCACCTGGTTGCGCATGCCTTCGGTGTCGGTGCGGAGCATGCGCAGGCTGCGGTAGCGTTCGATGATGACGCCCGCGCCGAGGATGCCGAGGATGAGGATCGGCCACATGAAGAAGCCGCCCTTGACCATCATGCCGATCGCGCCCTGGTGGTACCAGGCGTCATCGCTCTGACCGGTGGTCGCGACCGTTTCCGGCTTCACCTCCGCGGCCTTCGCCTCGCCGCCTTTTGCCTCACCGGTTTTGGCGGCATCCTTGGCGCTGTCCTTCGCGGCGGCCTTGGCGGCGGTGTCCTTCAGCGTGTCTTTGCTGGTGTCTCCAGCTTGTGCCAACGTAAAATACATTCGGGCTCCAGTGTCGGATTGTCTTACTTATCGTTTTCCAGATCCGCCTCGCGCTCGAACTGCGCGAGCATTTCAGGCAGCGCAAGCCTGCCTCGGGCGTACTTGGCGGCTTCACTTTCAGGGAAGTCCCATCGGCAGCGGTTGTACCGACGGAACGCCAGCGGCACGTTCTTGGCCATTCGAAACGCTTCGCCCGACCAGAACAAACCAAGCGAGGTCAATTCATCATCGGGGAACACCTTCACGAAGTCATCGAACGCGTTGGCCGCGTCCATGTACTTCTCAGCCTTGTAGTAACACTGGCCGACGCGGAACGCCATCTTCGATGCGTGCTGGTGACCGTCGAAGCGTTCGAGGAATTTCTTGCCGACCTCGGCCGCGACGATGAAGTTTTCCTTGTTCCAGAAGTACTCGTTGATGCGGATCATCACGTTGGCGATGAGCGGGCTCTTGGGATACGTCGCGGCCAGCGTGACGTAGGCTTCCAGCGCCTCATCGAAATTGCCTGACTCTTCGTATGACTGCGCGAGCTTGTACTGCGCATCAGGTGCGAGGGTGTGCTCCGGGAACTGCCGGACGATTGTCGAGTATGAAGCGATCGCTTCATCCCAATGCCCAAGTTCCTGCGCGAACTGGCCGAGCAGATACTGGATGCGTGGCACATACTTGGGATCAGGATAATCTTCCATCACTTCGCGCAGGACGCGCTTGCCCGCTTCCAGGTCCGTCTTCATCTCGTCGTCGCGCGCCAGCTTCTTGTGACTCTTGAACAGCTCGAAATAACTCTCGGCAATGGTGAATCGGGTATCCACCGCCAGCGTCTCATCGCCAAACACCTTGCTGAACGCCTTCACAAGGCCGTCGGTGCCGATGACGATTGGGATCTCCAGGGAAAGTTCCAGCGTGCCGGACTCGGTGCTCGCGGCAGGATCGGTGTAGGTCACTTTCAACTGATCGCCGAAGAAGGTTTCGATCTCCGGTGCCTGCCTGGGCAGGTTGTTGACGGTGGGCTTCTCGATCGCCTTGAGCAGGATCGAGCCGGTGAACACGCCTGAGTGGGCGAGTGTTTCTTCGAGCTCGACGGTTTCGTCTTCGCCGCGCTCGCTGGTGATGCGCACCTTGGTGCGGTCGCGGTCGTCAGAGATATCCATGTCCGCATCGATCACGCGCACGAACAGCTTCTCCCCTACGTGCAGGTACTCGACGGACTTGTCGTAGTTGTTGTCGGTGATGGCCAGAGCGCCGTTAGAGACGAGGCGGCCCTGCGCGAGGAGATCCCTGGGCGTGTTGTCCGGCCGACGGTCATCCTTGTAGAGAGCATTCACGCGATCCTTGCCGGTGATGTTGAGCACCCGCGCGACGCCGATGGGCGGCTCGGGCGGCGTCTCGCCTTCGGGCACGGCAT
>JBBDXA010000245.1:0-11828 GCA_040902585.1 Phycisphaeraceae bacterium
GAAGCCGCAGTAGCGGATCGCGCGGGCCTGCTGCCGCCAGACTGCTGTTGACCACCCACGCAAACGGTTCGATGCCGGCGCGGCGAAGGTCCTCCTGCAACTCGCTGGCCTCGAGCACCGGCGTCGTCTCCGCCAGCGTCACGATCACCACGCGCGTCCGCTGCGTATCCTGCAATCGCATCATCGGCGTCGTGACTTTGCCCGCTTTGTCGGATAGATTGCGGAGCACATCACGGTGATACGCACCGGTCGCATCCAGCAGCAGGAGCGTGTGGCCCGTCGGGGCTGTGTCCATCACCACGAACTTTTTGCCTGACTCCTGAATCACGCGGGAGAACGCACTGAACACCGCCACCTCTTCCGTGCAGGGCGAGCGAAGATCTTCCTCCAGCAGCGCCCGGCCTGCCGCGTCGAGATTCTTGCCCTTGAGTTCCATGACATGGGCGCGATAGGCTTCCGTCTCGGCGCGCGGGTCGATGCGGCTCACCTTCAGATGCGGCAAGTCGCCATGCACCGCCTGCGCCACATGGGCGGCCGGGTCGGTGGTGGTGAGCAATACTTCGTGGCCGCGATCGGCCAGTTCCACTGCGATGGCCGCCGCGACGGTGGTCTTGCCCACGCCGCCTTTGCCCATCACCATGATCAAGCCGTGGCCCGAAGCTGCGGCTTCATCGATCAGCGCGGAGAGGCCGGGCAGATCGGCAGATGACATTGATGTTGAGGCGTTTGCATGAACGACAGCGAGTGGATCATCACGAAGAAAGGAGCGCAGTGCCGCGATGCCCACGACATTGAACGCCCGCAGCGGTTCCGTATCACGCGGCAGCGACTTCAGCGCTGCCGGCATATCTTCAAGTGCCCGCTCCTGACGCGAGCGCATGGCGATCGCCAGTGGATCATCGCTTGAACCTGCGGGCAGCAGACCATTGACAATCAACCGCTGGCTTGCGAGACCCAGTGTTGCCAGTTCGCTGGAGCTGCGCGCTGCTTCGGTCAGTGATCCACTCTCGGGCCGGGTCACGAGGATCACCACCGTCTTCGCTGGATCGGATAGTGCTTCGACGGCTTGTTGATATTGATGCTGCTGGGCCTTGAGCCCCGAGAGCGGGCCGAGGCACGACGCGCCGTGTTCATTGGTTTCGATGAAGCCGCTCCACGCCGAAGGCAGCGTGAGCAGGCGCAGCGTGTGGCCGGTGGGCGCGGTGTCGAAGATGATGTGATCGTAAGTCGCGGCATGCTCAGCGGAGGTGAGGATGCGTGTGAACTCATCGAACGCCGCGATCTCGATCGTGCAGGCGCCGGAGAGTTGTTCCGTCATGCCGGTGACGACCTCCTCGGGCAGGATGCCGCGCACCGGGCCGACGACGCGCTCCCTGTAAGCGGCGGCGGCGGCATTGGGGTTGACGTTGAGCACATCAAGCCCCGGCACCTGCGGAATCGCCAGCGGTTCACTGCTGACATTGACGCCAAACACATGCCCGAGATTCGAGGCAGGATCGGTGCTCACGAGCAGGACGCGCTGGCCCTCATCCGCCCAGCGCACCGCGGTGGCGCAGGCGAGTGACGTTTTTCCAACGCCGCCTTTGCCGGTGAAGAACACGTACCGGGGCGATTCGGTGAGGAATTGCATGAGCGAATCCATTCTGTGAAAGGCAGTCGAATCGAGAGAGGCCGGTCGATGCGATTCAGCAGCAGCCGGTGGGACCGCAGCACGACCCGCCTGTCTTGGCCTTGTCCGTTGTGGCGACCGTCAACGCCACATCGGCATGCCGTTCCCTCAACTCCTTCGCGTCGAGCTCAACGAACGCCGCCAGTTCCGATCGGCTGGGATAACGGGCCTGCGACACCAGCTCGCCATCCACCACCACGACGGGCAGCCCTTTGCCATGCGTCTGCACGACAATCTGCCTCACGCCTTCGTGCTTCACAAACGCCATCGGCTCCTGCGACAGGTTGAAGCGCTGCACCTGCACCCCCTGGCCGCGCAGCCAGTCGAGGTCGGCAGCGAACTGCACCAGCTTCGGGTCCACATCGGTGCCGCAAAGGCCAGTCGAGCAGCACATCGCGGGATCAAACACTTCGAGTCGTTTCATGGGACACCTCCATCGCGTAGAATGTCACTTCGTCATTCAACGAATTATTGCAGACAGGACTGCCCAAGACAAGTCGGAGTTTCCCCGATCCCGATTTGCTTGCCCGCCCTGCCGCTGACCGTTACGATCAATTCGTCAATAAACGAAGTAGGCGGCCCCCATGAAAACGATTCTCACCCTTGCCCGCGCGCTCAGCGACGAATCCCGCATCCGCGCGGTCATGATGCTTCGCGATGGCGAGCTTTGCGTCTGCCAGATCATCGAAGCTCTGAAACTGGCCCCGGCGACCGTGTCCAAGCACATGTCGATTTTGCATGAAGCCGGCCTCGTCGAACGGCACAAGCGCGGGAAGTGGGCGTACTACCAACTCGTTCGACGAGGAGCCCCGCCCGCGGTGCGGCAGGCACTGCGGTGGCTCTTTGGCACGCTCGAAGCCGACACGCAGGTGGCCCGCGATCAAAAGACGCTCTGCTGTGTGCGCGGGACCGACCCCTCCGATCTGACGGGTTGCTACAGCACCACCTCGCGCTCATGGAGCACCACCGCCGCTGCTTCACGCAAGCGATCAAAGTCCGGCGGCAAGCAGCAACGCAACATTTCCAAGCGGCGCAAGTGATCAAGATGAGCACAATGAAAATGCAATCACAGTAGCATCATGCCTGTCGGATCGGACACCGCCGTGCATTCACCATCCCACCAACACACCCACGATCTCGATGCCCGCAACGCCGCCAATCGCAGGCGCTTGCTGGCCACCCTCGCCTTGGCTGCAACCTATATGGTGGTCGAGTTCGTTGCCGGCATCCTTTCCAATTCGCTGGCCCTGCTCGCCGATGCCGGGCATATGCTCTCGGATGTGGCGGCACTCGCTTTGAGTCTGTTCGCCAGTTGGTACGCTCATCGGCCGCCGCCCATCCACCGAACCTACGGCAACTATCGTGCCGAGATTCTCGCGGCGATGGTCAACGGCGCAGCCCTCATCGCCATCGCCATCCTGATCTTCATCGAAGCCTACGAACGTCTCGCCGATCCGCCTCAGGTGCGCGGCGCTCTCATGATGGGGGTGGCCGTCGGCGGCTTGCTCGTCAATCTCGCAGGCCTTTGGATTCTGCATGGAGGACGGCAGGGCAATCTCAACATGCGCGGCGCCTGGCTTCACGTGCTGACTGACGCCATGGGCAGTGTCGGCGCGATCGCCGCTGCACTTCTGATCTGGTTGTTCGGCTGGCTCTGGGCTGATCCTGTCACTTCCATCCTCATTGGATTGCTTGTGATCTACTCGTCCTGGCGCTTGCTTGCGGAATCCATCTCGGTGCTGATGAACAACGCGCCCATGGGCATGAATGTCAGCGAGGTTCGTGCCGCCATCAGCGCGGAGCCAGGCGTGGAGAGTGTCCATGACCTGCACCTATGGACAATCGCCAATGGTCTCGAAGGCCTGTCGGCTCATGTCGTGCTCCAGCAAGACGCGGTTTGGGCAACGGTTCTCGCACGTATCCGCGAGATGATCCACGATCGCTTCGGCATTGACCACACCACGATTCAGGTGGAACCCATGGGTCTCAAGGAGCATCCCGTGGCGATCTGAGTCATGGCGAGCCGGCTTGATTTCGTGCCTAGCAACCTTGTTTATTTGTTTTGCCAACACGAGGAAATTGAAGTGAACGACAATGAACTCAAGCGTCTACTGTTCGTCTGTGTGGAAAATTCCAACCGCAGCCAAATGGCACAGGCGTTTGCACGTATCCACGGAGGTGATGGCGTCGAGGCCTACAGTGCCGGTTCTCGTCCCTCGGGAAAGGTCAATCCCAAGGCGATCGAAGCGATGCGGGAGCTGGGCTACGATCTGGCAGCACACACGTCCAAGGCAGTCACGGATCTGCCCGTTCTGAGTTTTGACGCCGTCGTCACCATGGGATGCGGCGACGCATGTCCTGCCGTCCCGGCCAAACTGAGGGAAGATTGGCAGATTCCCGATCCGCGTGAGATGCAGCCGCAGGAGTTTCGGAAGGTGCGCGACCTCATCAGCGAGAAAGTCCGAGACCTTATTCGACGAGTCTGAGGGAGTTCGCGCGCGAACTCGAAAAGTCGCACCCCGATAATCCCCCTTCAGGGTTGGTTAACAATATCAAGTGTCAAGTTGCTCAATGACGGGTTTGGAACAGGGAAGGAGCACGGCGCTGTCGTACACGGCTCGCATGCGAGAATCCGTCATGCCGACTTGCGATGGCGATCGCGCCGGACCGCATCGCGGGCTTCATTAAGAATGGTTGTGAGCTCGTCATCGAATGCGCCGGGAAGCGTCCACAGCGCCAGCGATGGGCTCTGTTATTTCCACCAGCGACAAAGATGCTTGCAACTTCTTCGAATTGAGCTGTTCGACATATTGGCCGATATCCTTGCCCTCGGCGCGAGCGCGCTGTCTGTGTCGGTCCTCGGCATCGGATGGAATTGAAATCGTGAGCACCATATCTCGATTTCAGCATCAATTCGAGTGAAACGAAAATGAATCCTGAGGAACGGCGCCCACGCTGATCCGAATGGGAAGGCCGACTTCACCGGAAGCCGTGCCCCGGCGTGACCGGCATCGTCGCTCGAAGTTCGTAGACGAACTGCTTCACAGATCACACATGGCCTGACATCAACATCGCTCGGTATTCCGCGTATCGACGGCGGGTCCGGTGGAATGAGGCAAGCGCCGTAGATTTCACACCCCAGCGTACCCTATTCGGTGACGGCCGCGGGCGCTCCACAGAAGCGGACTGCACGCGGTGGGCGTTAACGTCATGCACCCGCCGGTTAAGAGGAAGGGGCTACCCATTCTCCCGATTCGGGTTCGTTGCAAGGCAACTCTCGCGACATTGAAAGACCGGGCGACTTCCGGGGTCAAACCCCGACGAGTGCGAAGAAAGGGGCGTTTTCAAGCAAATAGTGAAGGATAACGAAGCGAATCGTTGTGTTCGGTTAGGAGGCCGCAGGGTACACTCTAACAGATACCAAAAAGTGAAGGCCAGCCTAAGTGGCTGACCTTCAACGAGTTAGAAGTAGCGGGGGCAGGATTCGAACCTGCGACCTCCGGGTTATGAGCCCGACGAGCTACCAGGCTGCTCTACCCCGCAATTGAGGTTCAGCATTCTAGAAAGCTGCCGGTCGCTGTCAAACGCGCCATCAGATGAACGAGCGAATGTTCCAGGTCGGCATCGAAGAGCGCTCGGCAAGCGAGGGTTCGACGAAAGTCCGTGAGTGCATCGGTATGACTGCACTTTACCGCAGTCAGTTCACTGCACATCCACCAACGCGCTCGAACGTACCCCCCTTCGCTCCAATCCTCAAAACCACCTGAAAACCAGAGCCATTCGACTCCGCTATCGCTGCCCGCCAATCGCGGCATGCACTTTGTTTTCTCTAGGGAATCGGAATCACTCCAACCCGCGAGGACACACATGGCCGCGTACACCCCGCAATCGTCGGAAGACCCTTACACAATTGACCCGGCAACCTGGATGGGAGCCGGCGCGACGCCCGAGCAGGCAGATGATCCATGGTCAGAGCCGTCGCCTGAATCCGGGACCACCTCGAACGAGACTCCCGTCGAGCCGACCGAGTTCCCCTCGCGCGACGACTCATCGCGCCCAGCCCTCGTGCGCTTTCTCGACAGCTTCCTGCGCGAGCAGAACATCAAGTGGGTGCTCGGCATCGGCGCGCTGATCGTGCTTGGATCATCACTGATGCTTGTCACCGCGCATTGGTCGCATCAGCCGCCGGTGTGGAAGTATCTCATCATGTTCGGCTACACCGCGCTGATCGCGCTGGCGGGTCACACGTGCTACCACCGGCTCGCCCTGGTGAAGACCGGCACGATGCTCAGGTCGCTCACCGTGATGCTCTTGCCCGTGCTGTTCCTCGCGCTGCACTGGGTGCAGGATGTGCCCCTCACGCGCGATGCGCTCACGCTGCCGCCATCGCGGGCCGGTCCGACGTGGATCAACATTCTCCTGCTGGGCATCACCACACTCTTCACCGCGCTGGTCGCGCCGCGCATCTTCCGCCACTTCCTGCGCGGGCATCAACCTACCTTCGTCATGGCGTACATCCTGCTGTGCGTGGCCGGCGCGGTCACGCCCCTGGTCTCGCCGGTCGCGATGCCTTTGGTCGGCCTCGGCTTGTGGGCTGTGTTCGCCATCGGCTCCGTGAAAGTGAATCGTCACGTCTTCTGGCTCGTGGAAGAGCACCGCGCTCCGCGCATCACCGGCTTCCTTCCCATCCTCCTCCTGGGCGCACAGTTCTTCACGCTCTTTGCATTGCACATCGCTCCACACGTCACGCTGCCCTGGATCGGGCTCGGCTGCGTACTTGTCGCCGCGCCGGTACTGATGACAGCTGACACCATCGCTTGCGTGTTTCAACAGCGCACGGGCGATCTGGTGCGCCCCCTGCCGCTGCCGATCATCGCGCCGCTGGTGATCGGGCTTCTTCTGACGCTCGTCGGCGTGGTGCTCTCAGGTGTTGATGCCCTGCCGGCCGGCCTGCTCTTGGCGCACCCGAAAGTGCCCTTCGCTCTTGTCCCCACCGCGGCGATCGCGGCGAGCATGATGATGCTCGTCGCCCGCCGCACAGGTAAACAACCGTTTGTCTGGGCCGGCCTTCTGGGCCTGACGATCGCCTATCGCTATTCACCCGTGTTCTTCAGCGAGCTCGCCGCCCAGCTCATTCGTGGTGGCGCGGACCTGGTCAACGAACCGAAGCTGCCGATCGCGTTTTATGGTTTGACGTTCCTCCCGCTGATCGCCGGCCTGATGATTGTCGGCACGGTCGCGCGTCGCAAGGCCAACGAACTCTTCGCAGCACCCTGCATGTGGTACAGCGTGGGCCTGTCCGCGCTGATGCTGGTGCTCTCGCTGACGCATGCGAAGGCGATGATGCCTGTCGCACTGGCGATGACGGCGGTGTTTGCCGCGGAGACGAAGCTCTATCGCGATCATCGCCTCGCGCTGCTTGCAATCGTGAGTTTCATCACGGCTGCCTTGGGCGTGCCGCTTTTCCTTGGGGCCGCGTTCAGCATCACGCTATCGAGCGGCTGGTCCCTTCTGTGTGTCGGCATCGCGGCCGGCCTATTGCTGGTGCCTGGATTCAGAATCGACCGCGCACTCTCTCAGCTCACGACGAAGCCGATCACCTATTGCCGCGATGCGAGCCTGGCTGTCACGCTCCTGCTGACCGCGGTTTGGACGCTCGGCCACAGCGTCCTGTCCGCCGGCTTTGCAACGCCTGCCTTCACCTTCGACTGGCTCGCGCCGACTGTCGCCATCGGCGCTCTGCTCATCACCCATTCTCTCCGCACGCTCAACACGTCCCTTGCCACAGGCACGCTTTGCTTCATTCATCTGGTCATCATCAGCATCGGTGCAGCGGCCAACCTTGACGTCAACAGCATCGCTTCCATCACCATTCTTGCCCTCGCGACGCAATGGCTGCTCGGCTACGTCCTTCGCGCTCGCCCCGAGTCTCGCATTTCCCAAGCCTTCGGTCATGCGAACGAAACCGTCAGCCACCTGGGCCTGGCCTTCTCTCTCGCGATCATCATCATGCCTTCGCTGATCGTGCGCATGACGATGTCGACGGATGTGGTCCTGCTCTCGCCATGGTTCGTGTGTTACTTCATCGTGATCGCCTGGGCGTTCGATGCCGCCCGTCGCAGTGCGAATACGATTCTCGCGGGCTTCGCGTACTTGGGCATCATGGGCCTGGCCGGTGCGATCGCGGTCTGGGCGTTTGGTTCGCAGATGTGGCAGTGGCTGCCGCTCTTGTGGACGGGCGTGGCCGTCGTTTCGCTTCCGTTGATCAAACTCCTTCGCCGCGCAGAGTCAACTGGTTGCAGCGCCATCGCTCTGGCCCTGGATCACATGGCCGTGACCGTGCTCAGGCTTGGCGCCATCGTCACGCTCGTCGCCTTCTCCACGCCGATGCGCATCACCGGCGTCACCGCTCTGGCCGGCCTCACCTTCGCCGCCGCGATCCTGCATCGCCCCGGCATGCGCTCCAGCCTTCTCCCGCTCGCCAACTGGCACGCGATTACTCTTCTCATTCAGCTCACCAGCGGTGACTTCGTTGCCAACCTCTTCGAGCTGCCGCGACTGGCGGGTGTCGCGAGTCTGCCGATCGCGCTGGCGGCCGCGGTGAGCGCGCTTCTCTGGCAAGGTCGCAAGCCGGGAGATAGCGCGATTCTCAATGACCTCGTCGCGGGCCATCGCTTCGTCCTTCGTCTGCTCGCCGGCCTGGCGATTCTCTCCACGCTCACGCCCACCGTTCACATGACCGCGCTCAGCTTCATTCTCGCCGGCGGCGTGCTGCTCACCTTCATCATCAGCGAACTTTGGAAAGCATGCGACACTAGCAGCGAAACGCGCGTGTGGACCGCCCAGGTGATCACCGCCCTTTCCATCGCCTACTTCGTATGGCACGGACTTATCGGCTTCCAATACGGCCTGAGCATGTTCGTCGTGCTCGGCGCGGGCGTCGTGCTGGGCATCATCAGCCGGTTCGCGCAGAACAGGCCCGCCATCAGCGTCCTCGCGCGTCCTTTCCGCCGCACCGCCACCGCCCTGCCGCTGGTCACCGTCGGCATCGGCATCGTGCGCCACATCATCTCCGCTCCCGCACCCTGGCTGGGCATGAACAGCCTCGCCATTCTGCTGGCCGGCGGCTTCTACTTCTGGATGGGCACCCAGCGCAAGGATCGGCGATACACCGTGCTCGCCGCGGCCATCCTCAACATCGCCCTGCTGCTCCTGTGGAATGAACTGGCCTTCACCGATCCGCAGTTCTACCTCATCCCCATCGGCATCACAGTTCTCTCCCTGGTGCGCCTGCTTCGCAGTGAGATCGAAGCCAACCTGCGCGAGCCGCTGAACTACCTCGGCGCTCTGATCATTCTCGTCTCGCCGGTGTTCCACATCGTCACGGGAAGCTGGCTGCACCTGTTCTCGCTGATGGCGCTGAGTGTGGTGATCGTCCTGGGCGCGATCGGCTTCCGAGTGCGGCCGATGGTCTACACCGGTGCCGCGTTCCTCATCGCTGACCTCATCGCCATGGTCGTCTACGGCACCATCGACAACCCAAGTCTGCTCTGGATCGCAGGCATCGGACTCGGTGCAGCGGTGGTCACGCTCGGCGCCCTCGCTGAACGCAACCGTGAACAACTCCTGGGCCGACTGCGGCGCGTCACCGCAGCGATCGCGGCCTGGGAATAGGAAGGGAAGAGGGTTGAGGGAAGAGGGCCAAGGGAAGCATCACTGCACGCTTCAACCGGCTCTGAACCCTCACCCTCGACCCTTGTTTGAACAACGTAACCCTTGGCCCTTGGCCCTTCGCCCTTGGCCCTACCTCTTACCGGAGACTTCACATGAAATGGTTCAGCAACTTCACCCTGTTCATGCGTTCGAGCGTCACCTCGCTCAAGGAAAAGTTCGTCGATCCGCAGCGCATGGTCCGCCAGCTCATCATCGACATGGAAGAAGAACTCGAAAGGGTGCGCACCAGCGTGGCTGGTGCGATCGCCGATGAGATTCAACTTCGCAAGCGCGTTGATCGAGCACGCGAGGAAACACAGCAGTGGCTCGACCGCGCCACCACCGCCCTGCGCCGCGGCGATGAGGCGAACTCAAAACAGGCTTTGGAGCAAAAGCTGCTCGCCGAGCAACGCGCCGACGGACTCGACACCGAGTACCGCAAGCAGAAGGAAGCGACCGCCAAGCTCCAGCGCGCGGTCAACGACCTAAGCGACAAAATCCGCCAGGCCCGGCAGAAGGAAACGCTGCTGCTCGCCCGGCTGGTCCGCGCCGAATCTTCCAAGCGGATCGATCGCGCGATGGATGCGGCGACGAACCGCTCCGCCTTCGCCCAGTTCACCCGATTGGAAGACCGCGTCGATCGCGCCGAAGCCATGGGCGAAGCGTACGACCGACTCGAAGGTCGCGATCCGGATGCGGCTGAACTCGAGAGACAGTTCGAAGAGAAGGAACGCAAGGAGCGACTCGAACGCGAGATGAGCGACCTGAAGCAACGCCTGGATGAAACGCCGGAAGCAACCAATGCCGGTACCTGAAGAACATGACGAACGAGCGGGCTTGCGGGGCCTGTTCGCACGACTGGTCCGCCTGCTGCGCTGGTGGTGGCAGGCGGACCGCGTGCGGATTTCACCTCGCGAAGGCCGGCTCCTGCGCCTGCGCCCGCCCTGCATCCTGCGCATCGGCGAAGCCTACGTGCAGGTGCATCGCCGATGTACGGGCAGCCTCGCGACGGGGCCGTATGTTCTATATGAATGCACGATCGACTCGCAGCCGGGGCAGCTCATTGTCTCCCCTGGGCCGCCCGGAGCGCCCGGCCCTCCTTCCGGCAGCAAACTCATCAAGTGGCGACTGGCGGGAGAGACGCAGGACCTTGACGCGGACGATGTGGAAGTCTTCGGCTGAATGAGAGGCCGGGACTCTGTGAGTCCTTGCGATGGGTGCCACGGGTCGGCGAGGCTTCGCGAGCAGACCCGTGCCCGCCGCCTGCGATCTCGGATTCGCCCAAAGCCTCACCACTCAGCACGGGACTTCGTCGGGGGCGCCACTTCGTTACTTTGTGACTCCAACGCTTCGTCACCTTCCTATTCCCAACCGGTGCGCCAACGGCGGTCGGGGCCGATGTTGGCTTCGCCTTCTTTGATCACGGGGATCTTCAGGAAAAGAACGCGCTGGAGTGGAACAGGTGCGTCGCCGGGTGCGACGGTCTTCTCGCGCACGTAGTTGACTTCGATGAAATCGACCTGCTCGTCCTCGCCGTGGTCAGCGTTCCAGCGCTGGGCCCAGACGTTGGCGAAGACTGTGCGATATCCCTTGTGCGAGTCAGCCGAGAGCGAAGCAAGATATTTACGCCAGCGGTGATCGGGGAACTGAGCGTAGATGCGCGGCGGACGATCGACGGAGCCCACGTCTGCGGTGGTGAGAACGGCACCGGTGAGAAGATTCACTTCCTTGCCGCTGGCAAGCGTGCCGGTGATGACGTACCAGCCGGTGTCCACGGGCGGTTCGCGGAACATCTCCCAGAGTTGATCAAGGCCTGTGCATTCGGCGAGCCAGGCCCAGTTGTCGCCGAGGATGCGATCCTTCTTTAGGTGCTCCTGGTAGTTGCTGGTGTTCCAAAGGAGAACGAAAAGGAAGAGTGCAGCGAGGGGGAGTAGGAGGAGATGGCGTCGCGGAGAGGGCTCGCGCGGCGAATGCGTTCCATCTCGCGGAGCGAGATGACTACTGCCGACCGCATTCCACCAGCTTGTCGGCACGAAGAGCAGCCAGCTCGCCATACACACCCACGGGAACAGGCCCGTGGTCATCGTCAGACCGATCATGATGTGCAGGGCGAGAAAGACGATGATCGCCAAGGTGCGGAACCAGGACGTGAAGAACGGAATGAAACACACCAGCGGCACAATGATCTCGATCCACGGCATCGCCCTGCTCACGGTCGCCAGCATGCTCTCCTTGCTGAGCATCCATTCGCCGACCGGCTTGACGTATAGATCGAACGAGAGAGACCGGCGCATCGCGTCGCCGCTGGCCCAGGTGTCGTTGAGTTTGTAGAGGCCGCTGAAGACGTACATCAGGGCGAGCTGGAGAAGGATGCAGGCGGAGGCGATGGTCAGAATCCGCGGAACACGCTCCCGATTGGCGGGAGCACCATCCGGACAGGATGGTG
>JBBDXA010000246.1:0-11672 GCA_040902585.1 Phycisphaeraceae bacterium
CCGCTAAACGTGTTCACTGCCCCGTATGCCCGAACCCGCCGGCCCCGCGCTTGGTGTCAGGCAGTTCGCTAACTACTTCCCACGTCGTTCGCGGGACCGGGCAGATGAGCAACTGGGCGATGCGCATCGCGCGGGTGATGGTGAACGCTTCGGAGCCGTGGTTGATGAGGGGCACTTTCACTTCGCCGCGATAGTCGGCATCGATGGTGCCCGGGGCGTTGATCATGGTGATGCCATGCTTGGCGGCCAGCCCCGAACGCGGGCGGACCTGGGCTTCGTAGCCCGGCGGCACCGCCATCGCGAAGCCGCAGGGGACCAGCGCGATGCAACCGGGCTCGATCACCAGCGGCGCATCGGCAGGCACCGCGGCGTGCAGGTCCATGCCGGCGGCGTGTTCACTCTGATAGTCCGGCAGCGGCACATCCTCGGAGCCGGGCAGACGTTTGATCGCAACGGTGAGGGTGGACATGCGGGAGATGATACTCCCCTCCCTCTAAGGGAGGGCCGGGGGAGGGTCGGGCGTTCGAGAAACGGTGAGGTGAATTGCAGGAGAACGCTTCTGGACTTCGAGGCGCTGACCCGCCCCTAACCCCTCCCTGGGAGGGAGAGGAATCAACAAAAAAAGCACGGCCCGGGCAGTGATGCCGCGAGCCGTACTCGATCAGGGGATTGTTTGCCGGCGATTCACTCGGCCGGCTGTCTATACACTTGATTAGACCTCATTCACTAGACCACCGATTCCTTCGCGGGGCCAGTTAACTTTTCTTTTTTCTTCACTTGGCGCTGGCGACCTTCGCGTCCTTCTCCCTCGCCGGCGGCGCGGGCACGCTGGGGATCACTTTCCTCGGTGCTTTGTTCGGGCTTTCCATGATCATCAGCGGGGTCATATCGACCAGGTGTTCTTCCACCATCGTCGGGCTGCCGAACACGATCGAAGCTTTGTTCGACCGCAGGCTCAGGCCCAGGCGCTGGGCGGAGGGCACCAGGTCGTTGTGGTTGATGCGGTAGTGCGGATAGTTCTGCATCAATACATCGCGGTCAGGGTGAACGTACAGATTCTCGTTCACGAGTTCGACGTGGATCATGCCTTCACCCCCGGAATGCCTGGGGTTCATGGCCTTGACGTAGGCTTTGCCGAGCGTGGCGATGCGGTCTTCGGCTTCGACGGTGACGACCTTGGTCAGGCGGTGGGCGTTACCGCGGTAAACAGGATGTTCGACCCGGCGGACTTCGACGGGGTTATCGCCGCCGCGAATGATTTGAACCTCCGTGTGATCAGCCAGCGCCGCGCTCGAGGCCAAGGCCACGATGCCGGCACACAATCCGAGTGTGCGTTTCATGATGCGTCTCCGTAGCAAGAGTTTTCCCTATCCGTGTGGCGTTAGGCACTGGCTGAGTGCAAGCGCGGTCCGGGTCGGCTTCTCCGTCCCGGGTTGGTCTCATGTGTCGGCGGCTCCCCGGGTTGCCCCGGTTCTCCGCCGCCGACGTGTGCGTCTCCCTTTTCCCTTTTCTTTCTCTCTCTGCTCCAGCGTCTGTCTTGTGCCCGGCGAAGTTCTCTCTTTCCTCGCGGGCGGCGGTGTGCTGCCGGTCTCTCGGGCGGCGGCACCGGGGGCACCGGGGGCACCGGGATGGGGTCTCTCGCGTCTCTCCCGTTTCCATCCCTACTTTCATTCCCTCTGGGCGACTCCGCCAGTGGCGGATAGAAGTAGCAACACAAACGCTGTGCCAGACCTGGGGGCAGGGCCGCGTGATGTCGTTCAAGTTCCATGATTATAAGGTGTTAGGACTGTTCTCCCAAGGCTATTGTTCGCCGGTCCGGGGGAGTGTGTTGCTTCAAGGCAACGTGATGGGTGACGTCCATGTCGGTCTGACGCATCGTGTCCACGCGGAAGTCATCTTGCCAGCTGACCCTTGCTCCTTCTCCAGCCAGAGTGGGGGACGGAGAGTTCCCAGCCCCATCGAAGCAGAGACAATCGCCAATTCCGGTAGATTGTCTGCTGATTCGCGGCGGATTGCAGGAGCCACGCATGCACGGACTGAATCCACACGACCAAGGCAGGGTGCTGGATTGGGGCAGGACGTCGGACGATTACGCCGAGTATCGCCCCGGCTATCCCGACAGTTTTTTCCAAAGGCTGCGGGTGCTGGGCGTGGGTCTGCCTGGGCAGACGATACTCGACGTGGGCGCGGGCACGGGCGTTCTGGCGCGGGTTTTCGCCGGGCAGGGCAGTGAAGTGACGGCGACTGACGTTTCCGCCGAGCAGATCGAAGCGTGCCAAAGGCTCGCGCGGGAGCAGGGCGTTTCGGTCCGGGCGTTTGCTGCGCCGGCCGAGCGCACGGAACTGCCGGATGCGAGCTTTGATGTGATTACCGCCAGTCAGGCGTGGCTCTACTTTGACTGCGCGAAGATGATTCCGCAGGTGAAGCGCATGCTCAAGCCGGGCGGGCGATTGATGACGTGTCATCTGTGCTGGCTGCCGCGCGTCGATGCGATCGCCCGCGCCACCGAAGCGTTGGTGCTCAAGCACAATCCCGCATGGTCCGCCGCGAACTGGAGCGGTTCGATCCCCGCGCAGCCGGCCTGGTCGATTCAGGATTTCACGGTCACCGCGATGTTCTACTACGACGTGGCCATGCCGTTCACGATCGCGAGTTGGCTGGGGCGGATCCGCGCCTGTCGCGGCATCGGGGCGTTGCTGTCTCCCGAGCAGGTCGAAGCTTTCGATCGAGACCATGCGGCGATGCTGCGCGAGAGGGCGGGCGAATCGTTCACCATCACGCATCGCATCGATGCCCACCTCTTCGCGCTGAAGGAATGAATCCGCCTCTGCCGATACAATGTCGCGATGCCGGCTTCGCTCGACACGATCATGGAAGACGCCAGCCTCGCACTGGCGAAGATGGATTACCTCACGGGTGAGGCCACCTGTCTCAAGGCTCTGTCGCTCGCAAGCGAGCAGCGCGACTGGGCGTACTACGGGCGCATCCTGCTTCCGCTTCAGGAGTGTCGCAGGCAGCGACGAATGATCGCTGCTGAGGGCGTGGTCCGGCTGGGCACGGCTGATCTGACCGGCGCGGCCGAGTCCTGGCTCGGCGACCTTCCCGAAGGCTGCATCGTGCTGACGCATCCGCATTCGCGCGAAGATGCCCGCCGGCTTCAGGCGGCGGCGCGGGACCGGCAGCATCACGTGGAAGTCCTCTTCGCCGATAACGAGGCGAGCGCCAGCCGCTGGAAGCTGTGCGCTTTTACCGGTCCCTCGATCGAAGTTGAAGTCGCTGCCCCGCCCGCGGCCTGGCGCAATGCCTGGCTCAGGCCCGGCGCGGTCGCGGAAAAGGGCGCGAAGCTCCCGGCGGACTGGTTCGTCGATGCCACGGAAAAGCTCGGTGATGCGCTGCTGGCCCGAGTCACGACCGAGAACCCGCGGCAGCGCATCGCTGAGCTGGAAGCGTGCCTTGCGGCGATGAGCGATCATGAGATTCTTCATCAGCGCCTGGCCGATGCCGCCAGGGACGCCCGGCTCGCCGCCGCCAGTGCGGCCGCAGGCTCTGGGAACTAAGCCGCTACAGACTTCGCGGGAAATGGACGAACAACATCATCATGGGCACTGAATCTTCCGGACAAACTGAAACACCTCGCAAGCGCCGCTTCGGCTGCGGCTCGATGATCCTGATCGCGTTCCTCCTGCTGCTGGCGGGCGGCGGCGTGGCGGTGTGGCTGGCGTTTGCAGAACCTGCAGGATGGGCGGATGTGACACGCCTCATCAACGAGGTGCCCGAAGGCGAGCGCGCGGCCGTCGGCGAAGGGCTTCAGAAGCGATTCTTCAATGCGCTCCAGGGCCTCGACGGGAGCACGGATGTCAACGTGCCCGCGGGGACCGACGTGGGCGAAGAACTCGACCGCGTGCGCGAGGTGAAGCTTTCCATTCCGGTGCGCGATGCCAATCTCTGGCTGATGACGCAACTGCCCTCGCTCTTGAAGAATCAGAACGGTTCGATGCCCAAGGGCATTGCCGACCCGCGCGTCTGGATCGAGAACAGCCAACTCGTTCTCTCGTGCCGGGTGAGTCTCGCGGGTATCAACGGCATCGCCAGCTTCGGGCTCGAGAGCAAACTGCTCGAGGACGGTCAGCTTTCCCTGAAGGTGAACCGCGTGCAGACGGGCAAGCTGCGGGTGCCCGCGGCGGCAGTGGCGGCTGCGGTCGAGGAAGAATTCAAAAAGGCCAAGGATGAAGTGGTGCGCCGCGTCGGCGATGCCTTCGACGGCACCACCATCGACCCCATCTTCGCTGACCCGGGCGATCCCAAGCGAGAAACGCGAATCATCAACTTCAAGATTCATCCCGATCGCCTGGACCTGACCCTTCGTAACGGCCCGCGCAAGGCGAAGTGATTGCGTGCCACCCGTCATGTCTCCACGTCCCTCCCGCCCTATAATGCAACATCACAATCGCTGCCGGCGTTGTCCGGCCGCGGTTCGATCCATTCGGATGAACAGACATGCCTAAGCGCATCGTGATCGGCATCTCCGGCGCCAGCGGCGCGATCTACGCTCGCCGTATGGTTCAGTTGCTCGTCCACTCGGGCGTCGAGACGCACGTGGTTGTGAGTCCGCTGGGGCAGCGACTGTTGCACGATGAACTGGGCATGGAAGGCGTCGATCCCGCATCGCTGGCGGGCGTCAGTGACAAGCCCGCGAACCTCACGCTTCACAACTACCGCGACGTCGGCGCTCCCATCGCCAGTGGTTCGTTCCCGCACGACGGCATGGTTATCGTCCCTTGTTCCTCCAACACCCTTTCAGCCGTCGCCCACGGCGCAGCCCAGAACCTGATGCACCGGGCCGCCCACGTCACGCTCAAGGAGCGGCGAAGGTTGATCCTCGTGCATCGTGAGATGCCGCTGAGCCTCGTTGATATCCGCAACATGGTGGCAGCGACGGAGGCGGGCGCGGTGATCTGTCCGGCTTCGCCGGGGTTCTACATGCTGCCGCGGAGCATCGAGCAGCTCGTGGATTTTGTCGTCGGCCGGGTGCTGGATCTGCTGGCGGTGGAACACGATCTGAACATCCGATGGGCTTCTCCCTCGCCGCGCGGCACGGAAGCGACGGCCTGATTGACGGCCCATTCGCCCGCGAATATCGGCCTTTGACGACAACGGAAGCTCGCTCTCCCCTAATAGGCTGTCAAGTAGGGTGTACACCCCACCGATGATGATGGAGGACGGGGTACGTTCTTCTCAGGGGGCCGCGCTGATTCTGCCGCTTGCACGGCAGCGGTGCGATTGAAGTTGCACGGTGTAGGGATGCGATGAATCAGGATTTGCTCGATCACGTATTGCAATCGCCCCGGCTGCCGAGCCTGCCCTCGGTCGCTCTTGAGGTGATCGAACTGGTTCAGAGGCGGGATACGGATCTCCGCCAGATTGCCACCACCATCAGTCACGACCCGGCCCTGACCGGCAAGATCCTCAAGACGGTTAACTCCAGTTTCTACGGTCAGTCGCAGCCGGTCGGGACGATCAGCCAGGCCCTGGTCATCCTCGGACTCAACAGCATCAAGACGCTGGCGCTGGGCTTCACGCTTGTCGGCAATCTCAGGAAGTCGAGCGAAGAAGGATTCGATCACATCACCTTCTGGAAGCGATGCCTCTACACCGCCGTCGCGGCCCGGGCACTGGCCAAGGCCGTCGGGCTGGTCGAGCAGGAAGAAGCGTTCCTCGGCGGCCTGATGCAGGATCTGGGCATGCTCGCCCTGTCCGAGACGCTCGGCGAAGAGTATCTCGAACTCACGCGGGAGGCGCAGTGCGATCATCGCCGGCTGGTCCTACTCGAGCGCGAACACCTCGACACGGATCACGCCTTCATTGGCGCCCACTTGGCGCGAAGCTGGAAGCTGCCGGCACTGCTCATCGCTCCCATCGAGTTCCACGAGAGCCCCGATGATGGCCCTGAGGCGCTTCAGCCGTTCATTCGTGTGGTCGCTCTGGGCAACCGCGTCGCGGACATTTTTGTCTTCGAGTCACCTGATGAAGCCCTGGCGACTTACTACGCGCAAGCCCTGGAGTGGTTCGGCTTCGATCGCGAGCAGGCCGAGCCCATGCTCAAGGCGATCCACACCGACACCGTCGAGATGCGCCGCCTCTTCGATCTGCCCACCGGCCCGCTCAGCTATCCGCAGAACGTGCTGGCCAAGGCACACGATGCCCTTTTCAATATCAGCCTTCAGCAGTCGATGCAGACCACGGAGTTGGAGAAGCAGAACGAGAAGCTGGTCGCCAAAGCGAGCACCGATTCGCTGACCGGGATCGCCAACCGCGGCCAATTCAACGAAGTCATTCGCGCCGAGTTTGCAAAGGCACAGAAATCGAAGAACCCCTTGAGCCTTCTGTTCCTGGATACCGATCACTTCAAGCGGTTCAACGACACCTTCGGCCATCAACTGGGCGATCGCGTGCTTGTGGAACAGGCGCTGGTCCTGAGAATGAATATTGCCAAGAGTGCCACGGTGGCGCGTTACGGCGGCGAGGAGTTCGCCGTGATCATGCCCAATACCAATCGCAAGTCGGCGGCCCGCGAGGCGGATCGGCTGCGCATGCTCATCGCCGAGTCGGTCGTGCGTACGGACGACGGCCAGTCGCTCTCCATCACCGCGAGCATCGGGGTGGCCACGTTTGAAGGGAATCTCTTTGAGACGCCTGAAGAAATGATCAAGGCCGCCGACCGTGGTGTCTACGCCGCCAAGGCCGCCGGCCGCAACTGCGTTCGCGTCTTCGCGCCGCGCGCCGCCCGCCAGTCAGCCTGACACATGTCCTGTCGCAGCGGCGTTCACCTGTTCATCGCTGTCAATGTTGCCGTCTCTCAGTCGCACCACGCGCTGGCATCGCCGCGCCACCGAGTCATCGTGCGTGACCATGATGATGGTCAGGCCCCGCGCGTGCAGGTCATCGATCAGCTTCAGAATCGCGGTACCCGTCGCGGAGTCGAGATTACCTGTCGGTTCATCGGCCATCAGAATGCTCGGCCGCGTGACCAGCGCTCGCGCAATCGCCACGCGCTGCTGCTGGCCGCCGGATAGTTCCGCAGGCCGATGCCCGAGGCGATCACCCAGCCCCACGTGCTGGAGCGATTCGATCGCTCGCCGCCGGCTCTCGTGTTTCTTGATGCCCTGATAAAACAGCGGCACCGAGACGTTGTCCTCCACCGTGAGCTGCGGAATCAGGTTGAACGCCTGGAACACAAAGCCGATGTGCTCGCCGCGGGCTCTGCTGAGTTCCGTGTCGTTCATCTGCGCCACGTCTTTGCCCGCCAGCAGGTAGCGGCCGGCGGTGGGGCGGTCGAGGCAGCCGAGGATGTTCATCAGCGTGCTCTTGCCGCTACCGGACGGGCCCATGATCGCCAGGTATTGCCCGCGCGGGATGGTCATGTTCACCCTGCGCAGCGCGTACACCGGCGGGGCGTTGCCCTTCTGGTACACCTTCGCCACGTTCTCGATGCGAGCCACGTCTTCCATAGAGCTGTGAGCCTTGAGTTGTGAGCCTTGAGCCGCTTGCGGCGTAGCAACGCCTATTTCGAGTTCACCGCGCGCATCTGCTCCCGCGCACGATCGCGTATTCCAAACTGTGAAACGTCATAACTGCCGTGCTGATCAAACCACTCGCGCAGGTGGCGCGAGCCCTGTTCACTCGCCGTCACCGACGAACACATCCTCGCGCCATCGACTGCCTCGCGCAGCTCGCCATCTTCCACCAGCACATGACCACCCTTGATCACATATCGCGGCGACTCGAATATCCTCTGCCAGTCCCCGCCGCCCCCGGAGCCAGCGAGCCCTTCATCATAGATGGTCACATCGCCATCCGCACCGGGGCCCAGTTGCCCCTTGTGCATCATGCCCAGCACCCGCGCGGGGCCTGCCCGGGTGATGATGGCAATTTCACTGAGCGTCATCTCGCGCGATAGATCCTTCAAGGAAGAATCGCGCATCGCGCGGGGATGGGCTGCGCTCATCTGTTCCTGCCGGATGGTTCTGCTCATCAGGGCCGCGATGATGCGCGGGTAGGTGAGGAACGAGCCGCCGTTGGGATGATCGGTCGAAAGCAGCATGCGCCACGGGTCTTTGGCGGTGAGCATGAGCTCCAGGCCGATGGCCCACTGAAGGCTGTGCAGGTAATGCTTGTCGCTGTACTCGATGGGCATCAGGCCGCAGCCGGCTTCCATTTCGCCTTCAATGGAAACGTATTGCCCTGTCGCGCGTTTGCCTGCGAGCTTCCAGAGCAGGTGTTCCAACGGCGTGTCAGCGGTGAGCGTCATCGCGGAGCCGAACATCACCTGCCCGACATCGGCGCTGACCAGCGGATGGGTATCGAGGTGATCCGTCAGGCGCGTGGCGGCACTGGTGATCTCGCCCTTGTCGCTCTTGCCGTAGGCGTGAAACTGGAGGTGCGTCAGGTGAAGGCGGCGGCCGTCCAGCGCGTCGAGCGTGTCGAGCGTCAGGTCGACGTTGCCGGGCAGCCCGAGACGATTGCAATGGACGTGCGGCGCGTGCGGGAGGTTGAGTTGCTCCGCAGCCGCCGCTGCAAGCTGAAGGATGCGCCGAGGCGTGACGCGCTTCAGGCCCGCGACTGATTGATCGAGCGAGTCCACCATGTGCTGCGTCGCATCGCTGCGCCAGGAAGCGACGCCGCCGGGGTTGACGATCTTGATGCCGTACGCGCCGGTTTGGTGGAGCATTTCGCCGATGAATGCGACCGCGCCGGTCTCGTCATCCTTATCGAGCAGGTCGAGCACCTTCGCATGATTGCCCACGAGCAGAAGAAACGCGGCATCCAGATTAGGCGTGTCGGCAAGCTCCATGTGCGTCTGTCGCGCCCCGGTGGGAGAGACAGCCGCGTCGATTGCCGTGGTGTACCCAAGCGCGGCATAGCGGTAGCCGGTGGTGAAGGTTGATGGCGTGAGTTCACCCGTGCCGCCGCGGAGCGCTAAGCCGCAAGCGGCCGGATGCACATGCGTCGCGTGCTCTTCGCCGAGCATCGCCCGCGCCCTGTTCACGGAAGCGGATGCGATGTGACAGTGAATATCCACGCCGCCGGGCATGATGATCATGCCCTTGGCATCGATCGTTTTCAGCGCTGCTTCGCGCACGCCTTCGGGCAGGGCGGCGGCGATACGACCCTCGACGATCAACACATCGCGCACCACGCCCTCGACGCCATTGGCGGGGTCGTACACGCGGCCGTTCGTGATGCGAAGCATCTGTGCCATTCTCATATCCGTTAGTGGCGGGCTCTGCCCGCCGGCGATTCGTCATCCGCAATCCGTCGTAACAGTTCCACCGCTGGATCACTCTGTGCCCCCGTCGCATCATCACCCAACCACAACATGACGCCGTCAAACCGCATCACCTGCGCCGCCAGCCCGAGTGAAAGCCCCGGCGTCACAAACGAAACCGCAGCCTTCGCATCAGGCTCGGGGCCGATGCGAATGCGATGCGTGACTTTGTTACTCAATGCATCAGGCAACGCCCGCAATCCGGTATCGATCACCAGATCAATCGCCCCGCGCGCGAGCAGCGAAACCGCCCCCGCGCAAGGCCGCGGTGAACCATCGGTAAAGTCCACACCGCCTGTCGCGCAGGACAAACCCGTCTGCCAGGTGATGACTTCAAGTACGCCGCGAATGTTGCCCGCATCCGGCGAAGGAAGCGACAGCACGGCGAGACGCAATTCCTGTTGCACTTCGACCGCAAGGCGATGCCACTGACTCACCGCCCGCGGGTCACAGTCATGCGGGAGTAACACGATCACCCGCTTCACCGGCAGGGCGGTCGCATCCGTAAACACCTTCGCGCCAAGCTCGCGCACCTTCGTTCGCAGCGCGAGCACCGCATCCAGATCATCCACCGGCATGAACAGCGCGTTGGGCACCCGCGCGGTGATGAAGGCATCGATGCGGTCGGCTAAATCATCGGGCGTCACCTCCGACTCCCCTCCCTCCCAGGGAGGGGCCGGGGGAGGGTCGATTGCTAGACGTGCCGTTGACTCCCGTTTCACCTGCAAATCCGCCGCCATCGCATGCCCCAGCGTCGCCGTCTGCATCACCGTCTGCCGCGCGGCGATCGGATCAGGCAGCGGCATCGGCAGCAGCTTCATGCGATGTCGTTCGGCCAGGGCGACGGCTTCGCGCACGGCTTCGAGAGTCAGACCGTTGAGGCCGACGATGGCGGGGGCGGTGCTGGATTCGATGAGTTGCTTTGCGCGGGCGATGGCGAATTCGAGGGGGACGGTCTTGCCATCGGTCATCGCGGTGAGCTGTGCGCGAATAGCACCACCCTGTCGGGATGGTGCTCCCAGCACCAGCGACACGTCATTCAAAATGGCATCGATCTCGTCGTTCATAGAAGCTTCAGCCGAGTGTAGACCTGCGCGGCCAAGTCACGCAAGCGCGTCAGGCACTCATCGCGCGTGCGCCCTGTGGTGAACACGGTGCAAATGGGCTGGCCCCTTTCAATCACCTCGCCGACCGAAGGTACATCCGCGATGGATTGAAGGTCCATCGCCTTCACTTCGCTGCGAGCCTTGGCATGAATGATCGCCTTGCCATGGAACAGTCCGCCGAACACTGGAGGCGGTCCCGCGATGTCTCGCCGGGCGAAGAAGGTCAGTGAAGATTGCCCGGCAGCCTGCTCCAGCGTTTCGATCGAAGCGGTGTAGCGCGGGTTCACTTCGACGGGGAACACGGTGCGATCGCTGCTGGGAAAGTGGCCGTGCCTTCGCAGGGCGTGAATCGCGTCGACGCCGAAGAGGCCGCGGTACTCCGACCACGCGGCTAGTGCTGTGCCCAGAAGGTTCATCGCATTCCAGATCTGATGGGTGTCTTCGTAGGGCGCGATGGAGCCGGCGTATTGAAACGGCCCCGCGCCGAAGGAGGGGTCGCCAACCAGTTGTTCAGAGATGCCAAAGAGCGCGGTGCCTTCCTCCCAGGCGTGGAACACCGCGCTGATGGGCCGGCCTGGAATGAACTGTTGCAGATATTCCTTATCGAAGTCCACGGGCTCGCCGGGCCGCCACTTGCGGATGCCGCTGCCTTGTCGCGGTTTGACGAGCATGGTTCCATCGGGCCTGCCGAGGCCCAGCTTCCACGCGAACCGGCGAAGGCGCGACACGGCGACCATCGTCTCGCATTCCCTCGGCCAAGCGTCGCCTTCGCGCGCGCCGTGCGGCGGTGTCGCGCTTCCTTCCGCGCGCCCCCATGCGGCGGCGAGAGCGCACTTGCTCGCCAGAGGATCGCGCAGCTTCTTCATCGCGCCGGGCGGACCCGTCAGGAGCGGGCGCGCGGCGGCGATCGCTTCAACTGCTTCAGGGTGATTCTCCATCGCCCCCGTGAACAGCACCGGGCCATCGGGTGCATCCTTCAGGAGGTCGAGCACCCCCTGCGGCCACAACTCGCGCGGGCATTTCTTCACCGGCGCGATGGCCTGTAAATCACGATCCGCAAACAGATCGATACACCACGGCACATAGCCCGCGCGAAGGGCGGATTGCGCCGCGGCCCTGGCGCTGGCGCCGATAATGATCAGGTTGCCGCGCGAGGAAGACATAGGAGTAGGGTGACATCGTTCCCCGTTTAGCGGGGGGGGGGGGGGGGGGGGGGGGGGGGGGGGGGGGGGGGGGGGGGG
>JBBDXA010000247.1:0-11658 GCA_040902585.1 Phycisphaeraceae bacterium
TCCGAAGACTCCGCTTACCCATGGCACCCGATGGTGCCCGCCACAGAAGATGGGCACGCCTTGCGCAGTGCAGGAATCGGCGGACAGGCCTTCTCCCTTTGCGCTTTGGTACTATCCTGACACCGTCGCCATCAGTGTCCGGTGAGGCCCACGCCATGATTCACAAACGGGAAGTGATGATCGCCTCGAACTTCGATGAGTTCGAGAGTTTGAGAAGTCGATTGCGGGTGTCGATCAATGCCTCAGGTTTGCAACTCCAGGCTATTGACTTGAATCTCAACGAGCCGGCGACGAAGTCCGCCCTTGAGACAAGCCTCGATGCGGCCCAGCGCTGCGACTTGATGATCCTTCTGGTGGGCGAACGGTACGGCGGCATACCCACGGGAAAGCAGTTGGGTTACACCCATCTGGAGTTTCGCGCAGCCGCCAAATCGCGACGGCCGATCCTCGCGTTCTTCGTCGGCCCTTCCTATCGTGACGGCTCGCTGCCGGCGAGAGGGTCCGACCGCAGGCTGGTCCAGTGGCGCGATGAGGTGCTGGATCACGTCGTCTGCTCCTTCGCACACCCCACGACCGAAAAGGAAGAGTGCGCGCTCCTCGAAGAGATCATTCGCGCCATCGAGCGCGTGGTGTTCGACATGCTCTCCGAACAGGAGCAGTCCGATCTGGAAACCGCGGCTGATGACGAAGTCGTCGGCGTCCTCGATCCGGAATGGGCTTCCGAAGAGGAACTGCGCCGCCTGGAGAAACAGTCCAGCGGCACGGAAATCTTCGGACTCGCGGATGACTACGGTCAACTCGATCGCACCAGCGACCTGCTGGCGAATCCCGCGCTGGCGGCGGTGATGGAGCAGCGCCGCGAGGCCGCCCGCGCCATCGATCTGGGTGAACCGCTCATCGCGATCGCGCATCTGCGCCGGGCACTGGAGAGCCGGCCCCTGGATCTCGAAGCCACCTACTGGCTGGCGTACCTGCTCTCCAAGTCCGGTCTGCTTCGCGATCGGCGCACGGCGCAGGGCCTGGCGTGCCGCGCCGCGGCGATGGCGGCGAAGGAGGAGCGCCCGATTCGTGAGGCCGCGTCGCTCATGCTGGCCGCGCGCGTCGAGTCAAAGATGAATCACCACAAGCAGGCGGTGGCGTTTGCCTCCAAAGCCGTCGAAGGCGCTTCCTGGCTGGCGGCGGCACATCTGGAACTGGCGCGATGCTATCTGGCGGCCGGCGATCACGTGGCGGCGTTCCAATCGGTGGATGCCGCCTTCTATCGACATCCGCCCAGCCTCGTGAAAGTCAACCGCGACCCGGCCTTCCGGCAGGCCGGCGAACCGTTTCGTCAGTTCAAGCAAGACCTGCGCCAGCGCGTCGCCGCCAACGTCGCACGAGTCCTGCGCAGCGAAGTCAACATCGCCAGTGCCGACTTGCCCGGCGGACCGGTCGAACAGGTGACCGCGAGCAACGCCCTCGCCTCGCTCGATCAGGCGTCGATCCTCAAAATCGTTCGCGTCGGCAGGCTCTCGGCCGATCACACGCTCACGCGCCTTCAGCGCGCGGCTGAGGGCGTGATGACCAGTTGGCGCGCCGCCGGCCAGTGGAGCACGGAAGTGGAGCGGATGCGCAAGGAAGCGGAAACAAATGGCACCGTGTCACCGAATGCGCCGGTCCAGACGCCGCCGGCGAAGCGGCGAGGCGATCCCGTGGCCGACGCTGTGAACCGGCTCGGGCTGCACTTTGCGATTCTGTTTGTGCTGCTGGGACTGTTGGGTCTGGGCGTCGCGGTCATCATCAATGTGGAGTTCATCGTCTTCAAGATATTCGCCGGTTACGGCATGCTGCTGGTGGGGGTGCGATGCGCTCACGGCCTGGGCATGATCCGCAAGGCCATGCGGGAGATCGCGGTGCTGAACAAGGATGCCGCCCGCACGGAAGAATTGCAGCGCAAGGCGGAGCTGGACGAGGCTGACCGCAGGAAAGCCGCGGCCGCGGCGAGCGCCAGACTTCGCTCGGAACTGGGCGAGAAGATTCAGAACGTCGAACAGGCCGAGCTGTCCGCCCGCGCCCAGACGATCGCGCACTGCCGGCTGCTGTGCGGTCTGATCGTCGAGTTTGAAGCCACGGCCGCTCGGTTCAGCTATCTCAGTCCCGTCGTCGGTTTCAAGTCCTCGCGGCCGGGCGATATCGTCCGCATCGATCCCGACGACGCGAACCGGCTGAAGACAATTGATAGCGTGGACCAATCGCTGCTCCCGCCTTCACTGGCGGAGTTCACGGTCCAGCCGGGTGCTGCGGAAGGGAAGTACCGCTTCGTCCGCGTGGCGGAGGCGGCGGGCAAGCGATCGTTGATTCGCTGGGCGTGTTATTTTCCCTTGGACGCGCGTAGCGTGAGCTGAGCGCGTAGGCCGGGCTGAGTCTTCGAAGCCCACCGTCCGGCGTACGTGCGTCGTATTCGATGAGGGCTATCTTCGGGCATCCGACGGTGCGCTTCCCCGAGCCGCAACCCACCCGCCGCGCTGATGGAGATCGACTTCAAGGTAAGCCAGGAACCGCCCGCTGATCAGGCAGATCCAACGACTCCCATGGGGCACGGCCCAGATTCCGCGTCATGGGGCATTTCACTTCGCCGCGAGGCCAGAAATGCCGACGTTCTCCCCAGTCATACTCTGTTGTAATGACGAGGTGTGTCTCTGGATGTCGCACGCCGATCGTAGCCACCCATCGATCAGCCGTTTCAAAATGCAAAAAGAACGGACCTCTTGCAACCGACTTCGATTCATACCGGACTTCATGAATGGTAATGGGCGTCCCTGTAGGTAGCGCAAACTCGCGAGTGGGCGGCCCGATCAACCACTGGCGATCAGCATCCGTGAATACCAGATAGCGAGACTCGCCATATTGCCCCAGAAAGGCATCTGCCATCAATACCCGTGGTGTATCAATGGACTCCGCAAAGGGTTGCAAGTTCGATACGTTGACAGTTCGAAGGCCGCAACCCAGGCAGTTGACGAGGCCGAGGGTCAGGATCAATTTACGAAGTCGTGTCAAATAACACCGCTTGGCGTGGAGGGAAGCAACAAGCAGGTCGAGTCGCGTGGCGTAGGGCGCATTCGATGCGCTGCGGGAGTGCGTGCGCCATTAGCACCACCCTTTCGGGATGGTGCTCGCTGTCGGGACGGTGCTCACTTCACCGGTTTGCCTTCGCCGTCAAACGGCATGGCCTTGGGCAGCACCGTCATCTGGGTACACAGGCTGAACGTCAGGCCGCTGGCCGCGGGGAATCGCACTTCGACATAGCCGGCGGCCCAGCCCTTTCCGACCGGCCTGGGGTAGAAGGTGATGTCGCCGATCGTGGTGATCGGCGTGCGCCGCCAGACCGCCTTGCGGAAGTCGCGCGTCTCGCTCGTCGCTTCCCACAGGATCGCCTCCTTGTGCTTGCCCTTCCACTTCACCTCCAGCCCGCCGCTCTCCCTGATTGACCATTTCAGCTCGGGCAGCGGCTTGCCCGACATCGAGGCATCGAAGAAAGCGACCATCGTGGGCAGGATGCCCAGGCCCAGTCCGTGGCCGGCGTTGGGTTCATAATAAAGATACTTCGAGCCCTTGAGCTGCGGGAAGTAGTGGCTCGACGCATCGACCGTCCAGTAGGCATCGTTGGTGCCCAGCAGGATGAGCTTGGGCACCTTGATCGCGTCGATGTAGTTGTAGGGGTCAACGAGGGCGTTGAGCTTTTTTCCGTTTTCGGTTTTCATCTTTTCGGGCAGCTTCAGTTCGTCGTAATCGCCGATTTTTTCGCTGAGCCGGCCGTAGGACATGCGCTGGTGGGCGAGCTGAGCGTCGAAGTTGAGGACATCGATGACCATGGGTGCGATGGCGATGACGCGTTTGTCGATGGCGGCGGTAAGCCAGGTGGTCCAGCCGCGCTTGGAAGCGCCGGTGACGACGAACCCGTCGATGTTCATCTCCAGGCGTTCCTTGCAGATGGTCTGCACGGCGTCCATCGCGCGGGTGGCGCTCTTGACCATGGGCAGGAGCAGCGGCCAGTCTTCCTCCTGCGTCTCGATGTACTTCGCGAAGGTCATGGCGATGAGCGCATCTTCATTTCGCCCTTCAAAGAGAGGTTGATTGGGCACCTGCTGAATGACCGCCATGACGGAGCCGGTCTGCTGGGCGAGGGCGAGGAACATCTTCGCGGTGGTGGAATCGAGCTTGGGCGCTCCATCGGTGTTCTTCCCGCCGGTGATGAAGAGGATGGCCTTGTCTTTGTGCTTGATGTTGGGCGGGACGATGATGGAAAGCCAGTGCGACCACTCGATGCCGCGCCAGGTCTGGCTGGTCAGGCGTGCGGTGATGACCTTGGTTTCGCCGATGTCGTGGTTGGCATCGATCGTGACCTTGTAACTCTTGTCTTCCTTCTCGACGTAAGACTTCAGGTCCGCGCGCAGGTTGGGCGGCAGGGCGAGCAGGGCGGAGAAGGCGAAGGCGAGGGCGGAGGATGAGCGCATGAAAAACTCCTGGGGATAGGAGAGTATACGGTTGAGAGCGGGGGAAGATGCGGGTGCGGGTGAAGCGGTGCAGGAATTCGCGGGAGAAAGAAAACCCACGCACTCAGAGTGCGTGGGCTTTGGGTGGTTGTGTGATCGATCTCAACGTCGCGCGGTTTACTCTTCCTCCCCCTTCAACTTCGCAATCACACTGAAATCCTCCAGCGTGGTCGTGTCGCCCTTGATCTCGTTCCCGCTGGCGAGTTCGCGCAACAGCCTGCGCATGATTTTGCCGCTGCGGGTTTTGGGCAGGCTGTCGGTGAAGCGGATCTGATCGGGCTTGGCGATCGCGCCGATTTCCTTGCCGACGTGGGCGATGAGTTCGGTCTTCAACTGCGGCGAGGGGTCTTTGCCGCCGCGCAGGGTGACGAACGCGGCGATGCCGGTGCCTTTGATTTCGTGGGGGCAGCCGACGACCGCAGCCTCGGCGACGCTGGGGTGCGACACCAGCGCGGACTCGACTTCAGCCGTGCCCAGGCGATGGCCGGCGACATTGATCACGTCATCGATGCGGCCCATGATCCAGAAGTTGCCATCCTCATCGCGGCGCGCGGAGTCACCCGCGAGATAGCAGCCGGGCACGGTGGACCAGTAGGTTGAAATGAAACGATCGCGGTCGCCGTAGATACCGCGGATCATGCTCGGCCAGGGTTTTCGTATGACGAGCAGCCCGCCTTCGTTGGGCGCACACTCGGTCGCATCCTTCTGCACGACTGCCGCATCGATGCCGAAGAAAGGCCGCGTGCAGGAGCCGGGCACGGTGGTCGTCGCGCCGGGGATGGGCGTGATGACGTGGCCACCGGTTTCCGTCTGCCAGAAGGTATCCACGATCGGGCAGCGGCCGCCGCCGATCGTCTTGTGATACCACATCCACGCTTCTGGATTGATCGGCTCACCCACGGTGCCGAGCACGCGCAGGCTGGAAAGATCGTGTGATTTGGGAAACTCATCGCCCCATTTCATGAACGCGCGGATGGCGGTGGGGGCGGTGTAAAACTTGGTGACCTTGTGTCTCTGCACGATGTCCCAGAATCGCGCGGGCGTGGGCGTGTTGGGCGCGCCTTCGTACATGAGTGTCGGCACGCGATTGGGCAGGATGCCGTAGATCACGTAGCTGTGCCCGGTGACCCAGCCGATGTCCGCGGTACACCAGAAGACCTCGGTGGGATCATCCTCATGAAGATCGAAGACGTACTTGGCGGTGAGGTAGGTATGCACCATGTACCCGCCGGTGGTGTGCATGATGCCTTTGGGTTTGCCGGTGGTGCCGGAGGTGTAGAGGATGTAAAGCAGGTCCTCGCTTTCCATCTCTTCGCAGGGGCACTCGGCGCTGGCGGCTGCCATGAGGTCGTGCCACCAGTGATCCTTGTCGGCAAGCATGGCGACCTCATGCTTCGTGTGCTTGGCGACGATGACGGTCTTGACCAGGTCGGTCATGGTCATGGCATCGTCAACGGTGTCCTTGAGCGGCACGATCTTCCCGCGCCGCCATCCGCCATCGGCTGTGATTAAAATGTTGCTCTTGGCGTCTTCGACACGATCGCGAATGGCTGAAGCGCTGAACCCGCCGAAGATGATCGAGTGCGGCGCGCCGATCCTGGCGCAGGCGAGCATGGCAATCGCCAGCTCGGGGATCATGGGCATGTAGATGGTGACCACGTCCCCGCGCTTGACGCCTTGCGACTTGAGCACGTTGGCGAACTTGCTGACTTCGCGCAGGAGATCGTTGTACGTAAGCCTGCGGATATCCGGGCCCTGGCCCTTGGCCCCTGGCCCCTGGCCCTCACCCACCGGCTCGCCTTCCCAGATGATCGCGACCTTATCGCCAAGCCCGGCCTTCACCTGCCGGTCCACGCAGTTGTGGCACAGGTTGGTCCTCCCGCCGGCGAACCACTTGGCATCAGGCAGGTTCCACTCCAGCACGCGGTTCCACTTCTTGAACCAGTCGAGCTCCGCCGCCTTCTCGGCCCAGAAGCGCTCGGGGTTGTCGATGGACTCAGCGTACATCTCCTCATACTCGTCGAGCGAGCGGATGTGAGCCTTGTTCGCAAAGCTGGAGGGCGGGGGGAACTTACGCTTTTCGATCTGCATCGACTCCACGCTGGTGGCGGAAGGTTGCTGGGTCTGGGACATTCGTCAGCCTCCAATGGGCAGGGACTTGTGACGTGAGGAAAGGGAAACGCCTCACGCCGCGCTCGACCGCACGCGCGGCCAACGATTCAGGGCTTTACTGTAAAGGTTCGCAGCGGGAGCGGCAAGAGAAGAAATGGGGAGGGAGTGAGTGGCGAGTGCGGGTGGCGAGTGCAGCACGACGCAACCCGCCCCCGGTTAGCGGCGCGGCCGAGTCCGCGAGGCCCGCCCGTCCTGTGGCCCGCGCTCCGCCTTCACGCCGGCACTTCGCGCACGAGCTTGTCCCACGCCTCGACGCGCGGGTCATTGACGCCGCACATGGCGACGATTTGCCGCGCCGCCTGCGCTGCGCCGAGTTGGGGGTTACTTGCGTCGGGCATCGGCGGCGTGCCTTCGAAGATGTTCCCACGTGGAAGCCGGCCACGGTGTCGGCTCCGACGGCGGCAGGCCGTTGAGTGCCTTGTCACGCTCAAGCGACATCGCTGCGCGGCAGACCAGATCATTGCGGCGAGCACGCTCCTCCATGGGAAGATCGCGTAGCGATTCCAGATCTTCATCTTTGTCATGGATCGCAACTAAACGCTCGAAATGTTCCACGGTCGCCGTCTTCTTGTGCATCGCCGATCCCTTCGTGTTGTCCAGCGTCCACCGCCGAAACATCATAGTCACTAGCCTCCGACGGCAGCCGGGTTGCCGCCGTCCGCCCTTCGCGCCGTGCTTACGGCGAGCCACGCACGCCATCCCCGCCCCCCAGGCACCATTCCCCCTCTCTACTCGCGCACGCAACCCCCGGCTCCCGCCGGGGGCTATTGCGCCCTACGAGTACTCGCTTCAAAGCCCCTCCACAAATACGACCCGCCCCGCGAGTCCCCGCGTATCATCCACCATCATGTTCACCTGGCTCGCCTCAACGTGGGTCTACTGGGTCGTCAGTATCGGCTTGGGCGCGCTGGGCCTGCTCGCGCTGCTCTCGGGCTGGTTCGGCGACCGCTGGCGTTATGGCGTGAAGACGCCGCGGTGCAGGAAGTGCCGGTATGACATGAGCGGGACGGTGGGGCGCGAAGGCGACGCGCGACTGACATGTCCGGAGTGTGGGAAGGTTCACAAGAGTGAAAGGTTGATGCACAAACCGCGACGTGGGTGGAAGCGAGGCGTCGCGGGTGGACTGCTGGGATGGGCTTGTCTCAACCTCCTGACGTCGCCTGATCTCCGCCACCGCATCGATCATTTCAAAGAGCCCTGGTATGAAGCCGCGGTGCCCGACTCGATTCGCCTGATGCTCTGGCCTTCACGGAGTCGAGCGACGCAGGACAAGTGGTTCAAGCAATGGGTGCAATGGGATCCCGACATCCGCATCGCGCTGGACCGCTGGCAGGGCCGGTGGTTGCTTGCAAACCTGACCCCGCGCGCTGATGACTTCGACAGCTACGCGCGGGCGGAAGCGGTCATCGCAATCAGCGAAACGTCGATCATCTTCCACCCGCCGCTCGATGAAGGCTTGCCGATGCTCGCTGCCGCGCTGGATGATCGGATGGGCAATGTAAGAGCCGCGGCGATTCGAGGGATAGTCTCTTTCAACGACAAGTCGGAGCCGTACATACCTCGTATCGCCGAGATGGTGATCGGCGATCTGAATTCTGAAGTGCAGGGCCGCGCGATCTGGGCCTTGCGTGAACTGTCGCTGCTGAAGAAGCCGGAGTTATTCGATGGCGTGTGGGACAGGCTCGCCGCGGAAGCGTGGGATCGTACCGATCTGGACAAACTCTTATGGGAGATGGATGCCGGGCGAGCGCACCGTTGGGTGGTCTTACAACTTGGCAGTGATGATACCTCCACCTTTGCTCGCGCCCTCCGCGTTGCCGAGAGAGGCTCATCGTGGGACGCGCTCGCGGCGTACATCCACGACTGCCCGCTCGACCGCGTCAAGTGGACGCTCAGTTCATTGCGCTCTGTGGACTACCGTCGAACGGCTGAATTGTTGTTTGTCATGTACACCAGTGGCAAGCACAGGGTGCGCCTGCGGGCGATGGCCGTCGACTGGGTAACGCCGCTGCCGTATCCGCTGCTTTGGTCGAGGTAACGGCGCGAGGCGTGAAGCTGACGACTGACGCCGCGCGGTAAAGGATGCATCACCATGTACCACTGGCTCGCATCAGTGTGGGTCTACTGGGTCGTCAGCCTCGGCCTGGGCGCGATGGGCCTTGCCGCACTCCTCTTCGGCTGGTTCGGCGATCGCTGGCGCTACGGCGTGAAAACGCCGCGGTGCAGGAAGTGCCGGTATGACATGAGCGGGACGGTGGGGCGGGAGGGCGATGCGGCGCGGACGTGTCCGGAGTGCGGGAAGGTTCACAAGAGTGAAAGGTTGATGCACAGGCCGCGGCGCGGGTGGATTCGAGTCGCTTCGAGTGGGCTGCTCTTGTTCTTGTCGACTTACCTTTTGACATCGCAGCGGGTCGCAACATGCATGCGGGTGTATGGAGAACCGTGGTACATGGCTGCGATTCCTGATGACGTGCGCTTGTGGACGTGGAGCGCATGGCCTACGGAGGTCCGCATGAAATGGACCAAGCGTTGGTTAATGGTTGAGGTGGGTCACGTCCACACGGATTTGTCTCACGCTCAGTTGACAGCACTTGCAAGGAATCTTGAGGTTGACATCCGTGATCCGAATTCAAAGCATCGCAATCAATCGATTTGGTGCCTACGAAGAATGGCGAAGATGCCTCATCGCGTTGAGGAAGCCGTTCCGGTACTGGCCATCGGGTTGTCGGATCCAGACCCAGAGAATTTCCATGCGGCCCTCGAATTATTTGAGCGCGCGGAGATCGCTGCCGACTACACGGATGATCTTGTAAACGCTTTCCGCACTCAGCAGGACAAGGGGGTGCGGTGGCACCTTGCGGAATGCCTAAGTAAGTTGATCAGGGTGCGCCCCGCATTTGAACCGACGCTACGTGAACTCATTGCGTTGGAACGCGATCCCGATGTAAAGGATGGGTTGATGGGTAAGTGACGCCGTCAATCCTCCGCCTTCTCCCCCTCCGGCGCCATCTTCACCAGCCTCGGATCGAATCGCCCCAGCACATCCACCAGGTCCCGCTGCGCGGCCATGACATCGTCAATATTCTTATAAACGAACGGCACCTCGTCGATGCCCGCTGAGAGCAGCGTTACGCCGCGCTTCTCCAACAGATCGCGCACCTGCGGCCAGCGGTAGGTGTTCCTCGCCTTCGTGCGGCTCATCACGCGCCCCGCGCCGTGGCTGCATGATTCCAGCGATGCCGCCACGCCTTTTCCTCGCACGACGAAGCCGGGGCTCGCCATCGAGCCGGGGATGATGCCCAGCACGCCGACCTGCGCGGGCGTCGCGCCTTTGCGATGCACGATGACCTTCCTCTTACTCCCCTCCCTCTTAGGGAGGGGCGGGGGGAGGGTAGGACTAACAACTTGTATAGACGGGTTGGATGATGCGGCGGCGTGCGGCGACGCGCCCGGAGGATCTATGTGTTCATCGGGCGTCACAGTTGTTCGTTCGCCCGACCCTCCCCTAACCCCTCCCTGGGAGGGAGGGGAATCGGAGGCGTCGCCCGCGGTGGCTTTCACAGCGCCGATCACATGCTCCTCTTCCCACGCGAAGTTGTGATGGTTTTCGATATCGAGCATCACGCGGGCGCCCAGATGCTTGGCGATCGCGCGGTGAATGCAGGCGTGGTTGGCCGCGGCATACTTGCCCATAAGCTGCATCGCCGCCCAGTACTCCTGCCCTTCGTGCGTGTCGAGGCCGAGCCAGGCCAGGTGCTTCAACTCCTTGGGAAGCTCAGGATGAAGCTGCATGGCGAGGCGCGAGTAATAGTCGCACACCTTCGCGCCGGTGCCGCGCGAGCCGGAGTGGGAGAGCAGGGCGAGATACACGCCGGCCGCCGGCAGGTTGAGATCGCGAGCCTGGGCGTCATCGACGGTGAACGTGCCGAACTCGACGAAGTGATTGCCGCTGCCGCTGGTGCCAAGCTGGGCGTGGGCTTTGTCTTTCATCTCGCGGGTGATGTGCGAGACGTTCCAGTCGTCATCCATGACATCGTGCTCGCGCCGCTTGCTCTTGCGCGAGTCGTAACGACCGAATTCCACGCCCATGCCGAAACGTGTTTCATCCTCGATCGCATTGGTGAGTCGCTCGCCCTCCGATTCGAGCAGCTTCACCGGCAGGTCGAGCACAGTGAGCTTCATGCGGCAAGCGATATCCACGCCCACGGCATAAGGGATGACCGCATTGTCCGTCGCCAGCACGCCGCCGATGGGCAGGCCGTAGCCCAGGTGAGCATCAGGCATGAGCGCCCCGGCCACGGTGATGGGCAGTTCGCAGGCCGCCCGCATCTGGGCGATGGACTGTTCTTCAAGGTCGGTTCCCCACTGCTTCCACGGCGCAGGCACTTCGCGCGGCGTGAAGCCTTGATCGACATGCGTCCACATCGTGCGCTGCAATGCCATGCCCTTGGCGAGTTCGCCGAAGTGCGGGTCTTCCTGATGGGCGGCAGGATCGCTCACGATGTCCTTGAGCTTCGCGCGGACTTCGTCGAGCGAGGCCCCTGCGCTGCGGGCTTCACTGGCGAGCCACTTGGCGAGCTTGGTCATGGTGGGCGGGATGCCGAGCTTTTCGAGCTGGCGAGCTTTCATGCTGCGATGATAGACGTACGCGAAGGGCGGATCGAATCTCCAAATTCACGAGAGCGATGATGGTGATCAACAGCGACGAAGCTGGGAGAATTGATGGAAGTGCCTGTCGCGCGTGTAGAGAATCAGATCGTGCTGAATGGCCAGCGCGGCGATCCACAATTCATTGGTCGGTATCGGCGCGCCCTGGTCGCGCGTCTGGCGGTAGAGGTCGGCATAGTGGCGGGTCGTGAGTTCATCCGGGGCGATGACGCTGACGTGGGGCAGCTTGAGGAAGGCGGTGAGAACCCGCTCGTTATCATCGCGCCGCTTTCCCAGCGCGAATCCG
>JBBDXA010000248.1:0-8905 GCA_040902585.1 Phycisphaeraceae bacterium
TTTACGGCGGTGGCGTAGCGGATACCCCTACGGCTCGCGGACTCGCCATCGGTCTTGCACTGACTCCTGACCCCTGACCCCTGACCCCTGACCCCTGATCCAATGAGCCTCACCAGTGCCTTACAAGTCGGACGCAGCGGCCTGCTCACCAGCCAGGCGGCGATCGAGACGGCGGGTAACAACCTGTCCAACATCGCCACCCGTGGCTATCACCGGCAGGAGCTCGTCGTTTCGCCTTCAGGTGCGAACGAAATCTCCAACGGCGTCTTCGTCGGGCGCGGCGTGCAGATCAGCGAGATCATCCGCCGCATCGACACCGCCCTGGAAAGTCGCCTGCGCGGCAGCATTGCGGACCAATCCTCGGCACTCGCCCGGCAGGAAGTGCTCAGTCAGATCGAATCGATTCAGAATGAACTCACCGGCACGGACCTGACCACCGCGCTCAACGAGTTTTTCAATGCGTTTGGTGAACTTTCGAATCAGCCTTTGGATACGTCGCTGCGCACGCTCGTCGTTTCGCGCGGCGACACGCTTTCGCAGCAGATCCAGGAGCTTCGCCGAAACCTTGTCGATCTTCGCACGCAGGTGGAAGGCCGGCTCACCAGCGGTGCGACCCGCGCGGATGATCTGCTTTCGCAGATCGAAAGCGTGTCCACCCAGATCGTCGCCAGTGAAGGCGGGCAGGGCGGGGCGAACTCGCTGCGCGATCAGCGTGATGTGCTGCTGGGCGAGCTTTCGAAGTACCTGGATATTTCGGTCAATGAAAATCCTTCGGGCTCGATCGATGTGTTCGTCGGTTCGATTCCGATCATGCTCAACGGCAAGAGCCGGGGCGTGGAAGTGCGAACGACATCGGCGGGCAGTTCGATCCAGCATGATCTGGTCGTCTCCGCGGACGGCAGCACGCTGCTCTCGGACACCGGTGAGTTGGGCGCTTTGATGAAGCTGCGGCAGGAAGACCTTGTCGACGCGATCCAGGGGCTGGATGATTTCACCGGCGCGCTGATCCAGCAGGTGAATCAGGTGCATAGTCAGGGCCAGGGCAGCACCGGGTTCAGCACATTGACAGGCGAGACGATCGTCGCAGACACGGCGGTCGCGCTGAACGATCCCACGGCGGGTCTCGCGTTTCCCCCGCAGCACGGCAGCTTTCAGATTCACGTAACGCAGAAGTCCACCGGGCAGCGCGTCAGCACCACCATCAATGTCGATCTGGACGGCATCAACCCCGCGGCTGATACCTCGCTCACGAGCCTCGCTGCTGATCTTAACGGTGTGACCAATCTCACGGCAACGGTCACTTCCAACGGCAAACTTCGCCTCGCGGCTGACTCGTCGGACTTTGTGTTCTCCTTCAGCGATGACACCTCGGGTGCGCTGGCGTCGCTGGGCGTGAACACGTTCTTCACCGGCGGCAACTCGTTCGACATCGGTGTGAACCAGGTGATTCTCAACGATGCGAGCAAGGTCGCGGCCGCCCGCGATCACATCGCCGGCGACAATCGCAACGCCCTCGCGCTGGTCGGCCTGCGCACGCAGAAGCTCGAGGCCCTGGGCGGGCGGAGTCTGCCGGAGGTCTGGTCGGCGAATGTGGAGAAGAATGCAATCAAAGTGAGTCAGGCTGTGAGCCGGGTGGAAGCGACATCGGTGGTGCGGGAAACGCTGGAGTCGCAGAAGCAGCAGTTCAGCGGCGTGAACGTGGATGAAGAAGCGATCAACCTGCTTTCGTTTCAACGAATGTTCCAGGCCAGCGCCCGGTTCCTCAACGTGGTCGATCAGATGATGGAGACACTGCTGCAATTGGCGTGAGCACCCAGGGATTCGGCGGCCCTCATCCCTGGGCTTTGATGGATTCATGATTGAACACTGCCCCCTGACCCCTGACCCCTGACTCCTGACTCCTGACTCCTTCTCCCAATGTCCCGTATCTCCTCCAATCTCGTTCGCACCACGACCCTGCAAGGGGCTGATCTGTTGCTGTCCACCACGCGGCGGACGCAGATATCACTTCAGGAAATTCAAAAGCAGATCAGCACCGGCCTGGCGGTTTCCAAGCCTTCGGATGCGCCTGAAAAAATCGGCGCGATCCTGCTGCTTCAATCGCGGCTGGAATCACACCAACAGGAAGAGCGCAACGCGGCTCACGGCTCGGGCGTGCTGGGCAACGCGGATGTGGGCCTGGGCGATATCAGCAACCTGCTGCTCGAAGCCAAGACGATTGCCGCCAGCCAGATCGGCATCGCGTCCAACGCCCAGACGCGCCAGGGCCAGGGCGTGGTCATCGATGAACTCATCAAGTCCCTCGTGGATATCACCAACCGCCAGTTCCAGGGCGTCTCCCTCTTCGGCGGCAACTCGTCGCTGGGGCAGGGCGAAGCGGTATTCGAATTCTTGCTCGGCGGCGTGCAGTACAAAGGCGCGACGAACAACATCAAAGGCGATTTCGGCCTGAAATCCCCGCTGGATTTCAACGTCAACGGCGCTGACGCGCTGGGCGCGCTTTCCACTCGCGTCGAGAGCCAGGCGGACCTGAATCCGAACCTGACCAACGCCACGCGACTGAGCGATCTCAACGGCGCGCAAGGCCTGGGCATTCGCAAAGGCACGATCGATATCACCGTCAACGGCACTGCCGTGCAGGTCGATCTTTCCACCGCTGACAACGCCGGCGATGTGCAGACGCGGATCAACAATGCCATCATCGGCCTCGACCCGGCGGCAGGCAGCCTTGCGATCAGCGGCGGCTCCTTCGAACTCACCGCCAATGCCGGTCACACCATCACCATCGGCGACACCTTCAACGGACAGACGGCCGGCGACCTGGGCATTGACATCACTGCAACCAGCGCGACCACGCTCGGCAGCGATACGGACCCGCGCATCACCGAGCGCACCACGCTCGCCTCCTTCGGCCTGCCCATCGACTTCGCCAGCGGCCTGCTCATCACCAACGGCTCCGCCAGTCAGGTCGTCAACTTCACCGGCTCCAACACCGTGCAGGACATGATGAACCGCGTCGCCAGCGCGAACATCGGCGTGCGGCTTTCGATCAACGCCGACGGCACGGCCCTGAACCTCGTCAACGAGATCAGCGGCCTGACGCTTTCCATCGGTGAGAACGGCGGCAGCACCGCGACGGACCTGGGCCTGCGTTCGTTCAACACCGACACCAACCTGTCGGACCTTCGCTTCGGGCTGGGCGTGGAGTCGCAGGCCGGCGCGGATGACTTCGCGTTTCAGCTTCATAGCGGCGCGACGTTCAATGTGAATCTCGATGGTCCTCCGCAGGCCAAGACTTTGGGCGATGTGATGAATCTAATTTCCGCAGCCGCGGCCGGCGCGGGTCTGACGGTCGGTACGCCGGGCACGGGCGGCACGGACTTCAACGTGGGTCTGGCGGCGACGGGCAACGGGTTTGTGTTTGAGGATGGCACAGCCGGCGCGAGTGACTTCGCCGTGTCGCAGCTTGGCATCAGCCTGGCGGCGACGCACCTGGGCATTTACAAGAACGCCGGCGCGGCTGGTGCGATTCAGAGTGATGACGTGGCGAAGATTCAGACGGATTCTGTTTTCACTCATTTGATTGCTTTGCGTGATGCCTTGCTCACCAATGATGAAGCTGGCATCACGATTGCTGGTGATGGCATAGAACGCAGTATTGATTCGGTTGCTCGGGCTCGTGCTGATGTCGGCGTGAAGACCCAGCGGCTGGAACAACAGACGGAAAGGCTCGCCGAGTTGAAATTAGCCGAGAAAAGCACGCTTAGTTTGTTGCAGGACGCGGACCTCACGGCCGTGATCACGCGACTGGCGCAATTGCAGCAGCAGTTGCAGGCGAGCTTTCAGAGCGGGCTTGGAAGTCTGCAAACGAGTTTGTTGGATTTTTTGCGCTAGGAGCGCAGGTATTGCGCCGCAGCGAGACCCGCGGCCGGTCTCAAGTAGGTGCGGCAAAGGGCAGGACGCCGTGAAGTGTTCGATCCGCGTGGACGACTTCACACACGGCCCAAGGATGGTCGGCCGAACCAGAGGAACATTGGAATGTTGCTTAACACGACGCGATTTGGAACGCTGGATGTGGACGAGGCGCGGATCATCGAGTTCCCCAAGGGGCTGCTCGGGTTTCCGCGGTACAAGCGGTTCGTCCTGCTGGAACCCAACGACGGCAGCTACTTCTGGTGGTTGCAGGCGGTGGACACGCCGGACCTGGCGTTCGTGGTGACCGACCCGAGTTACTTCGTGTCGAGCTACCGCGTGCCTCTGAAGGCGGACCAGATGGGCGAGCTGGGCATCCAGACGATTGAGGATGCCCAGGTGTTCGTCATCGTGAACAAGCGTGAGCACATGCTCACCGGCAATCTTCAAGGCCCGCTGGTGGTCCACGTGCAGAGTCGAATGGGCGCTCAGTTGGTGTTGAGCGACAAGCGATTCACGACGCGCGTGCCGCTGGTGGAACTGCCGCGACCGGTGCAGGCGATGTCGGCTTGAGGGCACGAAAGCAGAAAAGCATCAAAGCAGAAAAGCAGAAAATGCTTGATGCGGCGATGAGGCGAACGGCTGATTCCTTTTCTGCTTTTTTGCTTTTGTGATGTTTTGGTTTTTGGAATCGCAGCGGGTGAGCGGCGGGCGCAAGGATGCGACTGACGCGGGTCCACTCGCCCAGTGACGGTCACGGCACGGATGCCGCGGCCCAGGCAAACACGGTCAAAGGAAGGAGCCTACGACCATGCTGGTGTTATCTCGACATCGCGACGAAACGATCATGATTGGTGATGACATTGAAATCACCGTCGTGGACATCAAGGGTGATAAAGTCCGCATCGGAATCAACGCGCCGCGTGAGGTTCAGGTGCATCGAAAGGAAGTGTATGACGCGATCAAACGCGAAATGGCTGACGCCAGCCGCGTGCAGGTTGACGACATCAACGGAGCCGACCAGAACGTGAAGCCGATGCGGCGCCCCAGCGCGGCGCCCGCCCACCGAAGCCTGAGCGGCAAGCTCAACGGCAACGGCAACGGCTCGACACGGAAGCCATAAAAGTACCTGATGTATCCCCCGGGTCGGCTGGCCTGGAGCGTCCCGATCAGCCAATCCATCCTCGTCGCCGCAGGCGTGTTCCAAATCGGATGTACGGACCGCCGGCGGGAATCCAAGCGACCTAGACAATCAAGGAGGATTGTCAATGTCACGAATCAACACCAACGTTTCCTCCCTTATCGCCCAGAACAACCTCTCGCGCACGAACAAGAGTCTCGCCACGAGCCTTGAACGTCTGAGCACCGGCTTGCGCATCAATCGCGGTGCCGATGACCCGGCGGGCCTCATTGTCTCGGAGCGCTTGCGCAGCGAGATCAGAGGTATCGGCCAGGCCATCGACAACTCCGAGCGCGCCGCCAACGTCATCTCGACGGCGGAAGCCTCGCTCCAGGAGGTCTCCACGCTGCTCACCGAGATGAAGGCCCTGATCGTTCAGGCCGCCAACACCGGTGCCTTCAGCAAGGAAGAGATCCAGGCCAACCAGCTTCAGATCGACTCGGCCATCGAATCCATCACCCGCATCAGCAACACCACCAGCTTCGCGGGGCTGAAGCTGCTCAACGGCTCGCTGGACTACCTCACCAGCGGCATCAACCCGACGCAGATTCAGGATGCGAAAATCTTCGGCGCGAACTTCGGCACCAACTCGACGATTCCCGTCACGGTTGAAGTGCTCAACTCCGCCGAGTCCGCCAGCCTGTTCCTCTCGGGTAACACCACGGGCTCCGTCGGTGCCCTCGTCAGCAGCGTGACGATTGAAATTCAAGGCACGCGCGGCGTGCAGGTCTTCAGCTTTGTCAGCGGCACCGCACTCTCGGCCGTCGCCTTCGCAGTCAACCAGACCTCCGATGCCACCGGCGTCACCGCCAGTCTCGTCAGCGCGGCCAACGCGTCGTCAGGGCTGACCTTCAACTCCAGCAGGTTCGGCTCGGACTCCTTCGTCAGCGTTCGCAAGATCACCGGCGGCACGTCATTCCAGACCTTCACCGCGCAGGCCGGCACCGCCACCAACCGCGACCTGGGTGAAGATGTGCTCGCGCTGGTCAACGGCAACCTTGCCCTGGGCAACGGCACCAAGGTCAGCCTGCACGCTCCGACGCTGAACCTGGAGCTGAATCTCGCCGACGCAGCCGCCCAGCAGCTTTCGACTTACAGCTTCACCATCACCGGCGGCGGGGCGAACTACCAGATCGGCCCGAGCGTCAACTCCTCGCAACAGGTCGGCTTCGGCATCCAGTCCATTCACGCCGCACACCTGGGCAACGAGACCCTCGGCTTCCTCGAAAGCGTGAAGTCCGGCGGCGTCAACAGCCTCGTCGCCAGTCAGCAGCGAAGCGCTTCGGAGATCGTCGATCAATCCATCGAGCAGATCGCCGTGATGCGTGGCCGACTCGGTGCCTTCCAGCGCAACACGCTGGAGACCACCATCCGCTCGAGCCAGATCAGCCTGGAAAACCTCACCGCCGCCGAGAGCAGGATTCGCGACACGGACTTCGCGGCTGAGACTTCAAGACTGACCCGCGCCCAGATCCTGGTCAACGCCGGCACCTCGCAGCTCGCCATCGCCAACAGCACCGCGCAAACCGTGCTGAGCCTGTTGCAGTAATTGCGCTGGAGCACCATCCCGGAAGGGTGGTGCTATTGGCGCACGAAGTGAAAGGTCGCCCGTCGCACCAACAAAGCGAAGGGCCGACGAATGCCCTCAGCACCACCCTGTCGGGATGGTGCTCCAAACCCGCTACCACCCATTCGCCACGGCGAATTCGAACCCAAGCCGCCGACGCAAGTCGGCGGTTTTTCAATGCACGAAAGCGATGACCTGCAAAGGAAAAAAGAGAAGCACGGCGGCACTGAACATCACACCTCCTCCGATCCACCGATACACACGCCCCCGCCCGCTCAGCGCCGCCAGTCCGCCGAAGCCGAAAGCGACGAGCCCCGTGATCAGGGAAAGGATCGGCGCCGCCCAACCCTCCATGCATATGAGCGCGCCCGTCGCCAGATCGAGAAGGATCGCCACGACGATCAACGCCCAGTCGTCACCGGGTGGCTTGGTTGTGCTCATTGGTTTCATTTGAACCCAATATTGTTCGGATTCAAGTCCGTCAGATAGACGCCATACTTCTCCGCCAGGTCACTCATGATCGCCCGCGCCGCCGGCCACTGTTCGCCGAAGTCCGCCGCCTTGCGCTCAAGCCATTCGCGCATGATCTCCTCCGGAAAGTCCGGCGGCACATCAAGCGTCGCCTTCGCAAAGTCGAGGACGAAAGGACGGGGGACGATGGAGATTTCGAGCACCCATAGATAGTCATCGAAGTCGATGAGCTGCGGAACATGGTGCCCGCGAATCTTCGTCACGCCATGTTCGCGCAATCGCAGGTAGACATCGCGTTCCGTTTCGTACGAGTGTTGTCGTTCCAGGGCTTTCACCGCGGTATTGTGCGAGGTCGAGTAAACCACGCCGTCGATTCCGTACCCCAGACGGTGTAAGATAGTGACGCCATGCCACCCGGCATAGACTTGAGCGCGGTCATCCACTTTGTCCGGAAAGTCACTCATGCTGCGTACAGCCAACACAACAGGTCACTCGGCAGTCGTTGAACTTGAACTGCAAGTCGATGGTAAGTCAATTCCCCTGGCGCAGACATCAGCCGACTGGATCATGGTCGATGCACCCACAACGCTCCCGCCCTGCGAAGGCGTTGTCGTTGTCACGGTCGATGGCCGGGAACATCGATCGCGTGTCCGTCTGGAGAAGGGTGTGTCACCGGACGTATCTCACACGCCCGTCAGTCGGCTCGATTAATCAACCGGTGAATACTTCAAACACAACCGCATTCAGGCCGATCGCCGCGACTGAAAAGAAGAACGTCCAGCGTGAGTAGCAGGCGAACAGAGAGATGACGCCGGTGACAACGCCCGCGAACGTCGCCAGTGCCGCCAGAATCACCCCGCCCTTGATGCCTTCATTCGCCGGAACGCCCCGGCTCCACAGAGAGATCAGCAATCCAACGATGGCCGCGCAAACGGAGAGTCCAACAAGAAGTAAATAGGCACCTTCGCGTCCCGCGGATTGTTCACGCTGCTGTGAAGCCATCGCAATACTCCAGCGCGAGAAGGGTGAACCAGCAATCCAACTCTACATCACTCCGCCTTCGCCACCACCGGCCGCGGCAACCCCAGAAAATTCGCCAGCAGCATCGGGCCTTCCGTCGTCAGAAAACTTTCCGGATGAAACTGCACGCCTTCCAGCGGGGCATCGTGACCCGCCCCGAAAGTGCCCGGCCGAGCCCGCATCGCCATGATCTCTTTCTCATCCGTCCACGCGCTCATCTCAAATCGCTCCTCATCAAACGTGTGCGGCAGAATCACCAGGCTGTGATACCGCGTGGCCGTGAAAGGATTGCTCAATCCGCGGAAGATCGTCTTGCCATCGTGATGCATCATCGACGTCTTGCCGTGCATCAGGCGGTAGTTGCGATCGACCGTCATGCCGAAGGAATAGCCCATGCACTGATGCCCGAGACAAACGCCCAGCACCGGCACGCGGCCGGCGAAGGCCTGAATGATGTCGTTGGACACGCCGCCTTCGCGCGGCGTACAAGGCCCCGGCGAAATGATCACATGATCCGGCTTCATCTTCACCGCCTCGCTTGCCGTGATCTTGTCATTGCGAATGACGCGCAGATCAAGCGAAGTCAGCGGGTCCTGCGAAGGATCAAAGTCCGGCGCGCTCGCGGCCAACTCGCCGATGCGCTGCACGAGGTTGTAGGTGAAACTGTCGTAGTTATCGATGAGAAGAATCATGACAGGATGATAGCGGGGCGTTGGGTGCCACGGGTCGGCGAGGTCCGCCGAGCAGACCCGTGC
>JBBDXA010000248.1:8915-11614 GCA_040902585.1 Phycisphaeraceae bacterium
CCGGCGGCCGGCTGTCAACGATTCGTCGGAGATCGCTGGCGTCCGCACGGGTCTACTCGCAAAGCCTCGTCGACCCGTGGCACCCAACCTTTGATCCGCAATCCGCAATCCGCAATCTCCAATCACTTCCCCTTCACCGGCCCAATGTACTTCTCCGCCACCACAACATTATCAAACCACACCGTCACCGGTTTCTCCATATCCGTCACGCCGTTGCGCTTCAGCGCCGTGTCCGTCACGTAGTGCAGCAGCCAGAAAAAGTTGATCTTCAGCTTCTCACTCGTGCGCCACGAAAAACCTTCAAACGGCTCCGCCCGCGTCTCGTTCACATCGCGAAGCTGAAACCCCATCCCCGACCACTGCCCGCGCGGCGAACCCTTCTTCACGTGCATCGAAAGCTTGCCATCGAGCCACAGCGCCAGCTCGCCGTCGCGCTGACCGGGCGTGTTCGTCTTCATCATGATCTCCACGCACTGCCACTTCTCGCACGGCACCATCAAAGGCGTCGTCGGCGCGATCGAATTGCCCCAGTACCGGTTCCCGACCGAGGCTTTCATCTCGTGCCAGTAAGGATAAAAGTTCCACGCGCCAGGCGCGTCGAGCTTGCCGCCCGAACCGTAAGGCTCGATGCCCACGGTCATGCGTTCATCCCCGCGCGGCCGACTACCCGCGCCGCCTTGAGGCCAGTTCGTCGCCGGGTTGTAGCCACCGAAGTGAATGAAGTGATGAATGTAGCCCGCGTCCTTGGGGAACTTGACGTAGACCCGCGCGAAGGCCGTGTCCACGCCGCGCGGCAGCTTCTTATAAAGATGCCCGCCTTCGTTCGCCGTAACCGTCGCCGTCATCTGCACGCTCTTCTCGCCCGCGCCTTTCACCGGCGCGTCCGCAACAAGACTGATCACCTTGCCGTCCTTGTTGCTCGCTTCGTTCCATCGTTTGGAAAGATCCGCGACAGTGACACCTTCAAAGTCCTCCGCGAAGAGCACCGCCGCGTCCTTTGCGATGCCTGCATCAAGCGGATACTTCGCGGCGAGCCCATCGCCTTCGAGCAGCTCGCGCTCGGCGGCGAAGGCGAGGTTGCATGTCAATGCGACGGTGAGAAGGGCGGTCGAAGAGAGTCGAAGCATTGCGAATCTCCAAAGGTATGTTCATCCTATCGTGCGGCGCATCGTGGAGCACCGTCCCGGAAGGGCGGTGCCGGAGGCGTGCGGCTTTCGCTGGGATGCACCACCCATCCGGGATGGTGCTCCAGCCTTCTCACACACATTCCTTAAGAATTCTTTCCTATCACCCCTTGCAATCGATCGAAAGATTCGCGATAGTTATCCTCCATGATTGCATCTCGCCAACGTATCCTCCTGCAAACCCTGTGGAACGAAGGCCCGCTGAGCCGCTGGGAGCTTCACGAGCGGACCGGCATTCGGCCGAATACGGTCGGCGCGGACACCGCTGCCCTTCTGGATGACGGCATCCTGCGTGAAGGCAAGCCGACCAGTACGCCGCGCGGCAAAGGCAAGCCGAAGGAAAGCGGCATCGACCTCAACGGCAAAGGCCGGCGGATGCGCGGGCGGCCGCGCGTGCCGCTGGAGATCGACACCGATCGAAGACACGTGCTGGGTCTGGCGATTCGGCCCGGCCGCGTGGAGCTGGCGCGCCTGAACCTGCAAGGTGAACTGCTCGCGCCGCCTAGCGATCGGCCCATCAGCGACGCCGGCCGGCTCATCCGTGCCGCTCGCGATCTGATGAAGGAGAACCTCGACGAGAACACCCTTTGCGTCGGCCTCTGCACGCCCGGCTTCGTGGACCCTGGCAAACACGCCATCCTGCTTTCCTCCGCCTGGCCCGGGCAGGGCGAAGTCAGCCTTCAGCCGATCTATGAGACGGCCGGCAAGACCCCTTATATTCTTGAAAATGACATGCATGCGCTTGCCGCACGCTGGATGCTCGCCCACCGCGCCGAGCAGAGCGAGGATGTGCTGTTGGTGTACTTCGATGACGGGCAGCTCGGCTCGGCGCTGCTGGTGAACGGGCGACCCAATCGCGGGTGCGTGACCGCCGCCAACGAACTGGGGCACACCCGCATGCCGGTCGAGACCGAGCGCTGCTACTGCGGCCACGTCGGTTGCCTGGAGCGCATCTGTTCCACTGATTTTCTCGTGCGACAGGGCCGCAAGAAGGGCACCCTCCGCGACCGGGCGGGGGATTTTAATCACAGCGATGAAGCGATGAGCAAGCTGATCGAACTCTTGGCGATGGGCATTTCCAATGCCGCCAACTTCACCCGCGCCAACCGCCTGGTGCTGGTCAGCGAACTGACGCAGTATCAGACCTTCGCCGATGCGATCGTCGATTCCGTGCGCGGCCAGATGCTTGCGGAGGTATCCGCAAGAATTGAAATCGATTTATGGAATCACCCCGCTTCGCAGAACGCGGAGAACGCCGGCTGGCTGGCGCTGGCGAGTCTCTACTGCGACGGCTGGATGGCCAGCGACGGCACCGCGGCCGCGGAACTGGCGGGGGCGGCGGAAGTGGATTGAGGGCGGGCAGGCGGCGCGCACAAATGCACACGCCGACGCGACAAATCCGCAAATCGCAAATCCCGTGTTTCCTCCGCGCAAAAACGCACGTTTCACGTGCTTTTGTCCGCTTCTGCGCGCGCCAAACCGACACCTCAGGCAAGGATAGAGGAACGCCCGTCT
>JBBDXA010000249.1:0-3304 GCA_040902585.1 Phycisphaeraceae bacterium
ATTACTTTCAGGACACCTTCGGCCAGGGGCGCACGCCCTTCACGCGCGGGCCGTTCACGCACGGGTACACCTACCATCACTCAGTCAGTTACAACCTGCCGCCGGTGCCGACGCGTCACCGATACATCGGCGTCGAGCTGGACAAGTACAAAGAGCCCAAAGATACGCCCGAATACTGGGACTATCCGGTCCAGCAGCCTTTCACCATCGCGCATCGCAAAGGCATTCTCACGCATCCAGCCTGGCTGATCGCTCACTCGCAGAACACCGCAACCGACCCGGTCATTCGCGGCCGCTGGGTTCGCGAAAAGCTGCTCGCCGGTCGCGTGCCGGATGTACCGATCACCGTCGATGCCCAGGTTCCTGAAGACCCGCACAAGACGCTCCGCGATCGCCTTGAAATGGTGACGACCAAAGAAGAGTGCTGGAAGTGCCACCAGCACATGAACCCGCTGGGCCTGACGTTTGAGATTTACGATGACTTTGGCCGCTATCGCACCGAGGAAAGCCTCGAACATCCGGACAACCTGATCGCCCGCGCCAGGGATAAGGAGAGCGCGGATACCTACAAGACGCTGCCGGTGAACGCCCACGGCTACCTCAAGGGCACAGGCGATTCCAAACTCGATGGCGACGTGAACGACGCACTGGACATGATCGATCGGCTGGCAAAGTCCGATCGCGTGCGGCAGTCCATCATTCGTCATGCGTTCCGCTTCTACATGGGCCGCAACGAAATGCTTTCTGATTCGCAGACGCTGATTGATGCCGACAAGGCTTACATCGAGACCGGCGGCAGCTTCAGGGCGGTTATCGTTTCACTGCTGACTTCCGACTCTTTCATGTACCGCAAGACCATCAAGGATTGAACCATGAACACCCGGCGAGACTTTATGAAAGCGGGCTTCTTCGGCGCGGGCGCCCTGGCGCTGGCACCGAGCCTGTTCGCCAATACGACCGCGGGCAAGCCGCCGATGCGTTTCATTTTCATTCACAAAGGCAACGGGCTGTTCCCCAGCGCGATGGTCCCGCCCAGCCTCGGTAAGAAGGAGATGGAAGCCGAGCAGCGGAAGGACGCGATTGAGGTTGATTTGGAGAAGCATGATCTGCCGGAGTGGATGAGTCCGCTCAATGCCCACAAGGCAAACATGACCATCCTCCAGGGCCTGTCCGGCAAGATGTGTACGACCGGGCATCACACCTGGCAGTCTTCCCTGGGCGTCTACAAAGCCAACGAACGGCTGAGTTCCATCAAGTGGGCCACCGTCGATTTCGAACTGGCCAGGCTCTTCCCCTCGCCGCTCGAACACATCGAGCTCGCCTGTTTTCCCACCGGCGGCGGCAACGCCAGAGGCAATATCAACGGCATCGAGAAAGGCTTCTCCGCACGCGGACCGCAGCAGCCCAACTACGCCTTCGGTTCGCCCAGGGTCGCGATGGAAGAACTGTTCAAACTCGTCTCCAGCAGGAAGAATGACCAGATCAAGAATGAACTTGATCGTCAGTTGCTGGAGTTCGTCGCTGGTAAAGAGGCTGGGCTGGGAACGAATCTCAGCGGTATCGAAAAGGCCAAGGTGCAGAACTACGCCGATTCGGTTGAAGCTGTGAGGAAACGAAATGAGAAGCTGGAGCGAATGGCTGACGTCATCCGCAAGCATGTCCCTAAGCTGGACGCCAAGTATTTCGCCGATGACATCAACACAGTCGACCGTCAGCTCGGCCACACGGAGATCCTGCTCTCGGCGCTCATTTCCGGCATGACCAACGTGGTCACCTTCACCGTGGACGAACTGGGCACGCCTTACACCGGCCTCGTCGCCAATGAAATCATTAACCTGCACGATGTCGGTCACGGCAAAAGCGTCGGTGCCATTGCAGCGCTGGACGTGCGCGAGAAAGTACGCCATCAGCACATGAAGCTGGTGGACACAATCGTCAAGCGACTCAAGGCCGTGCCCGAAGGCAGCGGCACGATGTTTGATAACACGACGATTTTCTACTTCCCCGACAACGGCGAAACGCATCACAGCCAGGGCACCGAGTGGCCGTTCATCATCCTCGCCGGCGCGAACACCAGGCTCGACATCAGCCGGCGGTACATCCGCCTGCCTTACTGGGGCACGCGAGGCTGCAAGACCCTCGGCAACTGGTACACCACCCTCCTCAACGCCTACGGACATCCCACCAAGCACTACGGCGACCTCGACACCGGCCTGGCGAAATTCAAGATCGATCAGGAAGGCCCGATCAAACAGTTCCTGAGCTAAGCGCTGCAACCAAAGGATTCTTCGATGACTTGCCAGCTCGCTTGTACCAGTGCTTGTACCCGATTCTGACTTCCCTGGTCCAAGCGGGTCCCTTTCTGTCACTTTCACAGGCAAGGCCAGGATCGATGACCTGGACTACTCCCCTTCTATAAGTGCATGTCCTGTTAATGAAAAAACGCCGTTGACATCAGTTGTCAACGGCGTTTCACAATCGGGGTGGAGAGATTTGAACTCTCGACCTCTTGACCCCCAGTCAAGCGCGCTAACCAAGCTGCGCTACACCCCGCACGATTCAACTCTCCCGCCACGACATGATCAGCGACTGATCCGCATGCGTGGGGGGACCATGCATTGTTGTAGGCGATGGCGGGCGTGTCAAATGGCCCGGTACAGAAAGAAAAATCCGCGTCGGCGCGCAGGAGCGGATAGCAGGACGGTATTCCCCCTATGGCAGATGAGTCAGACGGATCGTGCCCGGCGTGACGAAATTTCACTTAGGGTTGACGGCGAGAATAGGACGCGGTAGTGTCTAGTGAGTCAAAGCCCCTCTCGACCTTAGAGTCCATTTTTCGGAGGGCCGCGTCATGACAGGTACAGATCCGGTTATTCGCTCACAATTGGTGAGAGATATCGTTCGCGTGGATGTGACGGGGCCGATCCTGTTTGAAGAAGCACTCATCCAGGAACTGGAATCGACGATCGTCAGCGCGATCGAGTCGCACGGCTCGCCGAAAGTCGTCGTGGATTTTTCGAAGGTGAAGTATGTATCGTCAGCGGTGTTCGGCAAACTCGTCGCGATACACCGCCGATTGAAACCGATGGGTCAGCGCCTGCGATTGTCAGGCATGTCAACTCTGATCCGTCAGATGTTCGCCGTCACGCACATGGACAGTCTGTTTGATGTGCATGAAACCGTCGAGGCGGCATTGGAAAGCTTTCCGGACGAGCGCGGCTGAAAGGCCCACCCGCCCAGTTCTTCGTGCAGATTGTGTAGGCGGCAGCCAACTGTCGGCGCGATCCGTGCAACTAAAGGGAGG
>JBBDXA010000249.1:3314-37829 GCA_040902585.1 Phycisphaeraceae bacterium
AAGGGAGGCTCGTATGCTCAAGCAGCAGACACAAACCGAATCGATGGATTGCGTGTCCCTGACGGAAGAGCTTTACGCCTACCGCTGCAAGGGCGCGGTGTGCGTGGAGCTGCTGGAGGCCAACATGATGGCCAATGCCGTCGTGGAGCGCTTCAACCTCGCGGTCGAAGAGCTGATCCAGCAGCACAAGGGCGCGGACATCGTGCTTGATCTCCAGCACGTGCAGTGGATGTGTTCGCTCATGCTGGGCAAGCTCGTGGCGATGGCCAAGTACGCCCGCGCGCACTCGACGCGGATTCTCCTGGCGGGATTGAGCGCCCAGCTTCAGAGCATCATCCGGGTGACGAAGCTAACGGACATCCTGCCGATGTTCGATGACGTGAATACGGCCCTGCGGCGGCGCACCGGTTGAACGGAGCGGGAGGCGTCTGAGCAGACCCTCCCGCGCTCGATGGAATCAGGCAAGGGGGTCCTAATGTTTTTCCGGAAAGCAGCGGAAAACCGGGGCACTCCAGGGCGCGCGCGCGGGCGGTCCACCTGGATTCTGCCGGTGGTGCTTGCCTCGACGATCGGCGTGGGCGTGTCGGTGGCGGCAGCGCTGCTATCCAAGCGAGCGGCGGACCTCAGCATCGAAGCCACATTCCTGGTCGCCGCGAAGAACCGGGTCGCCGCCATCCGCAGGCAGGTCGAAGCCAACGTCCAGGCCGTGCAATCGATCGTCGCTTTCTACGGCGCATCACAGCTTGTCGAGCGCGACGAGTTTCAGCAGTTCGCCGCCGCCGTGCAGGCGAATCAACCCGCTCTTGAGTCTCTCATCTGGGCCCCGCACATTCGCAGGCAGGATCGCGAAGGATTTGAAAGGGGCACGCTCACCGTCGACCAGATGCTCACGCCCATCATGGAGCGGGACGCTCAGGGTCAGTTCGTGAAAGCGGGCGATCGCGGCGAGTACGTCCCGGTGCATTTTGAAGTGATTCGATCGGAAAGGTCGCTGCTGGGGTTCGATCTTCTTTCAGACCCGATTCGACGCGAGGCGATCACCCAGGCATTCGCGACCGGGCGAATGGTCTTGTCCAAGCCGATGAACCTTCTGAACAAGCCACGAGAAACGCCCGGCTTCCTGCTGATTCATCCCATCTATCCAATGGTTTCGCGCGAAGGGGATGCCCTGCCTCCGATCGTGGATCCGATCGGTTTCGTCGCGGGAGTGGTGGAGTCGGCTACCCTGCTGAGTCAGGCGATGGCGTACCTGGAGCCGGAAGCCATCGATACTTGGCTTTCAGATGTGGAACCAGACATGCGCTCGTCGGCCTCGCAATCGCCGATCGAAGACGGGAACGAGCCCGACGATGCCGCGACCGACCTGGCGGGCAGGGATTCCCATCTGGCGTTTCCGCATTTCGAAGAGCAACTGAATGTTGCCGGCCGCCGGCTCACGGTCGTCTGCACCGCCCAGCCCGCGTTCGCCGCCATGAGGCGGTCGTGGGAGTCCATCGTCATCCTGCTCGTGGGCCTGACCATCACCTTCCTGCTGGCGCGGTTCCTGGTGATCAGCAACCTGCGCTCGCGGCAATACGAAGTGCTCGCCAAGGAACGCGGCACCAAGCTGGACCTGCGCGAAAGGGAACTGAAACAGGTGGCCTTCGAGTTGCAACTGTCCGACGCGGAGTTGAATCTCGCGCGGCGCGTGCAGACGAGTCTGCTGCCCGCCAACCCGCCCGAGGTCCCGGGCATCGACCTGGCGGCTGTCTCGCTCCCCGCTTACAAAGTCAGCGGCGATCACTACGACTTCTTCCCCGTCCTACCCAACCACCTGGGCATCGTCGTCGGCGACGCCAGCGGACACGGACTCGCGGCCGCCATGCTCATGGTCGAGTTGCACACTTGTCTGCGCACCGTCACCTGCAATCACCGCCCTATCGGTGAAGTGGTCGAAGCGGTCAACCGCGTCCTCAGCGTGAACATGCTCGAGGACCGCTTCATCACGCTCCTGCTGGCGTCGCTCGATACCACGCGAAAGGAGTTCGTCTACGCCAACGCGGGCCATCCGCCGGGCTTCGTCATCGACGGCGGCGGGAAGGTCAAGCACGTGCTCGCCAGTGCCGCCATGCCCATCGGCATCGACGTGGACACCGCGTTTCCCTCCAGTGCCATTGTCAGCCTCGCACCCGGCGATATTCTTTTCCTCATGACCGACGGCGTCATGGATGCCATGTCGCCCGAAGGTGAGTTCTTCGGCCTGGAACGCGCGATTGAAGTGGTCAAACGCCTGCGCTGCGAACCGGCGCAATTCATCGTGCAGGCGCTGTGCGAGAAGATGAGAACTTTCTGCTCCGGTCATCCGCCGCACGATGACGTGACGATCGTGGTCGCAAAAGTGACGGACGACCCGGGCTTTCGCGTCATTCCCCTCGCATCCTGATTCGGATGGGTACCACGGCTCACCTTCAGGTATCCGGCTCATCGTCGGGTACCACGGCTCGACGAGGCTCGGCGAGGAGACCCGTGCGGGGGAGAAGGGCCGGGGGAATCGGAACGAGGAACGAGGAATGAGGGAAGAGGGAAGAGGGAACGATCACCTCTTCTCGAACAACTCCTTCAAGTCCGCATCCAGCCAGGGCTGTTCCAGCGCCCACCGCGTGCTCTTGCGGAGCGATGTCTCGCTCAAGGAAGAAATATCTTCACCCTGCTGTTTGGCGGCGACGATCACCGCGTAGTACAGAACCCGTGTCAGGTCCCGCGGCAGGGGCCGGGTCGGATGGTCCGCGCTTACTTTCGCGAAGTCCTTCACCACCGCCAGCAGATCGCGCGGCACCTGCGGATGTTTGAACAGATCGCGCAGGCATTGAATCGCCGGCGTGGTCTGCTGTGTGAGTTTCTCCAGCGCGGGCCGCACCGCCTCATCGATCGTCTGCGCGACCTGCGAAACCAGCGGCGCATCCAGCGCGTGCTGGAGCATCTCGCGGAGGTCTGATTCGCTCCATTCGCTGTCCGGGCTCGCGGGAAGCCGCAGAGCCTTGAATATCTCGTCGGGACCGGCTTCGGAGAAATCGTTGGACGCTGGAGAGGATTGCATGGCTACTTCTCGATTCACCTTGCCGAGGCAAATCATGCGCCGCCTGCAAACAAATTAAGCAAGTCGTCGATTTCGCCGTCGATCGATTCCTCATTGCCGGCATACTCGGCAATCACGTTTCGCAGGATACGCTCGTACGACCGCTTGGCCGTCGTCAACAGGTTGGCCGCCTGGGCCGGTGACTCCAGCCTCAGTTCGCGACGCAGTTCCGCATAACCAGGCACCGGCGTCTGATCGAGGATCGGTCGAAGCAGCCGCGCTTCAAACACCCGCCAGATGTCCAGCCGTCCCGCCTTTTCGCACGACTCCCGCAGCCGCGTGACCGTCTGGTTCAGCACCGTGCGGGCCCATTCCAGATCGAAACCATCCTTCACCGGTTCAGCCGCGACGTCTGCCCTATGTACATCCAGCTTCGCGCCGGCACCGGGCGATCGCTTCTCCGCATATTGATGACGAATCCAGTTCGACACGTATCGATCCAGGGCCGTGAGCAGCAGGTTGCGAAACTTGCCGCGACTCGGATCCGCCTTTGCAAGAAGATCCTTTTCCCACATCTGACTGGTGACAAAGCCCTGCAAGACATCATCAATGTCGGAAACAGGAACCCGCTGCTTGTGGAGCAGATAGGCCCGCAGCGCCTTCTGATAGCGAAGAAACAGCCCCGCCAGGGCATCGCGGCCGCGAACGACCTGATTCCATTCGGTACTGGGGAACGGTGATGCGCTCATCGGCCGAACTTCCGGAAAACATCGCGGACGAGGGTGCGGGTACCGGTTCATCATACAGGACGAACCTTCAAAACCGATGCCCCTGTGAAAACAATCGAACCGATACCCGCAATATTACTCACCTCGCGCGCAGGATCGCGGAAAACGCCGGTAATCGCTTGTTGACGCGGCAAGTTCTGAAGCCTTTCCGGGATTCAGACTTCGCGTCACGCGGGCTTCTTTGGGGCACTGTTGAGCGAATCACACCGGCAGATTCGCGTCGACCCTTTCTCATTCGCCGGCATCACTTGAGTCGGGAGGTGACCGTGGAACAGGTTGAAAGGGTTCTTCAACTGGTTCGAGAATCGCTGGCAGTTCCAAGTGAGGGAGACGCACGCGTCTCCTTCTTCCTGCACGGGCTCAACGAGCTCTTGCAGGCCGAAGGAGCCACGTTGCTGCGGGCCAGGAGCCTCGGCATCCCTCGTTGTCCTCCGTCCCCGATGGCGACTGTGGGGAAGGTCCCGGCGGAGGTTCAGCAAGAGGCAAGTCGGCTCCTGACGGTAGTTGATCGCCATAACGGACATAGCAACGGTGCCCGCATCGTGTCCAACACGCCGCCGCACACCGCCCTTTCCGCGCGCGGCAGCCGCGCAAGCCAGGATCAACAAGGCCTGCTGGTCGTTCGCGGCAGCCAAGCTCCTTCCTTCAAGGACGAAGACCGGAAACTGCTCGCCGCCATTCACGGGCAATGCCATTTCCTCCTGGGCAACGGCTCGGAAAGCCACGCCAGTCATCTAACCGCGCGGCAGCGCGAAGTCGCCGGCCTGCTTTGCAAGGGCCTGAGCGAACAGGCCATCGCCCACCAACTGTTCATCAGTCCGCATACCGTTCACTCGCATGTGAAGTCGATCTATTCGATCCTGAACGTCAGCAGCCGGGTGCAACTGAATGCGCGGATAAACGGTTCCAACGCACCCTGACGCGATCCCGCCGCGAGGGCCAAGGGAAAAAGGACAATGTGACGAGTGACGAGCATGGACCGCCCCCAGGGGCGAAAGTGCGCTGTCGGATTCGTGGACGCACTTCCAACTCTCCAGCGCGGCGGCACTTCCCCCCTTCCGGGGCGACACCCATTTCCCTTCGCCCACTTACGCCTTCCCTTGTCCCTCTTGACAACCCAATCCTCTAACCTTCTCTCATCCCCCGGCTGGGCTGAGTGGCCCGGAGCGAACACGCGGTACACTGGTGTCTCCCCCACGTCCCGGAGCTCCGCCATGTTCATCACTCGCCTCGCACTCTTCATCTTCATCTTCGCCTTCAGCTCCTCCTCCTTCGCCGACGGGCAGACCGGCCGCTTCCTCTACGCCAGCTCACCCGACGGTGCTCAGGCCGATGGCCGCTCCGGCACGGGCATTCTCATCTTCGACATCGACCACGATCACAAGTTCGTTCGCCGCATCGATGTGCCCATCTTCAAAGAAGGCATCCGCGGCTTCACGGGCAATGCCGCCAATCACTGCGTCTACTATTCGACGACCAATCGCCGGTTGGGCTGCTTCGATGTCGAATCCGAAAAGGTCATCTGGGATCGTCAGTACGACGCCGGCTGCGATCGCTCCTCCATCACGCCTGATGGCAAGAAGATTTACGCGCCCACAGGCTTTTGGTACGCCGGCAACGACGGCGGCTTCCTGGTCATCGATGCGAAGACCGGCGATCTCATCAAACGCCTTTCCGCAGGCCCGCAGGCACACAACAGCATCACCAGTCTCGACGGCCGCTATGCCTACCTCGGCACGCGAACCAGGCTCACCGTGTTCGACACCACCAGCGACACGATCGTCAAACAGATCGACCCCGTCGGCGAGCGCGGCGTCTTCCCCTTCACCGTCACCAGTAACAATGAGATCGCCTACGTCTGCCTCGGCGGACACGTGGGCGTCGATGTCGTCGATCTCAAGGCCGGCAAAGTGCTGCACCGCGTGCTCGCCGGTGATGCGCCGATCAAGCATCGCACGCACGGCGCGGGCCTGACGCCGGATGAAAGCGAACTCTGGGTCAGCGATCAGGATGGTAAGAAGCTTTTCATCTTCGACGCCACCAAGATGCCGCCCGCGCCCAAAGGCCACGTCGATCTCTCCGCCGGCGGCCACGGCTGGGTCACCTTCTCGATGGACGGCAAGTACGCTTGGTGCCACACGCCCGATGTCTTCGACGCGAAAACGAAAAAGGTCGTCGCCACGCTGAGGGATGAAAAAGGCAAACCGTTCAGCAGTTCGAAGTTCATCGAGATTGAAATGAAGGACGGCAAGGTGGTGCGAATAGGCTGCGAGTTCGGCGTGGGCCGCAAGGCGACGGCACAGTAAGAAGGATGGAGCACCATCCCGGCAGGGTGGTGCCTGGGTTGAGCGCACGTAACCCGCCAGCACCGCCCTGCCGGGACGGTGCTCCACTCACTTCACCCCCGGTATCGCCAACAACTCTTCCGCCGTCCAGTACTCCGCGCGATCCTTCGTCGCCTCGCGAACCTGATTCACACTTGCGGTTGTGACCGCTGGCGCATCACCGAATCGCCTGCGCACATAAGTCAGAACTGAAGCGACTTCCTCATCGCGCAGCACCGCCCCGAACCCCAGCATCTCCACTTCAAACGTCGTGCCTTTGACTTCAATCGGCCCGCGCAGACCATGAAGCACGATGCGAATGATCCGCTCCTCCGGCCCGCTCACCCAGCTCGAACCCGCCAGGGGAGGTATGCGCGCCTCCTGTCCCGAACCATCCGCCTGATGACAGGCGGCGCAGTAGGTTTGAAACAGAGCGAGGCCTTTTGCATCATCCTTCGTCGCGGCTCCGGGATCGTTGGCATCGCATCCGGTCAGAAGGAGAAAGAACGAACAACAGAATGTGAAAGCGCTCAGCCGCATTCGCATGAGTATGACAGGACAACCGCAGGAGGAAAATCCGGTCCTCTGCACTACACGGGGATGGGAGAGCGCGAGCCAGTCCTGATCGAAAACGGTCCACGACGCGGTGAAGGCCCATGATGGTCACTTTGGCGAAGGGAGACCGAACAGGAGCACTGACATGCACTTATAAGTGATGCCAATACTGTGCTTACATGAATTTAGACATAACGAAAGAGGAAGGGGAAAGGCACGTGTCCACCCCACTCTTGAGCCTTCCCGCCGGTCGATTACGTGGCGTAGCCTCCGGCTGGTCGGGCGACGATCCGGCGACGGTTCAAGCGCAGGATTCCGATGTCTTCGCCGGGGATTCAGGTCGAACCCGATTGCACGACCAAGCCGGTGCGTTACGATGCCATAACTGGCATTCACCTTTATTTGAGGGATGATTGTTCGGGGAGTTGTCTACGCGGGGATTCGTTCCATGAGTAAGCTTGATACCGCCGGCGTAGCCGCCACTGAGTCGACCGCGCTGGCCGCGACGCCGCGACTGGCGGCGAACTGGATCATCGGCCCACGCGTCGATCTGCTCTGCTTCATCGGAGCCGCCGCGCTGGGCTACGGCATGTTCTTTCTCCACGCCGGCCTGGCGATGGATATGGTCGGCGTGTGGTTCATCTGGTACATGTTCCTCGACTCCCCCCACTTCTTCGGCACCTACGCGCGGACCTATCTCGACAAGGAAGAAATGGCGGCCCGGCGGAAACTGCTCATCGGATCGATCGGTCTGCTCGCGGTCGGGCCTGTCTTCATCGCGATCTGTGCCGGACTGTGGGCGGCGAATGTGAGCTGGTACAAGACGCCCTTCATGGTGCTCACCGCTTTCGTTTCCATCTGGGCTTACTGGCACGTCGTCCGTCAGCACTACGGCATCATGTCGCTCTACAAGCGGAAGAATCATGATGGCGAAATGCTCGACCGCCGGCTGGATCAATGGGGCATCTATCTCGGCCTGATGGCGCCGTTCGTCGCCTTCGCGGTGACGAACAATGAAGCCCGCGTCGCGCTGGGCCTTTCGCAGGCGCTCGACGGCACGCCCGGCGGCATGGGCATGATCGGCGCGATCACCAAACCTTACGTCGCCGGTCAGGGCTGGGAAGCGTTCGTTGTGAAGGCGACGATGCTCACGGCCGGTCTCGCGCTGGGGCTGGTGCTGATCCGCAGCGTGATCCGCTGGCAGCGCGGCGCGACGGTGAATATGCCCAAACTGATGTTCCTTTGTGCCGTCATTCCGCTGCACATGGTTGTCTGCTATCACCCCGCTTCCACGACCATCGCCCTGCTCGGCTTCTCCGCCTGCGTGACGATCTTCCATGATGTGCAGTATCACGCGATCGTGTGGTACCACCAGCGCAACCGCATGGGCAAGGCCGGTGACGCGAAGCATGAGCGATTCGGACTGGCGGCGAAGATCAGTCGAAACTTTCCAACCTACGCGGCCTGCGCCATCGGCATGGGCCTGACGCTGGGCTTTCTTGGCTGCCTGCTGGATGTGAACCCCGGTTGTATTCCCGTGATCGGCTCGCGCAGCCACATGCTGTTCGGCAACCTGAGCTGGAACGAAGTGTTCTTCGGCATCTTCCTGGGCGTGCTCATGCACCACTACTTCGTGGACCAGTTCATCTGGCGCCCGAGCAAGGATAAGAACCTTCAGAAGGATTTGAAGTTGGAAGGCGATGGCGCGAGCCGATAAGGAGTGCCATGAATAAGACACGTGAAGTCACCATTAAGAAGGTCACGCGTGAAGAGGATGCTCCGCCGGATGTGTCTCATCTCACCCCCGGCGAGCGAATGGAACTGGCCTGGTCGCTGACGGTGACGGCATGGGCCTTTATGGGAGAGGACGTCAATGAACGCCGACTTCCTCGACATGTTGTCCGCATTCAACGCCGAGGGCGTTGAGCGACGCAAAACGCAGTCTTAGATTCATTGGTCGCCGATGGACACAACCACACGCAAAACGCGCGATGAAGACTATGTGTTGGACTTGTGCGATGAAGTTCTACGAGAAAAGGCTCGCCGACAGCATCGTTTCGAGTGGCTGCGAGGCGACCCAGGCATGAACGGCCACACAAGTACCTTACCCGTCGATGGCTACTACGAGCGTCTTGGCATCGTCGTTGAATACCGCGAACGCCAGCACGACGAACCTGTCCCCTTTTTTGACAAACGCAAAACAATCAGTGGCGTCAATCGCGGGGAACAGCGGCGATTGTATGACAAGAGGCGCGACAACCTTGTCCCTGCCCATCGGTTGAAATTGATCGTAATTCGTCCCAAAGATCTGGATGCGAATAAGGGTGGTCGATTGCGGCGGACGAAGGAAACAGATCGACAGGCCATCAGTGCCATACTTGGACCATGCGTTTGACATTCTACTTCAGCAGCGCCCGTCTTGACTCAAACAGCTTCTCCAGCCGCACCTTCAGCGGCGGTGCCTTGCCGGGGTCGTGCAGGCGCGTGCCGATCGTGGCGAGGAGTTTCACGAGATTGTCGTAGTCGCGCAGACTGATCACTTCGCTGTCGATCTTCCGTTTCGTTTCGTTCATGTTGTGATAGTTGCCCAGCGGCAGACAGATACACGTGGCGGTGTGACCATAAGTCTGATACGCGGAGGCTTCACATGTGCCGCCCACCATCAGCTTGCGTTGCCATTGGAAAGAGTTGTCTTCCGCCGCGAGGGCCTCGGCGACTTTGCCGATGCGGTAGGTCAGATCGGGGTCGAAGGTGCTGGTGCGATCGCCGACGCGAACGATCGGCCCGCCGCCGATGGGCGACTCGGCGAAGCTCTTGCTGTTCTCCAGGGCGATCACGAGTGCGTTCCTGGGTATCGTCTTGGCCTTGCAGGCGCCGATCGCGCCGATGAAGCCGACCTCTTCGCAGCGGGTGAAGAGCAGGCGGACATCGCCGTGACGAGCCGCGCCCGTAAGGAAGCGGTTGCCGCTCGTGCGACGCCGGTCCGAAACCGCTCCCTTACGGTCGCGGCTCGTGTCGTAGATCGCATCGAACGCCGCGATCGCAGCCGCGACACCGGCCAGGTCATCGCAGGCCGGGGCGCTCACGCGGTCGTTGCTGATTCGCGTGGGAGCAATCTTCCACGTGAGAATGTCGCCGGGCATGGCGAGTACGCCGCGGGTGAAGCGCACGGTCGCCACGATGTCACCCGCCTCGCGCGACGCGGGCTTTTCCACCGCGGTAATCCTGCCGACCCGAGCCGGTTCGCCATCGTGGTGGAGCAGAACCCGCGCGCTCATGAAGTAGTCCGGATGCACGCCGCCGCGGAACTCGGCGAGAAGCTGGCGGTCGTTCGACACGCTGCGCACGACGAACGCGGGGTGATCGAGGTGCGCGGTGAAGTAGATCGGCGGTTGCTTGCCGCCTCCGGCCTTGCCGCCCTTGCCCTTGGGCCCATGCGAGACGACGAGGTTGCCGTGACGATCGCTCTCGATCTCCACATCGCCGCGCTTGACCGCCCAGTTGGCGATCCACTCGACGACGTATTGCTCGCACCCCGCGGCAGTGGGGAGCGAGGTGAGTTCAGTGAGGTAACGATGATGAGTATTGTTCATGGTGAATGTGCAAAGCCCAGGCATGGCCATGCCTGGGCTTTGACGATGATCTTAACGCATGAGTCAAGCCTTGCTCAAACGATCTTCCAGCGCCTGGAGCTCCTCCATCAACCCGCGCGGCAGGCGATCGCCGAACTTCGCGTAGTACGCTTCGATGCCGGGCATCTCGCTGAGCCAACCGGCCTGGTCGACGCTGAGCAGTGTCTTCATCGCGTCGGGCTTGAGGTTCAATCCCGAAAGATCGAGCGCATCTTCCGTCGGCAGGTTGCCGATCGGCGTGCTGACCGCCTTGCCGCGGCCGAGCATGCGTTCGACAACCCACTTGAGCACGCGACTGTTCTCGCCGAACCCGGGCCAGAGGAACTTGCCTTCGGGACTCTTGCGGAACCAGTTCACGTAGAAAATGTGCGGCATCTTGCCGAAGCCTTTGGAGCCATCGGGCCCCGCGCCACCCTTCTCGCCCATCTTCAGCCAGTGGCCCCAGTAGTCGCCCATGTGGTAGCCGCAGAACGGGAGCATGGCCATGGGATCGCGTCGCAGTTCGCCGACGGTGCCTGCCGCGGCGGCGGTCTTCTCACTGCCCATGATCGAGCCGAGGAACGTGCCGTGTCGCCACGACAGCGCTTCGGTCACCAGCGGCACGACGCTCGCGCGGCGGCCGCCGAAGAGAATCGCATCGATCGGCACGCCGGCCGGGTCTTCCCATTCGTCTGCGATGACCGGGCACTGCGACGCCGGCGCTGTGAAGCGGGAATTGGGATGCGAGGATTTGCCTTCGCTCTCTGGCGTCCAGTCGTTGCCCAGCCAGTCGATCAGATGATCCGGCTCATCCTGTGTCATGCCTTCCCACCAGATGTCGCCATCATCGGTCAGAGCAACATTGGTGAAGATGCAATTGGAATGGAGCGTGAGGATGGCATTCGGATTGGTGTCCATGCCAGTACCTGGCGCGACGCCGAAGAAGCCCGCTTCGGGATTGATCGCGCGGAGCCTGCCGTCGGGGCCGATCTTCATCCATGCGATGTCATCGCCGATGGTTTCGACCTTCCAGCCTTCGATCGTCGGCGTCATCATCGCCAGGTTGGTCTTGCCGCAGGCGGAAGGGAATGCGCCGGCGATGTACTTCACCTCACCTTGCGGACTGGTAAGTTTGAGGATGAGCATGTGCTCCGCCAGCCAGCCTTCGTCGCGCGCCAGCACGGAAGCGATGCGCAGGGCGAAGCACTTTTTGCCGAGCAGCGCGTTGCCGCCGTAGCCCGAGCCGTAGGACCAGATCTCGCGGTCTTCGGGGAAGTGAACGATGTGCTTGTTGGCGTGATCGCAGGGCCAGGGGATATCATCGCGGCGCTGACCGCTGGCGGCGATGATCGGGTATCCGACGGAGTGAAGACACGGGACGAACCGGCCTTGCTCGCCGAGTGTGTCGAGCACCTTCGTGCCCACGCGGGTCATCAGGTGCATGTTGCAGACGACATAGGGCGAGTCGGTGATCTGCACGCCGATGTGTGCGATCGGGCTGCCGACCGGGCCCATGCTGAAAGGAATGACATACATCACCCGGCCCCTCATGCAGCCGGCGAAGAGCGGCTTGAGCTTGGCGCGCATCTCGACTGGGTCAGCCCAGTTGTTGGTCGGGCCCGCATCTTCCTTCGTCTTCGAACAGATGAAAGTGCGATCCTCGACGCGCGCGACATCGCCCTTGTCGCTGCGAGCGAGGAAGCTGTTGGGCCGCTTCTTTTCGTTGAGCTTGATGAAGGTGCCCGAGTCGACCAGCTTCTGCGCCATGGCCGCGTATTCTTCCTTCGAACCGTCGCACCAGTGAATATCATCCGGCTTACAGAGGGCCGCCATGTCATCGACCCAATGGAGAAGACTGGCGTTGCGGGTTGGAGCTTCGACCGTGGGCATGAGAATCACCTTGAGATGAAGTTAAATGTTCAATTGTACAGCATCCGTGGAAGTATTGGGCTGAATTCCCGTGAAATCGATAGGGGTAACCCTGAGAGCGACAAATTGGTTTCGCCCCGCCTGTTGCGCGCGACTGCCTGGGAAACCTCCGGCAGTGCAACCAACAAGACCGCGCAACTTGACAAACTCTTCAAACCTCCTAACGTAGCTCGACTGTCCTGTGACACGGGTTTCGCCAACCGGTGAAGGCCTTATTTCTACAACCCACACTCGCAATCGGAGACCCCAAGCGATGTCTCTCAAGGTAGCTATCAATGGTTTCGGCCGCATCGGCCGCCTCGTCCTTCGTGCCGCCAGCGAGCGGTTTCCTCAAATCGATTTCGTCGGTATCAACGACCTCGTTCCCGCTGACAATCTCGCGTACCTCCTGAAGTACGACACGATCCACGGCCGCTTCCAGGGCAAAGTCGAAGCCAAGGGCGAGACCGCGATCCTCGTCAACGGCAAAGAGATTCCCACCTGTGCCGTGCGCAACCCCGAGGAACTTCCCTGGGGCAAGAACGGCGCGCATTACGTCGTCGAGTCCACCGGCCTGTTCACCGATTTTGAAGGCGCGAGCAAACACTTGAAGGCCGGCGCCAAGCGCGTCGTCATCAGCGCGCCGACCAAGAGCCCCGATCAGGTGCCCACGCTGGTGATGGGCGTCAACGAAAACAGTTTCGACAAGAGCAAGCACACCGTCGTGAGCAACGCAAGCTGCACGACCAACTGCCTCGCGCCGATCGCCAAGGTGGTTCACGACAACTTCAAGATCGTCGAAGGTCTGATGACCACGGTGCATGCCGTGACCGCGACCCAGCCGACGCAGGATGGCCCCTCGAAGAAGGACTGGCGCGGCGGGCGCAGCGCGGGGTTCAACATCATTCCCGCCGCCACCGGTGCCGCCAAGGCCGTGGGCCTGGCGATGCCTGACCTCAAGGGCAAGATCACGGGCATGGCGTTCCGCATTCCCACCGCGGACGTCTCCGTGGTAGATCTGACCGTCCGCACCGGCAGCGCCACCAGCTACAAGGACATCTGCGCCGCGATGAAGAAGGCCGCCAGCGAAGGCCCGCTCAAGGGCATTCTCGGCTACACCGAGGACGAAGTCGTCTCCAGTGACTTCATCCACGATCCGCACAGCTCCATCTTCGATGCCGGCGCGGGCATCGAACTGAACAGCAACTTCTTCAAGCTGGTGAGCTGGTACGACAACGAGTGGGGCTACAGCAACCGCGTCGTTGACCTGATGGTTCACATGGCCAAGCAGGATGGAATTCTCTGATCCCGCCGCTTGCGGCTTAGCAGCAGCACGCCACAACCCAACTGATTTTCCAAAGCCCTGAGCCATCAGGGCTTTTTCATGCGCCCTTCCGTTCCGCGCGGTGTACCACAAGTCAACCCTTCCGCCGCTCGCCTTCCGCATTTCGGACATAGAATCCTTGCACTCACTCACTCTATTGGAGGCAACGCCATGAGGAATTCCCCTTTCACCGGCACCGTGCTGTCACTGTCACTGCTCATCCTGCCTGCGTGCCAGGCGCTCGCGCAGGATGCCCACAAGGATCACGCGAAACACGCCGCCCACGCCGCTCACGCCCACAGCCCCGCCCCCGCCGTCAAACCCGCGGACCTGCCCGCCCCCCTCTTCCGCGGCCTGAGCAACAACGTCTTTCCCGTCAGCACCAACTCGCGCCTCGCGCAGTTCTACTTCGACCAAGGCTTGATGCTCGCTTACGGATTCAATCACGCCGAGGCTGCGCGATCCTTCAAGGCTGCCCAGAAGCTCGATCCGGACTGCGCGATGGCGTACTGGGGCGAAGCCTACGTGCTGGGCCCGAACATCAACGCGCCGATGTTTGATGAAGTCGTGCCGCAGGCGTGGGCGGCGATCCAGCAGGCAAAGAAGCTGAAGAAAGGCGCGACCGCGAAAGAGAAGGCACTCATCGATGCGATGGCGGCGCGATACGTCAAGGAAAAAGTCGAAGACCGCAGCACACTCGACGCCGCCTACCGCGATGCCATGCGCATCGTCGCCAAGCGGTTCCCGCAGGATCTGGACATCCAGACGATGTTCGCCGAGGCCTGCATGACGACGATGCCGTGGGACTATTGGGTCGAAGACAGCAAGCCCAAGGAGCTGACGAAGGAGGTGATCGCTACGCTGGAGGCGGTGCTGGCGAAGAACGCGAAGCACGCCGGCGCGATTCACTTTTACATCCACGCAGTCGAAGCTGGCCCGACGCCTGAGATTGCCGAGCCGTATGCCGACACGCTGCGCGACCTGGTGCCTGACGCGGGCCATCTCGTTCACATGCCGGCTCACATTTACGTTCGCATCGGCCGCTGGCACGACGCAGTGATCGCCAATGTGAAGGCCGTCGCATCCGACAAGTCTTACGTCACACAATGCCAGGCGCAGGGCTTCTATCCAGCCGGCTACTACTCGCACAACATGCACTTCCTCTGGTACGCCACGACGATGCTGGGCGACTCGAAGTCCGCGCTGGACGCGGCGAAGATGCTTTCGCAGCACGACCACGACACCAAAGCTTCGTGTCACATTCCTGATGTAGGCTTCTGGGCGATGGTCGATCGTCTCACGCTCGTGCAGTTCGGCCGATGGGATGACATCCTGAAAATGCCTGAGCCCAAGGCTGACACCGTGCTCGCGCAGATCGCGTATCACTATTGCCGGGGCATGGCCCTGGCGCGCACCGGCAAAGCGCAGGATGCGGACCAGCACGCGGCAACGCTGCGCGAGCTGGTGAAGAGCGATGCGATCAAGAAGCTCACGACGCCGACGTACCCCGGCGAAACCGTCGCTTCGATCTTCAGCATTGTGCTCGATGGCGAGATCGCCTGGAGCATGGGCGAGAAGAAGGATGCGATCGCGATCATGCTGAAGGCCGCCGCCGCGCAGGATGCGCTGCCTTACATGGAGCCGCCCTACTTTTACTATCCCGTTCGGCACACGCTGGGCGCGATGCTGCTGGAGGATGGCCGCGCTGCCGAAGCCGAGAAGGCTTACCGCGAGGATCTGAAAGCTTTTCCCAACAACGGCTGGTCGCTCTTCGGTCTCGCCAAGGCACTCGAAGCCCAGGGCAAGCAGGATGAAGCGGCGAAGACTGCAGCGCAGTTCAAGGAAGCGTGGCAGCATGCGGATGTGAAACTGAAGGCGTCGCGGTTCTGATCCGCTCCGGCCCCTCCCTCCCGGCGAGAGCGGCGACCCATTCGGCCGCACATTCATTGGTTTCACTCCGCCGCCACATCGCACGAGGCCGCATCGCCTGGCTGCTTCCTCAGCGTTTCGACAATGCGTTCCACCGCGCGGGTGATCTCTGCTTCCGTCGTGAACCTTCCCAGGCTGAAGCGCACCGCGCCGTGAGCGAGTTCATCAGGCACGCCGATCGCGCGAAGCACGTGGCTCGCCTGCTTCTGGGCACTGGTACAGGCAGCGCCCGCGCTGGCGGCGATATCAGGCATCGCGGCAAGCAGCGCTTCACTTTCGATGCCCGGAAAGCTGATGTTGGTCGTGTGTGGCAGACGCTGGTCGCGGTTGCCGTTCACCTGTGAGCCGGGGACTTGCGCGAGCAGGGCAGCTTCGAAGACAGCGCGCAGGGCGGCGAGACGAGTCGCTTCCTGGTTCATGTGTGAGGCTGCGAGTTCGCACGCTTTGCCGAGGCCGACGATGCCGGGCACGTTGAGCGTGCCAGAGCGGTGGCCGCGTTCCTGTCCGCCGCCGTCGAGTTGGGCATCAAGGCGAACGCGCGGGCCTTTGCGGCGGACGTAAAGAAAGCCCACGCCCTTGGGGCCATAGAACTTGTGTGCGCTGGCGGAGAGAAGATCGATGTTGGCAGCATTCACATTCACAGGCACTTTGCCGACGGCCTGCGTCGCATCGGTGTGAAAGATGACGCCGCGTTCATGGCAGAGTTTGCCGATCGCGTGGACCTCATTGATCGTGCCGATTTCGTTATTGGCCCACATGATGGTGACGAGGATGGTGTCATCGCGAAGGGCCGTTGCGACTTGATCAGCCGTGATGATGCCGCCACTTGCAGGGGCGGGGCGCAGCCAGGTGACATCAAAGCCGGGGGTGCCGGGGGTGGCGGGGGTGCCGGGGGATTCGAGCTTGTGCAACGGATCGATCACCGCGTGATGCTCGTGAACAGCGGTGATGATGTGTCTTCCCTTCTCGCGGTACTGCTGGGCGACACCCTTGATGGCGAGGTTGTCTGACTCCGTCGCGCCGCTGGTGAAGATGATCTCGCGCGGGTCGGCGCCGATAAGTGAAGCGACCTGGGCGCGGGCCTTTTCGACAGCCTGGTTCGCCTCGCAGCCGAAGGCGTGTGCGCTGGCGGCGTTGCCGAAGGCTTCGCGCAGAAACGGCAGCATCGCGTCGAGCACGGCAGGATCCACCGGCGTCGTCGCGTTGTAATCGAGATAGATGCGCGAAGGCAGGGGAACAGAAGTCACCGGACCATTATCCGCATCAGGCAGGAAATGTCACGGTCCATCCTTGGGTTCAAAGCAATCAAAGCAGAACGACATCTTCATTTGCCTGCACCCGCGCCTCTTCTTCCGTCGCGGCAGGCTCCTCGTGCTGCACCGCGGGCGTCGGTTGCACAAGTCTGGCGATGCGCGGAGGCTGGGCGTTGAGGATGACCGGTGAAAGCGAAGCGTTCGTCGCATTCGATGCGCTGCCTGCGCGCGAAGTCTGCGGACGAGGCGCGCTGTGACGCATCTGCGAGCGCACCAGCGCGAGCGTCTGATCCAGCGGAAGCCGCAGCGTGATGCAGCCATGCAGCACCGCCCAGCACTGGCTGGCGAGCGCTTCATCGCCCATGCGGCGGGTCCAGCCTTCGATCAGCGTTCGGGCGATCGCGGGCAGGGGAGCGCCATACTGGGGAGCACCATCCCGACAGGGTGGTGCTGTGGGCGCACGGCCTTCCGCCGCGAGGGTTACAACAGGAGTCCGTTGACTCTCAGCACCACCCTGTCGGGATGGTGCTCCCTCGCCGTCATCACTCACCGCCGCCAGCCAGAACGTGAGCTGATAGAGCGCAGCGTCCTTCGCGGCAAGCTGGTGATAGATGCGGGCGCTGTCTTCGAGCGAACCGCCTGCTTCGACGTGATCGACCGCGGGCTGAAGGGCCGCCTCGGCAACGGCGATGAGCAGGTTGCGCTTGTCTTTGAAGTAGCGATAGATCGAGCCGACGGCACAATCGAGTCGGCCGGCAATGCGGCGAATCGTTGTGGCGTCGTAGCCCTCCTCGCGCAAAACGCGCGAGGTGACGCTCATGATCTGTTCGCGGGAAAGCTGCGTGGATTGGCGCGAGCCCGGTGTTGCCTGAAGGGCAACGGGCACCGGGGGCACCGGGGGTTCCGGGGGCTCCGCGTGACCGGGGGAAGCAGCACGATTGAGTGGGTTGGGATCGTCCATGACCGCCATGTGTCACCTCCATGTGAGCACGGCGGCAGTGTCGCCTGCGCGGCGGCGTGTGTCAAATGGACATGGCAACAATAAAAATGGCAACGGAGCGCGACCTCACTCCACCCCCTCCCAAAGGTGTACCGACCGGATACATCATCTACTTGTGTTCGCAGACATCTCTTACACCTTGTTTGACTTCGATCACGCCTTGCGTGCCGCTGTCCGCGTCGCCTGAATGCTCGTGTGTCTTCACCATCACCCGGCCTCGCGGAGTCGGCCACTCTCTCGTTGAAAGGGAGAGGGAATCAAACCCGCCTATCATTGCCGGTATGTCCGAACCTTCATCCAGTCGCAAACGATTCCGAGACTATCTCGACCGCTTCAAGAAACGCCTCAAGAGCGGCGAACTCGCCCGCGGCGGCTCGCCTCACGGTCATGCCCCCGGGCATACCCCCGGTGATGCCCCCGGCCGCCCCGCCAAGCCTCACAAGCGCCAACGCTCCTTCGCCCAACTCTTTCGCGCGTTCCTCAGTCAGAGCAAAGGGCACAACCGCATGCTGCTGTTCGCGCTGATCGGCGCGACAGTCGCCACGCTGCTGGGCCTGATTCCGCTCTATGGCACGAAGGTGATTTTCGACAACGTGCTCGACAATCGCCCGCTGCCTGCCGCGACGCCGGGGTGGATCGATCAGGCTGACCACAAGACGCTGCTGCTGATCGTGTGCGGCACGATGGTGATTTTCGCCGTGGTCTCGCTGTGCGTGAGCATGTGGAGCCGGTGGCACGCCACGCGCATCACCAAGCGCATCCAGGTGGGCGTTCGCCGCACACTCTTCGATCAGGCGGTCCGGCTGCCGCTGCATCGCGTCTATGAAATGAAATCCGGCGGCGTCGCCAGCACCCTGCGCGAGGATGCCGGCTCCGTCGGCGACCTCGTCTTCGCCATGCTCTACAACCCCTGGCGGGCCATCGTGCAACTCGTCGGCAGCCTGTGCATCCTGGCGCTGACGGACTGGAAACTGCTGCTGGGCTCGCTCATTCTCCTGCCTGTGATTTTCATTTCGGTGAAGGCATGGATCAGTCGCATTCGCCCGATGTTCCGCGAGATCAGGAACACGCGCTCGACGATCGACGGCCACGCCACCGAAGCCTTCGGCGGCATCCGCGTCGTGCGCGGCTTCGGAAGGCAACGCAGTGAAGCAAAAAGATTCGTCGGCGGCAATCACTTCATGGCGCGGCAGGAGTTGTACGTCTGGTGGTGGAACCGCGCGGTCGATATCGCCTTTTCGATTCTCATTCCCGTGTCGTCAGCCGCCCTCCTGCTCTACGGCGGGTGGCAGATTCTCGATGACCGTGTCGCGGTGGATGCCGGTACGCTCGCCGCAGCGAGTGCCTTCACCACGGGTGACCTGGTCATGTTCCTCGCCTACCTCGGCTGGCTGCTCGGTCCGCTCGCCGTGCTCGCCGAGAGCGCGACCGCCTTTCAAAACGGCCTCGCCGGCCTCGATCGCGTGCTCGACCTGATGCAGGAGCCCACGGAGTTCGCCACCAATCGCGGCTCGAAGCAGGTTTCACCCGCGGCCGTGCAAGGTCACATCGCCGTGCGCAACCTGTCGTTTACTTACCCCGGCGGCGACCATGCCGTGCTCAACGACATCAACCTTCAAGTCCCGGCAGGCGCGATGGTCGCGCTCGTCGGCCCCAGCGGTGCGGGCAAGACCACGCTCAGCAATCTCATCGCCCGCTTCTACGACCCGACGCAGGGCCGGATTGAACTCGATGGTGTTGATCTGAAAGACATCGAACTCGACAGCTACCGCAGGCTGCTGGGCATCGTCGAGCAGGATATTTTTCTTTTCGACGGCACGATCGGCGAGAACATCGGCTACGCCGGCCGCGATGTGACGGAAGATGATGTCATCGAAGCAGCGAAACTCGCCAACGCTCATCGCTTCATCAAAGCCTTTCCGCAGGGTTACCACACGCTCATCGGCGAGCGCGGCGTGAAACTCTCCGGCGGCCAGCGCCAGCGCATCGCCATCGCCCGCGCCATTCTCGCTGACCCGCGCATCCTGATTCTCGATGAAGCGACGAGCAATCTTGATTCCGAAAGCGAACGCCTGATTCAGGACAGCCTGCACACGCTGATGCGCGGGCGGACGACTTTTGTCATCGCCCATCGCCTGAGCACGATCGCGGATGCGGACCTGATCGTGGTGATTGACGACGGCAGGATCATCGAACAGGGCCGGCATGATGAACTGATGAAGAGGTTCGGAAGGTATCAGGAGATGGTGGAGTTGCAGACGAGGCGGGTGGATCGGCAGTCGAGTGCGGACGACCCAGCCGCGAGCGCACCATCCCGATAGGATGGTGCTATTGGCGAACGAATTTCTGACGCCTCGATCGCAACAGGTAGCCGTACGCCCTCAGCACCACCCTGTCGGGATGGTGCTCAACTCCAGGCGACATACTTGCGAAACGCCTCGGCGACGCCCGCTTCGTTGTTGGAAGGACAGGTGAAATGCGCAGCCCGGCGAACCTCTTCCCACGCGTTATTCAGAGCGATGCCCATGCCGGCCCAGCGCAGCATGCCGATGTCATTGGGCGCATCGCCGATGGTCATGACGCCCTGCCGCGAGATGCCGTAGTGCTCGGCGGCGCGCTGCACCGCCGTGGCTTTGTCCACGCCGCGGCGGACGACCTGAAGCAGGCGAAGATCGCTGAAGGCGAATTCGATCTGCTCGGCGAGCCGGCTTTGCAGCGCCATCTGGATGCCGCCCAGCACATCCGATTCGCCGACGAACATGACCTTGGTCACCGGCTGATCGAGCACATCGCCCAGCGTGCCGGCCGGGGCTGCGAGTTCTTCCGTCCCGGCGATGATGCCCGCATCGCCTTCACCGGTGCCGACCTCCGCGCCGACGGTCGCCAGGGCAGCCTTGCGGGCGCGACTGCGAACGGTGTCGGTGTAGCAGCGATCACCCGCATACACGCCCACGGCCACGCTCGGCGCGACGCCGCGAGCGATCTCCACCGTCTGCCGCGCGATCGGTGATGCCATCGTCTCGTTAAGAATGACCTGGCGCGTGACAGGATCGACAATCATCGCACCGTTGTGGGCGATCATCCAGGTGTTCAATCCCAGTGCGTTGTAGATTGGAAGCATCGACTGCGGTGAGCGCCCGGATGCGAGCACGATCTTCACGCCTTTTTCCGCGGCATCGACGATGGCCTCGGCCGAGGGCGCGCAGATCGAGCCATCCGAACGCAGCAGCGTGCCGTCCAGATCGATAGCAACCAGCCCGACGGGGTCGGCTGACAGCGGTCGGTCTTCTTCATCGTGCCCAGCCCACATGCCTGTCACCTCACAACGAAGACGCATGAGCGTCCCGTCCTTCTGTACTTGATTCTTTATCGACCCCGGCAACGGTTCAGTTGATAATCCGACGTGAATGCTGCCGTAAAAGGTCCCGATGCAACGATCTCCGGCGTCCGCCGTGGAAAGGATGCGGACAAGGAAGATTAGGCGGGAAATCATGCGGAGACAATGGCGGGGAAACCTTAGTTGAAAGATTGGCGTGATTTGTGGCCGCCCGGTTCGGATCGCACAAGGGGCTACTGGCTTTGACGCAGAGGCGCAGAGAACGCAAAGAACGCAGAGAAAGGCGATTAAAATCAATCTCTCCTGCTCTGCTGTCTCATTCTTCTCTGCGCCTCTGCGTTAAATTCAGAGGTCACCCTCCATGGCTGATATGGGTCAAAACATGTCGCTGCGCAATGTGATGCACCTGTGTCAACCACTCGCCTGCATGGGTCTTGTCGGTGGACCTGGGCGACCCGTGGCACCGCGCTCAGGCGGCTTGCAGCAATCGACTGGACAGGCATCATGACTCGCGGGGTACTGCCCGATCGCGGATCGTACAGTCGGCTGCTCGATGCGCTCGACGATCAACTCGCGAATCATGCGGATGAACTTCGGATGCACGCCCACGCTCGCCGCCCGCGCCATCGGCAGTTTGATCTCATCACACAACGCGCGGGCCTCCATGTCCAGGTCGTACAGTACCTCCATGTGATCCGACAGAAATCCCACCGGCACGATCACCACCGCTTCCGCCTCGCCCTTCTCCTTCACCTGTTTCAGGTAGTCACACACATCCGGCTCCAGCCAGGGCTGCGTCGGCGGCCCGCTGCGGCTCTGGTACACCAGCGCCCAGTCCTTGCGCCCGAGCTTCTCTGCGATGAGCCTGCTCGATTCGCGAAGCTGCGCTTCGTAGCGCGAGGTACTCGCCATCGAAACAGGAATGCTGTGGGCCGTGAACACGAGCTTTGCTTTCGCTTGCAACGAAACCGGCAACCGGGCAATCGCATCGGCCACGCGCTCGGTGTACGCCTCGATGAAGAGAGGATGGTTGAAGAACACGCGCAGCTTGTCCACCTGCGGCGCATCAGGGCCGACCGCGGCGCGAGCGCGCTCGACATCCTCGCGATACTGCCGGCAGGAGGAGTACGAACTGTACGCGGCAACGACGAAGGTGATCGCGTGCTTCACGCCGTCGTCAGTCATTCGCTGTATCGTGTCGCTCAGCATCGGGCTCCAGTTGCGGTTGCCCCAGTAGATGGGCAGGTCCGGCCCGTGCGCGGCAAGCTCGCCGCGCAGAGCAGTGATCATGTCGCGCGTCTGCTGGTTGATCGGGCTGATGCCGTGAAATTGTTCGTAGTGATGCGCAACCTGGAGCAGTCTGTCGGGCGGGATGTTGCGACCGCGCGTGACGTTCTCCAAGAACGGCATGACATCGTCCAGACCTTCCGGTCCGCCGAAGGAGACAATCAAAATGGCATCGTACTGGGTCATTTTCAGCGAAAACCTTTCGGTGGGCCCGCTCTCTTTGAGCTAGACTGTAAACAGACGGTTCGGAATCGCCCCTCGCGATTGTAAGATGATTATCCAGACCACGGGAATCGCCGATTGAGCTTGTAGCGGCGCTATCATCCCGGACAACCAGCGTCGCCTTCATTCTCCCGCGACGACAGACCTGCCTGATGTCCATCACCGCCGTACATGCTCACGTCCACGGGACCGCGCAGCGAGCTGCACGGGCCGGTGTTGCCCTTTCGCATCGTCAGCGCACGACGATGATCGAAACGGTCCACCATCGCATCACGCGCGACGATCCGGACTACGCCTGGCTCAAGGACAGCCGGCAGTGTTCTTCCACCGACCTCGTCGATTACCTCTGGCTCTTTCCCGCGGATGATCACGACCCCTTCGAATCCTTCCCGCGCCTGCGCTGGGGCGGGCAGATGGTTTATCTTTCGCGCGATGCGAACGATGTGAAAGCGACCGCACAAGCCTATCGCCATCATCCCGGTTTCGTCATCGAAGAGGAGCCGAAGACCGCCCGCCGCGGCTCCTGGCTGCGAAGGATGCTGGGCCTGGGTGCGAAGACGCACTACTTCGTGGCCCGCAAGACCGCGCTCCTTCAGCCGGGCGAAAGTACGGATCGGTTTACCTTCAACGTGCGCCTGACGCGCGAGCATGTGCCGACCGATGACCCGCGCGGCTACGCCGTCGTCAAACGCGTGCCTTCCAAGGAAGACCTGCTTCAGCGCCTCATCGACAAGCACCCCAAGGCTGACCGCAAAATCCTCACCGAGCGCGCCCGCAAGCTCTCCGAAAAAATCTTCCCCATCTTCCTCACGCGCGAGGCAGCCTTCCTAAAACTCCTTCAGCGCGACCTGCCTGAAGCCCTTCGCAACCGCGTGCCGCACCTGCTGCACATGGAGCAGGATGAGACCGGCAAGGTACGCATGCTGGTGATGAACTGGCTTCGTGTCGGCGGCCAGACGCTCCAGCAGATCGAGTTCGCGCGCCAGGGGGCCGCCCTGCTCCACGCCCTGCACGAACAGGCCGGCATCATTCACCTGGACCTGCGGCTGGACAACATCGTCATCACACCCACCGGCGTCAGCTTCGTCGACTTCGGCTCGGCGGTGCGCGTCGGCGAAGACATCTCCAAGAACCCGATGCTCGATGCCCTCTTCGACGAGATGATGTCCACATCGCAGATTCAAAGACTGCTCGGCAAGATGAAATCCAGCGGCCGCATCACCAGCCACATCATCTGCAATGCTCACGGAAAGGTCGATAAAGCGGTTGACCTGTTTTACTTCGCGATGCAGATCAACAAGCCGCACGGCAACCCCGATCTGGCGACGTTCATCGAATACAACCCCAAGAGCAAACAGGCGCGTCTGCTGTCAGAGCTCACCGACAATGTCATGCGCCCCAAGGACCCGCAGCAGCCGCGATACACCTCGGCCCGCGACCTGCTCGAAGGCATCGAAAAGGTCGCGGAGTCGCTGTAGTTATCTCGCTCCACGCGATGACTACGATTGAGCCGAGGGCGCGGGAAGCTCGCGAACGATTTCATCGAGTCGATAGCCGAAGCCCGGACCGCGGATAGTGGAGATATCCACGCAGCCGTTGCGCCTTCGATACAGCCCCGGATGCACCTTCGCCTCCGCGTTGGAAGCCTCGGGATAAAACTGCATCGCGTTCGTTTCGACGCCCATGATGGTCCCCGCGTGAGCCGCCAGCAAAACGTGCGACACCTGCGCGAGCATCGGGTTGGTCAGATCCTGCACCATCAGCGTCATGCCGTGGGCCTTGGCCCAGCAGAGCGAGAGCAGCGCACCGGTCTGCGTCTTGCAGGTTTTCAGAGCGACGCCGGTCCAGCCGAGCGATCGGCCGAGCTTGACGAACTGCCAGTCATGCGCGCTCTCATCCATGAACAGCGGCTTGCGCGCCGAAACCGAATGCACATCAATGCGATGAGCCTCCAGGTCATAAGGGAACGGCTGCTCGACGTAGAGAATCATGCCGTGTGTGCGCGGGTACTCATCGCGCAGACGATCCAGAATATCGTTCACATAAGCAGGCTCGGTGACGGTGCAGTTGAAATCCGTCGTGAGCCAGTCCACGCCGCGCTCGATGGCGATGCGGCCGACTTTGACGAGGCGATCGTAGTCCCACTTCGCGTCGTTGCCACGCAGCTTGATCTTCAGACATTTCAAACCATCGCGATCGATCCAGTCGCCCAGCAGCACGGGGTAGCCATCGTCCGGCTCATCGCCCTTAAGCTCTGATGCATCCAGCGGATCAAGCCCGCCCACCAGATGCCACGCCTTGAGCGCCGCTTGCGGCTTCGCAATCAAATAGTCACACGGAAACCGCCCCGCGAAGGAAACCGCCGCGCCATCCGCAGGCGTGACGAACGTCGCCAGATCGCGCGACATGAACTCACTTGTGTACGTCTCATACACCGGGCGATTCACCAGCTTGCCGAAGGCATCGTGCATGGCGATGTCAAACGCTGATGCACAGACCAGGGCCGCCAGGTGCGGCATCGGCTCGCGGTCTTCGCGCTCGGTCTGATTGAACATGTCCAGGAAAATCGGCAGCGCCCCGTGCAGCAGGTCGTGACCGACTTCGATCGGGTGCCCGTACGCTCCGCCCGACATCCCCCATTCCTCGTAGAGCCCGCAGCAGAACTCCTGCATCGCCGCGAGGCGTTCTTCATAAGGCACTTTGCTCGGCCAGACCCACTGCACACTCAGCGGCGTCTCGCCCCAGCCTTCCGCTTCATGTCCATGTCGATCTTCCACCGTCACCTTCACCCGCGCGATCGTGACATGCGTCAGCGTCTCGGTGCCGAACTTCAGCGGCACGCGCGTCTGCATCGGCAGAAAGTACAGGCTCGCGGCGATCGGTCGGATGTCAGTGGGCTTGCTCATGCGTGTTCTCGCGGATGGCGAGTGTAGCAGTTGGATGCAGGTCGTTGTATTGGGTACCACGGCTCGACGAGTCCGCGAGGAGACCCGTGCCGAAGTGGAGAGTTCACCGTAGACGCACGCACGGGCCTCCTCGCAAAGCCTCGTCGGGCCGTGGCACCCAGCGCGGGATTACTTCATCATCTCTACTTCCTTGAGAAAGGTTTCAACATCGCGCCAAAAGATGGCCTCATTCGGCGGAAAGTCGTTGTGATCGCACTGGTATTCGATGAAAGTCACATCCCTGGCGATCTTGCTGAGGGCGACGCCGTGACTGTGCGGGATGGCGCTGTCGCGGGTGCCGTGGAAGATGAGGACGGGGCCATCGAACTTGGTCAGGGCTGCCTCGTTGTCGAACGGATCGCGAACGAGGAACGCAGGCAGCAGCAGTTTCGCCGCGATGGATTTCACGCTTCGAAAGGTGGATTGCAGGATGATCGCCGCGGGCTTGCGATGTTCGCTCAGGGCACAGACCGCGCCGCCGCCGAGACTGCGACCGTGGAAGATGATGCGCGACTTGTCCACTTCAGGCATCGCCGCGAGCAGGTCGAAAAACTGGATGAAGTCTTCAGTGATCGCGCTCTGCGAAGGCGAGCCCGCGCTGCGGCCGTAACCGCGATATTCACATAGCATCACGCTGATGCCGTTCTTGCGATACTCGCCCAGCAGGTCGAGGTTGTGATCGATCAACTCCGCGTTGCCGTGCGCGAAGAGCACAGCCGGCCCCGGCTGCTCCGCCGTGATGCCCTTGCCCGCGATGAACCACGCTTCGACTTTGCCGGCAGGCGTGTCGATCCAGATCTCGCGCAGGTCAGCAGGCTTGTTCACTCGAGCAGGCACTCGCACGTAGCCCGTCGGGTAAAGCATTGACCGCTGAATGAAGAAGGCGAGGATCCACCACCCCAGGAGCATGAGGAGTGGGTAGAGAATCACGCGTTTCATCACCTTTGATGCGGTAGAGGTCGACTTCCCAGTCGCGGGCTTTGAAGGCATGCCTGAATTGTAGGGCACAACGTAGCCATCATGCTTCCGCGAGATGACGACGACCGGCCCATGCGTTACGCTGTCCTGCTCATGAGTGAGAGCAATCCCTACTATCCCGGTGACGGCGGCAAAGAGAAAGATGGCGATGACTCCGCTGACGGCACGCGCAGCGAGCAGGTGCAGCACCGGGCGGTCGGCGCGCGCGTGCCCGAAGGCGTGGGGCGCGGCGTGTTCTCCACCGGCGCGATCGTGATGTCAGGCCAGGCGGAGTTCGTGCTGGATTTCGTGCAGCGGATGGGCCGGCCACACCAGGTCGCCGCCCGCATCGTCCTTCCGCACAGCGTGCTGCCTCGCTTCATCTCCGCGCTGGAAGAGAATCTGAAGCGCTTCGAGGATCGCTTCGGCCCGCCGCCGAAGTTGCCCAAGCCTGATCCCGACGCACGGCGGCCTTCGATCCAGGAGATCTACGACGATCTGAAAATGCCTGACGATGTGCTCAGCGGTTCGTATTGCAACAGCGTGATGATCGGGCATTCGGCTTCGGACTTCTCGTTCGACTTCATCACCAACTTCTTCCCGCAGTCGGCGGTGTCGCGGCGTGTGTTTCTCTCGGCTGCGCAGGTGGTGCCGATGCTGGATTCGCTGAAGAACACGTGGAAGCAGTTTCAGCAGCGCGTGGTTGATCAACAGAAGCAACAACACAAGCCGCTGGAGCGATCGGAGCCGGAGCATCTGACGCAGCCGCCGCCCGAGCCGCCCAAGGATGAGTCGGGGGATTCGGAGATTTGATTCAGTGCCGCTTGCGGCTTAGCGCCGTGACCCATCGCTAAGCCGCAAGCGGCGAAAACGTATACTTCCTTTCATGTCCGACTCGTCTCACGATCTCTCACCCGAGGAACTTTCCATCTACGAATGGCAGACGTGGGTGCGCGGCTTCGGGGTGGAAGGTCAACAAAAACTCAAGAACGCGTCCGTCCTCATCTCACGCTGTGGCGGGCTGGGCGGACTCGTCGCCTACGAACTCGCGGCGGCAGGCGTCGGTCGGCTGGTCATCGCCCATGCGGGCAACGTCAAGCCCAGCGATCTGCATCGTCAACTGCTCATGACGCACGACTGGCTCGGTAAGCCGCGCATCGAATCCATCGCGCGGCGGCTCAAGGAACTGAATCCTTATGTCGAAGTCGTCGGCGTGCCGGAGAATGTGTCGCACCAGAACGTGGCGAAGCTCGTGGAACAGGTGGACGTCATCGTCGATGCCGCCCCGCTCTTTGAGGAGCGTTACGCGATGAACGATGAAGCCGTGCGGCAGCGCAAGCCGATGGTCGAGTGCGCCATGTACGAAATGGAAGCGACGATCACGACGATTCTGCCCGGAAAATCGCCCTGTCTGCGCTGCCTGTTTCCGGTGCAGCCGCCGAACTGGACGCGGGAGTTTCCCGTGTTCGGCGCGGTGTCCGGCATGGTCGGCTGCCTGGGCGCGATGGAGGCGATCAAACTCATCGCCGGCCTCGGCGAACCGCTGGCGGGCTGGTTGCTGAAGATGGACCTGCGCTCGATGACGTTTCACAAGCTGCGCACGTTTCGCGATCCGACATGTCCGGCGTGCGGCATTTAGCCCGCCGTTTACGGCGGGTGGGTTCGGCAATCGCGAGAACGCTGCGTCACCGCCGGCAAGCCGGCGGCTATATGCCCGAATGCCGCGCGTCGTATCGCTGAGCAATCGGCATGCGCCGGCCGAAGCCGAACGCCCGGCCGGTCACCTTCAGCCCCGGGGCCGCCTGCTTGCGCTTGTATTCATTCAGATCAATCAACCGCACCATGCGAAGCACTGTCTGCACATCGATCGAAGTCTCTTCGATGATCTGTCGAGCCGACTGCTCGCGCTCGACGTACCGCTCGATGATCTGATCGAGCACGTCATACGGCGGCAGCGAATCCTGATCGGTCTGGTCCGGGCGAAGCTCGGCACTGGGCACCTTGGTGATGCTCGATTCGGGAATCACGGGCTTACCATACGCCTGGCGCAGCGGCGAGGATTCTGATTCGTTGATCCATCGCGAAAGCTGCCAGACCATGGTTTTGGGCACATCGCTGAGGATCGCCAGTCCGCCGGCCATGTCGCCGTAGAGCGTGCAGTAGCCCACCGCCAGTTCGCTCTTATTGCCGGTGGTGACCAGCAGCGAACCGAATTTGTTGCTCATGGCCATGAGCGTGACGCCGCGGACACGGGCCTGCACGTTTTCTTCAGCGACGCCGGGCTCGAGGCCATTGAAGATAGGCTTGAGCATGCTTTCAAATGCGGCATGCGCGGGCTCGATGATGACGACATCAAACTGAATGCCCAGCCGCGCGGCCAGATCCTTCGCATCACTCACGGAGTGATCGGAACTGAATCGCGAAGGCATGGCGACGCCGCGCACGTTTTCCTTGCCCAGCGCGGCCACGGCGAGGGCGGCGGTGAGCGCCGAGTCGATGCCGCCGCTCAAGCCCAGCACGACGGCCTTGAATCCGCACTTGCGGCAGTAGTCGCGCAGGCCGAGCACGAGAGCGTGATACACGGATTCGATGCCGCGGCAGATGGGTTCGATGCGGCCTTTCGGCGCAGTTGATGCGGCGGGAGTACGAGCAGAACCGGTTGTTGAGGCGGCGACATTTGAAGGAGCAGACGCACTCGATGCCGGCGATGCCCACGCGGAAGGATGATCGAGGTGGCCGGTGGAAGCCGCGGTCGCTTCTGCTTCATCACGTCCCTCGGCAACAGCCTCCGCAGCGCCTTCGCCGACGCTCCAACTCACGCCGCCGCAGCTTGTCGGTCGAGCACCATCACTGAATCCCAGCTCCGGCAGATCGACAATGAGCAAATCCTCTGCAAACGCCTTCGCCTGCGCGATGAGATTGCCTTGTGCATCGAACGCGCAGGAGCAGCCGTCGAACACGAGTTCATCGTTCCCGCCGACCTGGTTGCAATAGAGCACGGGCAGGCCGAAGCGTTTGGCCGCGTGGCCGATGAGCTTCGCGCGGAAGTCGTGCTTGCCCACGACGAAGGGCGACGCGGAGCAGTTGATGAAGAGCTGGGCACCGAGCGTCGCCAGTTCGTCGATCGGGTTGTCCTGATACAGCGGTCGCGCGAAGAGTTCGGAATCGTTCCACATGTCTTCGCAGATGCTGATGCCGAGCTTCACACCCTGAAAGGTGGTCAGGTCCACGCGCGGGCCGGGCTCGAAATAGCGCAGCTCGTCGAACACGTCATACGTCGGAAGCAGACTTTTCAGATGACGATGCGCGATGAGTCCGCCCTGGCAGAAGGCGGCGGCGTTGTAGAGCGAGCGGCCGGGCGATTTCTCGCAAGGCATCGGAAAGCCGATGATCGCGGCGATCTTCACACACTCTGCCGCCAGCTCGCGCACCGCCTCTTCGCTCTGCTCGATCACCGCGGGCTTGAGCAGCAGGTCCTTGGGCGGGTAACCGAGAATCGCCATCTCCGGAAACACGACGAGGTCCGCATCGCGCTCGCCTGCCTCGCGTATTGAACGACGCAGCATCTCCGTGTTGCCTCGGATGTCGCCAATGGTCGGATTGGTCTGGGCAAGAGCGATTCGCATGACTGAGCGAGATTGTAGTGCTCAGGCGGCCACACGTGCGCCGCGAGGCAAACCTCGATTCGTCGATGCAAAGGCCGATTGTCTGACTGCATCGCGACCACCGGGCATCCTTTTCCGTATTCCCCAACTTGACTGGAGCGATTCAAAGGGGAGAATTGAAATAGTCCGCACCCGGCCACGGTTGGCCCAGGTATCGAACGAAGCCATGCACCGACGAATGGAAACCATCCTGCTGCCTTGCCTGATCATGGCGATGATCGGCGCGGTGACGTTGGCACCCGTCATGGCGATGACGGTTGACTCGACCGGTCACATCTGCACGCAGACATCCGATGCCTGTGCGAAGGCAATGCCGACGCCGCAACCGCCATCCTGCTGCGCGAAGCATGATGTCGCAGCAACCATGATGGCGTGCCATACGGCGCAATCGCCTGTTCAATCCATACCGTCAAACGATTCGAAGTGCCCCGATCACTGCCCCTGCTGCGTGGTCGGGCCGATGTCCGTGGCGTGGGTCTCCGCGCCGATCGACAGCATTCATTTCTCTGCCTCGCTCACCCATGATGACGTCGCCATGCCCGCGCTGGCGAATCCGTCGGACTGGGTGCTCGATCTCTTTCATCCCCCCTGTCTCTGATTGAAGGCCCGCGCGATCCGCTGCGCGCAATGTGCCTGCGCTGTGCGTGCGCCATGTGGTGACATGCTGTCACCCATGCGTCCAGCTCAGGGTGCCACGGCTCGACGAGGCTCTGCGAGGAGACCCGTGCGGACGCCAGTGATTCACCTGGGCAGCGGCAGATTTTACCCACTCGCACGGGTCTCCTCGCGGACTCGTCGAGCCGGGGCACCCGAGCCGGCACCGTCGAACCCGGAACTCAATCCAGTACCTTCGATCCAACCGAGACACTTATGCCTTCCGCACCCGCATCCCGTTCACTCACCGCGCTCGACCCTTCGTCGGGAGCCTCGACCGTACCCCCGCCGCGCCGCAAGTGGCTCACGCGCATCGGCCTGCCCGCGGCGATCCTTCTCATCACGCTCGCGCTCGTCGCCTACGCCGCCCGCGATGTCCTGCTGCCCGCGCGATCGGTCCAAGTCGTGCGCGTCGTGAGCAAGTCGATCGAAACATCGCTCGTCTCTTCGCAGGCATCCACGCCGGCCGGCAGCGTCGTCGTGCAGGCACCGGGCTGGGTCGAGCCGGATCCCTTCCCGATCTTCGCCTCCGCGCTGACGAGCGGCACCGTGAACGATGTCCTCGTTCTCGAAGGCCAGAGCCTGAAGAAGAATGATGTCGTCGCTCGCATGGTGCCTGATGATGCCAGGCTCGCCGCCGCCCGCGCCCAGGCCGAACTCGATCTTCGCCATGCTGATCTCACTGCCGCCCAAACGGAGTGGGACAACCCGGTGGACAGGAATCGCGCCGTCGCCGTGGCCGAGGCGATGCTCCTTGAAGGCCGGGCCGAGCTGGCGCAGATCGATGCCCAGATCGTCGAACAACGAGCGAAACTCGCCGAAGCGGAAGTAAACTACGCGCGGCTTAAGAATCTCTCCGCCAATGCGGCCATCGCGCTGGAAGTCGATCAGGCCCGGTTCCGGCTCGATGCCCAGAAGGCGGCCGTCGATTCCGTTCGCACCCTGCGCGGCATCGCTGACGCAAAGATCAAACGATACGAAGCGGAACTCACTGCCGCCAAGGAAAACCTCCGCCTGCGCATCGCCGAACGCAAGGCCCTCGATACCGCCAAGGCTTCCGTCGCCGATGGCGAAGCGGCCTTGAAGGAAGCGGAGCTGCGGCTCACGCGCATGGAAGTCCTCGCTCCTGCCGACGGCATCGTGATGACGCGCCTCGCCTCGCCCGGCTCCAAGCTCATGACCGAAGGCGGTGAGGAGATGTCCGCTCACGTCGTTCACCTCTACGACCCCCGCAAGCTTCAGGTCCGCGCCGATGTGCCGCTGGGTGATGCCGCGAAAGTCGGCGTCGGTCAGCAGGCGCAGATCGTCGTCGATGTCCTGCCCGATCGTACCTTCACCGGCCGCATCACCCGCGTCGTCCATCAGGCGGACATCGGTAAGAACACGCTCCAGGTAAAAGTCGCGATCGAAGACCCGACGAGCGACCTGAAGCCGGAGATGCTGGCGCGCGTGAAGTTCTACGCCCGGCAACAGGCGGAAACGCCCGGCAGTGAACCCGTGAAACAGACGGTTCTGCGGGCCTTCGCGCCGCAGAAGCTGTTGCAGAACGCAAAGAATGATCAGGCGGACATCTGGCTCATCGCGCCTGACGGTAGGACGGCGACAAAGCGAACGCTCCGCCTCGGCCGGGCGACGCAGGATGGGTGGATCGAAGTGGTCGAAGGCCTGAACCCCGGCGATGCGCTCATCCTCGACCCGCCCGACAACCTGCGCGAAGGCGAGCGCGTGGTGATCGCTTCGCAGTAGCGTCACGCTGACCGCTTATAGCTCATTGCTGAAAGCTTCACCCATGCCTCTAATCAACTGTCACAACCTCACCAAGGAATACCGCAAGGGCGACAACGTCATCCGTCCGCTCGACGGCCTTGACCTGTCCATCGAAGCCGGCTCCTTCCTCGCCCTCATGGGCCCCAGCGGCAGCGGCAAAACCACGCTGCTCAACATGATCGCCGGCATCGATCAGCCCACCTCCGGCAAGCTCATCATCGACGGCCAGGACATCGGCACGCTCTCGCGCAGCAGGCTCGCCGCGTGGCGCTCGAAATACATCGGCTACGTCTTTCAGCTTTACAACCTGGTCCCCGTCCTGACCGCTTACGAGAACATCGAACTCCCCCTGCTCCTGCACAAGATGTCGCGCAAAGAGCGGCACCAGCGCGTCGCCACCGCCCTCGATCTCGTCAGCCTCACCGATCGCCACGATCACTACCCGCGCCAGCTCTCCGGCGGACAGGAGCAACGCGTCGCCATCGCTCGCGCAATCGTCACCGAGCCGACCATCATCGTGGCCGACGAACCCACCGGCGATCTCGACAAGCCTTCGGCCCTTTCCATCATGCACCTGCTCACACGCCTGAACAAAGACCTGGGCAAGACGCTCATCATGGTGACGCATGATCCAAAAACCGCCGAGTTCGCCGACCTGACGCTGCACCTGGAAAAGGGCAAGCTCGTCGAGGCGGGGGCGCATGTGGAAGAGGGTCAACTCGTTTCTCAGGAGGTGCATTCATGATCGCCCCACGCTACATCCCGCTCATTCTCAAGCAGATCATCCGCCGCCCCGCGCGCACGCTGCTCACGCTCGGCGGCGTGGCGGTCGCCATGTTCCTTTTCGTTGCCGTGCAATCCATGCAGCGCGGCGTCGCCGTCGCCACCGAACAGTCAGCCGAGGACAACACGCTCGTCGTCTACCGCGAGGATCGCTACTGCCCGTTCACCAGCAAGCTGCCGGAGTACTACCTGCCCAAGATCGAGCAGATCGCCGGCGTCAAGAGCGTCACACCGATGAAGGTCATCGTGAACAACTGCCGCGCAAGCCTGGATGTGGTCACCTTCCGCGGCGTACCGAAGGATAACTTCATCGCCCAGTACGTGCCGCACTTCACCATCCTCGAAGGCTCCGCCGAAGAGTGGGGTAAACGCAGCGATGCCGCCCTGCTCGGCGAGACGCTGGCCCGTCGTCGCGGCCTGAAAATAGGCGACCGCTTCGACGCGGCAGGCGTCGTCTCCTATGTCGCGGGCATCGTGCGCAGCGATGAACCACAGGATCAGAATGTCGCCTACGTCCATCTGGATTTTCTTCAGCAGACCGTCGATCGCAAGCTCGGCATCGTCACGCAGTTCAATGTGAAGGTCGACAACCCGCGCCAGATGACCGAAGTCGCCGCGGCGATCGATGAAGCGTTTCGTTTCGCAGAAAGCCCCACCGCCACGCGCAGCGAAAAGGCATTCGTCGCCCAGGCCGCGAGCGACATCATTGAGCTCGTGGGCTTCGCGAAGTATCTCGGGTGGGGTTGCCTCGTGGCGGTCCTCGCGCTGGTGGGCAACGCGATCGTGCTTGCCGTGCAGGATCGCATCAAGGAACACGCGATCCTTCAGACGCTCGGCTACAACGGCTCGCTGCTGGGCCGACTCATCATCACCGAAGGCGTCGCGCTCGGCCTCGTCGGCGGAGCGCTCGGCACGCTCGGCGCGCTGGGCGTCATCGAGTACGGCCAGTACTCGCTCTCCATCGACGGCCTGAGCATTCCCATCCAGGCGGATATCACGCTGCTGGGCATGGGTCTGCTCATCGCCGTCGGCTTAGGCATCGTCGCAGGCCTTGTGCCCGCATGGCAGGCCTCGCGAAGGACGATCGCCACCTGCTTCCGCGCGGTGTAGCGCGGCAACGACGGGTGCCACGGGTCGGCGAGGTCCGCCGA